>NZ_JADIZS010000001.1:0-374952 GCF_016704685.1 Candidatus Amarolinea dominans
ATCCAGTTCGTGAGAGCGCCTTCGAAATCATCAGAGTAAGTGGTATTGGGTACCTGGCCTGCTTGCGGGCAGAGACACCCGTCGGTATTGTAGCCGGACACGGGCTCCAGGTTCATTCCCACGGCATCGGTTTGCATCCTGAACTTCCTGGCGATCGGCCGGTGTGATACCGGCCGTCCCGACCAGACTAAGGCAGGCCTGGTACAGCAAGGTTGTACAGATCGCCGTAAAGATGCCACCGGAGGCCAAGCGGTTAGTCTGCACATCGTAGTAGATTTTGTTTTTGGGCGATGCCGAGAGCCGTGACGGTTCGACCATTGAATGAGCCTCCATCGGTCATGAGAAAGACGGCCTTACTTTTGACGCCGCTGTTATAGTGAACGCCCCGTTATCACCAGTGCCGGTTTAGTAATAGACACTGGTCATCTTATCCAGATGCTTGAAAGGCGGGGATTTTGCATATTGCGGATGGCGCCACCGCCGCCAATATCTTCACCCAACAACCAGCGCACCGGCGCCGTGTCGTTACCGGCGCCATTGGTAAGATCAACGAACTCGCCCCTGAGATCAGAGAAGGACTCATTGATGGCGCCGGATTGGTAGTAGTAAAGAGGCCCGGATTCATGCTGGGTCACACAATGCCGATAATTCGTGTGCGAGCACGTCGTCGGCCAGTGCATAACCGACGGCGTCACCATACCCATCTGGCTTCCATTTCCAGAAACGCGTTGTTGTATGGGCATGCGCCTGGCCACGTCGGCGGGCAATAATGGACACTGGAGATCCAGCGACATGCCGGCGCCATTGATGCTATCCCGACCGTAGTAGCCTTATAGAAATCATACGTGTGCCCGGCGCGCCGCGAGCGCCCACCGCATGCGTATCGCCTCCGCTGCCCGTAGGATTGGACTCGTTGCACACCAGGGTTCCTGAAGTAGCGTCGAGCTGTGATTGGTGTTGCAAGTCAGGCGGTTGCGCGGTGTCCACCTGGTTGAAATGGGGCAGCACGATTCCGCGCTGGGCATCCACCAACGCAATTCTCGGATCGGCGCCAAGTCGTGAGTTGTCACCTCCAATTGCCAGACCAGAGATGTCATACCATTTCCGGGCGCCCTTAGGCATCGGATTGTAAATCCACAACGTTGGCGTGATCGTCACGAAGAGGTGTCCGTGGAGCAGAAGCCATATTCCTTGCCCAGGATGCCGAACGCCTTCATGGGCCGCGTCCAGCACTGATCGCAGGTTCTAATGACACCGCCGGTCCCAGCAGGATTTCGCCGCTGACCGAGTAGACATGGCTCTCTGCGTCCAACTCGACGATGATCTCTCCGGCCAGGATCGGAATGCCGGCATGAACTTGCTGAAAGCGTACAGAACAGCCCGTCTCGCTTGTACGCACGTGCCTGACATGCAGTTCTTGAGCCGGATCACTCCCAAACCAAACAACGTGCCGTACTGTTGCAGGAAGGTGAAACTTGGCAGCCACAGGCTCCACGATGACCTGGCCGTCAGGTGCGGCCCAGTCAGAAAATGAGCAGGATCGGTGCCGATAAACCGCAAGTAGCCGGTTTGCGGGTGTATGTCCAACCGGATGGTACCGTCGGTTTTGACGTTGCAGTTGCTCGACCCGCAGCGGATCGAAAGGGGATGCAGGCCCTGGACATACCCAGGCCACTGCGGTCATCGGGCGGTGGGCCTCCGGAACAGAGCGAGCCCGGTTCGACAGTGCCATCGTCAGCCCAAACAACCGGCGGGGCGCCTGGGACGACAAAATTCCGCAGGTGGGGAGAGTACAAACACCAGCGTAAGGACAACAGTCAGAATCACAGAATGGGTTTTCATCGCAAACTCCTTTTGATAGAACAAATTACGAAGGGTTCGTGAAGAGCAGGTTCCGCATTTTGCCGAGAAAACGCTGAGACACGAGAAGTCATATTTTCACGAACCCTAAACACACACCGTGACCACCCCACGGATCAGTTCTTGGGTGGCAATTCTCTCGGCGTGATGAGGCGGACGCCTTCGCCGATCAATACCTTCGCCAAAATGGGGGTAAGTCAAATGTGAACTAAACGGGCTTTCGTAGTAAAGTTGTTGTTGATAGTTTACGAAAATCACAACACAAGGACTAGCGAAAGCCCATGCCTGATATTGTAGCACGTTTAGAGTGTATCGAATCATTAGTGACGGCGACGACGCTGCGCCAACTCAGCCGCATCATTGCGGCAGTGTTGGCCATGACAGGGCGGGTGACCATGCTTGGCATCTCGCGCTGGGCCGGTGAAGGGGGCAGTTATCGCACGGTACAGCGTTTTTTCTACACGGTAGTGCCGTGGGCGACGTTGTTTTGGGCGTTTTTCCGCCAGCATCTATATCGGCCAGACGATGTCTACATCATGGTTGGCGACGAGGTGGTGGTGAGCAAAGCGGGGCACCACACCCACGGGCTGGATCGTTTTTTTGCGGGGGTATTCGGCCGTGTGATTCCCGGCCTGGCCTTTTTCAGTTTGGCACTGGTCAACACCAAAAAACGCCGCTCATCTCAGCTGCGGATCGAGCAAGTCGTGCGCAGCGAGGAAGAAAAAGCGGCTAACCGTGCCAAGACAGTCGCTAAGCAGACGCCCAAACCGGCTGAGCCGCGCAAGCCGGGCCGCCCCAAAGGCAGTAAGAACAAAGCGGCAACCGAAATCACCCTGTCGCCGGAACTGCTTCGCATCCAAGCCATGCTGGAAGCTCAACTCAAACTTATGGGCAAATTGATCCCTCTGACCTATCTGGCCCTGGACGGGCATTTTGGTAACCGTTTTGCCCTGCACATGGTGCAGCAGTGCAAGTTACATCTGATTTCTAAGCTGCGCTCCGACTCGGCCTTGTACTTACCTTATACTGGCCCCTACAAAGGGCGTGGGCCGCACCGCAAATACGGCGACAAGCTGGATTACCAGAACTTGCCAGTCGAGTACCTAAAACAAACGACCGTTGACGGCCAGATCGAAACTCGCATGTACCATATTCGATGCCTGCATAGAGAGTTTAGCCAGCCGCTTAATGTCGTGGTTATCCTGAAAACTCATCTGCAAACGCAAGCCTACGCCCATGTCACCCTGTTCAGCAGCGATCTCACGCTCGCCTACGACAAACTGGTTGACTATTATTGTCTGAGATTCCAAATCGAGTTCAACTTCAGGGACGCTAAACAGTATTGGGGCCTGGAGGACTTCATGAATGTCTCCGAAACCGCCGTCACCAATGCCGCCAACCTCTCTTTGTTCATGGTCAACTTCTCCCAGGGCTTACTGCGCAATCTCCACGACACAGACCCAGATTGCAGCGTCCTAGACCTTAAAGCGCACTATCGCGGTGCCAAATATGTGACCGAGACCATTAAAATGCTTCCCGAAAAGCCCGAGCCAGTTTTATTGGCCCGCATCTTCAGTAAACTAGCCGCCTTGGGCCGCATTCATGTCGCTCAACCTACCCCCAACTCGCCCTAGCTGGCGGTGCTCCCCGCCCACGCTCACCACCGCCTCGCACTCCGCCAGCACCTGCCGCGCCTCGTCCAGATCCGGGTAGCGCAGCTTCGCCATGATCTCCACGGCGCGGCGGGCGAAGGGCAACGCCTCCGCGGGATGGCCCTGGCGGAGCAGCGCCACGGCGATGCGCTGGCAGTCGAACCCCACCAACTCCGCCCGGCCGAGCTTCTCGGCCAGCGCCAGCGCCTCGCGGGCCAGCCGCTCGGCCTCGGGCCACTGCTCCCGATCGAGCGCCAACTCGGCCAGGTTGCCGGTGTAGGTGGCGACCCCTTCGCGGTCGTTGATCTTGCGCGCGATGCGCAGCGCTTCGCCGTAGTCGCGCTCCGCCGCGGCGTAGTCGCCCGCAAGCTGCTCGGCTCGGGCGAGACTGTTGAGGCCGATCGCCACGTCCTCGCTCTCCGCGTTGAGCGCGCGCCACAACGCCAGCGCTTCCTGGTACGCCGCAATCGCCGCGGCGTAGTCCTTCGCCAACCCGTGGCCGAGGCCGCGCAGGCGGATGGCGGAGGCGCGTTCGCGCGCGCCGGCGCGGGCGGCCTGCCAGTGTTCGGCGGCCCGGTCGGCCCAGTGCAGCACCTCCGCCGCCTGCCCGCGCAGATAGCACATGTATCCAGCCCCATCGGCGCGCCAGCCCGCCTTCGACCAATCCTGGGCCGCGACTGCCTTAGCTTCCGCCTGCTCGAACAAGGCCAGCCGCTCGTCCCAGCGGCCGAAGAAGTTCAGGAAGGTCGCGAGCGCGTCGCACAACGTTTGCAGGCGGTCGTTGGGGCCGGCCAGGAAGAGCGGCAGGGCCGCGGCGACCGTGGGCCACTCGGCCTCCAGCGCGGGGAAGCGCTCGTACTTCTGGTAGCCGTTCTCCAGCGCCAGCGCGTAGGCCCGGTCGGTCAGCCGGCCGGCGGTCGCGGCCACGGCCTCGGGCCGGCGGCGGCGCAGAAAGTGCGCGGCCAGCGGGGGCAGCAGGAAGGTCGCGCCGTCGGGGCTGGCGACGACCAGGGCGCGGTCGGCCAGGTCTTCCAGCGCGGTCAGCGCGGCCGGCTCAGCCAGCCCGGCCAGGTCGGCTACCCACGGCACCTTGGCCGGCTGGGTGAAGTGCGTCAGCGCGGCGAGGACTTTCGTCTCGCTCTCGCTGAAGCCCTCCACCAGGTCGCCGAAGATGTATTCCAGCGGGTCGTTGCCCGCCGGCGCGGCGCGCAGGAAATCGCAAGCCGCGGCCACGGTGCGGCACTGCCCCCGGCCCAACTGCCCGGCCGTCCACTGGATCAGCAGCGGGTTGCCGTGCGTCAGCTCGTAGAGCGCCTGCCGCTCGGCCGCGGTCGCACGCGCCAGGAGGCGGTTGCGCTTCGCCAACTCGTCCAGCAGCGAGAGCGCGTCAGCCAGCGCCAGGCGGTCCAGCCGGATGGCGCGCGCGTCCACGTCGCTGCGCCGCCGGCTGGTGACGATGGCTTTGTTGCCCTCCGGCAGGCGGGCCAGGAACTGGAAGACCCGCATGCGTTCGGTTTCGTTCAGCGTCTCCAGGTTGTCAATCACGATCAGCGCGCGCTGGCCCGCCAGCGCGCGGCGCACCGTGTTGGCGCGCTCGGCCGGGTCGCTCCTGGCGATGTCGGCCTGCCCCAGCTCGCGGGCCAACTCGGCCAGCAGCGCCATGTAGTTCGGCAGCATGAAGTCGGCCAGCGGCTGCTCGCCCGCGGGGGTCAGCTCGCGTACCTTGGCCGAGAGGAAGATCCTGGCCGCGAAATCTTGTGCGGGGGCCAGGTGGCCGGCGCGCACGGCCAGCGCGGTCTTGCCGATGCCGCCGGGGCCGTCAATCAGCGCGCCCCAGGTGCGCGCCTCGGGCGAAATCGCCTCGGCAATGCTCTGCAGTTCCGCTGCGCGGCCGAAGAAGTAGGGCTGCGAGGGTAAGGTGGAACGGAGGGGAGGCGGCGGCGAGGGTGGGACAGGCGGCGGGGATGCGAGCGCCGCACGTCGTTCCAACTTCAACCCCACCGTTTGCAGTGTGTGCAGCACGAACTGCGCGGCGTTGCGCGCGGCGGTCGCCTGCCGCGCGTCCTTGTCCATGCCCTTGTTGCCGTCCGCCCAGTCGCAGATGGCCTTGACGAGGATCCAATCCACCTTGCGGTCCTGGCAAGCTACGTACAATCCCGCGCCCTCCATCTCGCCGCCGATGGCTTCTCGCTCGAACTTGATGAGCTGGTCTCGAAAGTCAACGTTATCTACCAGCTTGTCGCCCGAAAGAACCAATCCAAAGCGCACCTTGAGCCCCTTGGAGGGTTCGTCTTCTTCATCTTCTTCATCTACCTGGTAGAGGTCAGCGCTCTGAAGCAGGTTGTACAAATCGGTGGAGGCGTGCGGCCGGTCGCCGCGCGGGATGATATCGATCCGACCCTCCTTGTCCACGCCAACGCGTTGCAAGTCGTACAGCATGAGTTGTTCAGAAACTAGAACATCGCCGATGGTCTGCTTCTTTTCGTTGACCCCGAAGGCGATACCGACCATGATCACCGCTGAAGGCGAAAGGGCTTCGATACCCTTTCCAATGGTCTCTTGGGAACCTCCTGGGCCGCTCGTCCCCTTCTGGGATTGCACCATGAACACGCGAACGTCGTTCACGATACCCAGGTCATGATAGACTCGGCCGTTAATCGTCTCGGGCCGCGCCTTCTGGCCAGTTGCTGTGAGAAACACCCTGAAGACGGCTTGAGCCTCGACTTCGGTGACAGTCACGAGCAACACATCAGCTTGCGGTGTCATGGCGTTCCCTCCTGGCACGACCAGTCCGCGCCGGCCGCCCACAGTGCCTTGAGCTCGGTCTTGAAGAAGTCATACCAGCGGCCGTCCTGCACGCGCAAGAGATAGCGCGGCATGGACTCCGTGGTTACGCGGAAGCAGTAATGCTCCAGGTAGAGCGCGCCGGCGCCGGTGTCGGGGTTGGCGGCCAGCGCGCCGTAGGCCAGCGGGTGTTGGATGGTGCGCACCTCGACGCGGCCGGGCGCGGCCTGGCGCAGGTCGCACAGCAAGTCCAGCACGTAGAGGATCTCCTGGCGCTTCTTCTCCAAGTCGCGGCGGGTGTAGCCGCGCGCGACGGCCATCTCCAGCCCCGCGCCGTCCGGGTGCACCAGCAGGACCCGGAGCCGGTGCCCGCGCTGGAGCTTGCGTTCGAGCAGCGGGTAGTTGCTGGTCACGGTGCGGTGCAGACTGACGCCCACCAGCCACAGCTCTTCAGCAGTTTCGAGATCGGACTTGTAGCTGGGCGGAAACTCCTCGCGGAAGAAGTCGTCGAGCGATCGCTCCCGCTGCTGCAGCAGCTCGTCCATGCGGTGGCGGTTGCCCAGGCTCGTGATCGCGAGCAGCGCCAGCACGGCCAGCGTCAAGGGCGCGAGCAAGGTCGTGGGGGCCACACCCACCAGGTTCAACACCACGAACGCGACCGCGGCCGCGATGGTCAGGTAGAGGTCAACGTTTTCGCCCTTGCGGAGGTCGTTCCAGATGCGGCGTAGGGTCAGCATGGCAACTCCTTTCGGTGTGGACACGGGTCGCGTCGGTAGACGGGGGTAGTTTACACCACGAACGGGGGAAACGCGAAATGTCCTTACGCCTGCTGAGCCAATTTCCGCTTGACGCGCCTGTAACGCGGCGCGATAATGACCCTGTGATGCCATCTGTGCACTTGGAACTGATTTGGAGGATAACAAATTAGCGCCATGACCCAAATGCCCGTTCTCGAAACCGCACGCCTCCTGGTTCGGCCTTTTGTGCTCGAAGACCTGCAGGACGTTTATCAACTCCTCGATGTTGAGTTGAGCCAGGCAGATCTCCGTACCGATAAGATGGAGACGCTTACCGAACGCGCCCAGTGGTTGCAGTGGGCGGTGCTCAATGACGCGCAACTCGCGCAGCTCCACCAGCCGCCGTATGGCGATCGCGCGGTGGTCCTCAAGTCAACGGGGCAACTGATCGGCGCTTGTGGCTTTGTGCCCTGCCTGGCCCCCTTTGAACAGTTGCCTGGCTTCGCCCCTGGCGACCGTTTGGGAGGCGCCAGCCTTTACTCAACGGAGTTTGGCCTATTCTATGCGATTTCCCCAGCCCATCAGCGCCACGGCTACGCAACGGAGGCCGCGCAAGCGCTGATCCATTATGCGTTCCGGTATCTGCGGCTCCGGCGTGTGATCGCGACGACGATGGATGACAATGTCGCTTCGATAGGGGTGATGAGAAAGCTGGGCATGCGGATCGAGAACAATCCGTCTCCCGAACCGCCGTGGTTGCAGGTGGTGGGCGTTCTTGAGAACCTCTGAATAGTGATCTGTGAGGTGAAAGGACATGGACACCAAGCTCATGGTACGATATGCCATCCGCGAGACCCTTGGTCTCCTCGGCATGGGCGTAGCACTGTTCTGGCCCGCCGGGCGGCTGGACTGGTGGCCGGGCTGGGCCGCGCTCGCGGTCATGGCCGCCTGGATCGCGGCGATGGCCATCACCCTCATCCGCCTCAACCCAGGCCTGCTGGCTGAGCGCCTGGGGCCGCGTAAGGGGGCAAAACCGTGGGACACCGTTATCATGAGCCTTCTGGGCCTGATTCAGTTAGCGCGCTACATCATCGCCGGACTGGATCAGCGTTATGACTGGACAGGCGGCTTGCCTGCGGCGGCGCAGCTTGCTGCGTTGGCCCTGTGTGTGCTGGGTTATGCCCTGGTGGTCTGGGCGACGGCTTCCAACGCGTTCTTCTCGCAGATTGTGCGCATTCAGTCTGAGCGCGGCCACACGGTCGTCCGTGGCGGCCCGTACCGCTACGTGCGGCATCCGGCCTACATCGGCGCAATTCTATTTGAACTGGCTGTGCCGGTTTTGCTCGCTTCCTGGCCGGCTTTGATCATCAGCGGCTTGAGCGTCCTCCTGCTCATCCTCCGCACGGCACTCGAAGACCGCACCTTGCAGGTGGAGTTGATCGGCTATGCCGGCTATGCGCGCCAGGTGCGTTATCGCCTGTTGCCGGGCATTTGGTAGGCGAGAGAGAAACGCTACGCTAACAAGGAGTGACCTATGTCATGGCAAACGCAACGCCTCGCCGATCCCCTCCCCTGGCTGCTAGACGCGGATACCCGCCGGCGCCCTACAAATTAGAAGACGAGCGGGGGGTGAATGCGGGGGGCTTCGCTCGGGGGGGGGGGGAGCAAAAGGGGGGGCGGAGGGGCGGCCAATCCATGGCTAGCGAACCACGAACACCCGGCAAACTCCGGGCGGGCTTTATCCCGCCAGCGGGCGGGCGTTCAAGAAGATCCGCCCCAAGAGGGGAAGGGCTCGGTGCAGTTCCCACTTGGCCAGCCATTGCCCAAGGACCTGATTCGCCGGATCGTCGAGTTCAGGGTCGAACAGAGCACCGGCAAGGCCTCGAAATAGGGCGCGATCACTCACATGCTACGGATGTTTGGAGCGCGAAGGCGTTTGGAGCGCGAAGCCACGAAGGTTCGCGAAGGACACGAAGCGCGAAGGCCCTCGCCGCGGCGCGTCTCTTCGCGCCCTTCGTGCCACTTCGCGCCTTCGTGATCCAAACGTGCGAGCCCTTCGTGATCGCCTTCGTGATCCAAACGCCCGCGCTCCAAACGCTCGCGATGAGATACGCGTCGCGTCGGCAGACAGGGATAGTTTACTCCACGAACGAGGAAATTGAGAAATGCCCTTTCGTCTGCTGAGCCAATTTTCGCTTGACGCGCCTGTGACGCGGCGCGATAATGGCCCTGCATACCAATGGAGCCCAAACATGAGAAACCTACTCGCCGCGGCGCGTCCCTTCGCGCCCTTCGTGCTTCGCGCCCTTCGTGCCACTTCGTGCCTTCGTGCTCCAAACGCCTTCGCGCCCAATGCACCCACCCTGCGGGCCTTGCGTGTCCTGCAGGCCGTTGCCTGAGTCAGGCGCCGGGGTAGCCGCTGCTGGCTGCGTGCGCCGCGCCGCGGGCCGCGGCCACCGTTTGCACGTAGCTGTCGGCTTTGAGCGCGGCCAGCGGATCGAGCGGCACATTCATTTCGGCCCGCACTTGCCGCAGGAGGGGACGCACATCGGTCTGGAACGCGTCCGCCAGGATCAGATGACTGCCGAGGACGTCGCCGGCCTCTTGCCTGGCGCGCAGGGCGGCATAATCCACGATCAGGGCTTTGGCCAGGGCCGTCTGGCAGTTGAGGATGCTGAGGAGCATGGCTTCCAGCTTCGGCTCGATGTTGTGGCTCTGGTCAATCATGTAGGCCACATTGGCTGCCCCTTCGCCCGCGCTGACCAGTTCGCTGAAAATGACGAACAGTTCCCACGGGTTGGTGCTGCCCACGATCAGATCATCGTCCCCGTACTGCCGCGCGTTGAAATGGAAGCCTCCCAGGCGGCCCTCGTCCAGCAGCAGCGCCACGATGTGCGCCACGTTGGTGCCCTGCGCATGATGCCCCGTGTCCACCAGAACTTCAGCCTGCGGTCCAAGCTTTTGGCAGAGCGCGTACGCCATGCCCCAATCGGCCAGGTCGGTATGGTAGAAGGCCGGCTCGAAGAATTTGTATTCAAGCAACATGCGGCTGCCAGGCGGCAGGTGTGGATAGACCTCGGCCAGCGTCTCTTGCAGCCGGTGTTTGCGTGCGCGGATGCTATCCTGCCCGGCGTAGTTCGTGCCATCGGCCAGCCACACCGACAGGATGTCGCTGCCGGTTGCCTGCATGATGGCGCAGCACTCGATCATGTGATCTCTGGCGCGCTGGCGCACGGCCGCTGAAGGATGGCAGACGCTGCCGAGCATGTAGACATCGTCCTGGAAGAGATTGGGGTTGATGGCCCCTAGCCTGATGCCGAGTTCGCCGGCAAACTGCCTCAGGGCCGCCCAGTCAGCGGCCGTATCCCACGGGATGTGCAAGGCGACGCTGGGCGCGATGCCGGTTAGTCGGTTCATGTAAGCCGCATCGGCGATTTTTTCTTCGACGGTGCGCGCGGCGCCGGGCTGGGCAAAGACCTTGAACCGTGTGCCGCTGTCGCCGTAGCCCCAGGACGGGGTTTCGATGTGCTGCTGTTTGAGTGCGGTTTTCACGCGGGCCAGATCAAGGCCGCGGCCGGCAAGCGTATCGGCGAGGGCGGCGTACCCGCTCTGTGATTCTGGCATGGCTGCCTCCTGTCCTTAGTCGAGGTGAAACACTTCTTCCAGTTCCAGCATCGCCTCGTTAGGTAGGGTAACTCGATCAACTGCGTGACCCGTGCCAGGAAACGCGCGGCCGGCGCGCCATCAACCAGGCGATGATCGAAGGTCAAACTGAGGCTCAGCCGGGTTCGCGCCTCGATGCGGTCGTCAGCAACCACCACCGGCTTGCGTAACAGACGGCCGATGCCCAGAATGGCAGCTTGCGGCGGCGTGATGATGGGCGTAAAGGTATCCACCCCATGCAAGCAGCAGTTCACTCGCCAGCGGTGCGCTGCCTGACTGGCCGGGCACGGACAAGGACGCTGATGAGGAACGGAAAATCGTGGTCTCGTTATGCATTTAGCGTTATCCTCAAACTGTAACCATTCCGGTCGGCGCAGGCCGACCTTGCGGCGGAACGCCCCGTAGCCCCGAATTCATTCGGCGGCGGCTCGCCAGCGGTGCGCTGCCTCGGCCGGGCACGGACAAGGCACGCGGAGGAGGAACGGAAAATCGTGGTCTCGTGGGGCGTTTGGGGTCTTCCCCAGCTGCTGCCCGGGCGGGGGCCGCGGGGGCGGGGGGGGGGGGGAGGGGGGGGGGGGGGGGGGGGGGGGGGGGGGGGGGGGGGGGGGGGGGGGGGGGGGGGGGGGCCTTGCGCCTGACCATGTGATCGGCCATCGCCTGGCGTGCGGCAACAGGATCATGCGCGGCAATCGCGTCATAGACCTGACGATGGCACTCCCAGGCCCGCTCTAACTCGCCCGCCACCTGAAAGGTGCGCCGGCGGCTCTCGCGTAACAAATCCGTAATGGACGACATCAGGATCAGGAGGACCGTATTTTGGCTCGCCTTCGCGATTTCAAGATGAAAACTGGTGTCGAACTCCACATGCTCCTCGACATTTTCTGCATGAGGTTGGGCGATGAGTGCGGCCATGGCCGTTAGGCCTGCCGGGGTCGCCCGTTCTGCGGCCAGTGCAGCCATTTCCGGTTCCAGGATGGTCCGCACTTCGTTCAACTGCTCGAAGGCCAGTTCGCCGTTCTGCAGCATGAACAGGCCAGCGTCCAGCACATTCCAATGCGTGCGCGGGTTGACGGTGGAGCCTCGGCCATGCTCCACGTTCAGAATACCCTTCGCGGCCAGGGTCATCAAGGCCTCGCGCACCGCCACGCGACTGGTTTGGAACATGTCGGCCAGGTCGCGTTCAGGAGGGAGCCGGTTGCCCTCTGCGTAGTAGCCCTGCGTAATGGCCGACAGGAGCTGCCGGCTGATCTGTTCGCTTAATTTTTCACGCCGTAACGCCCGAAAGGTCGGTTCACACGTGGTCATACGCGCCTCCAGCGCCAGCACAGAGCGCCCGAACGAACGGTGCGCTTCGTCATTGTGCGAGTGGTCTGCTGTTTGTGTTATCATGTGGTATTACCAATTATTAATGCCATTATACCTGAGCCGCTGCGACCTGCCAAGTCCTCCCCGCATTGGCCGTCCTTTGCGTTGTAGCCCCTGGCACGCTATAATGGCGCCGAACGAGCGACAAAGCCAGCCATCTGTGACTTGGCCGGCCTTGTATCCGTCTTCTTTGCGCCCTTCGCGCCCTTGCGCCCTTGCGCCTTTGCGTTGAATAACGATCCCTACCCATGTGTCTGACCAGTGCAGATCATGCCCCTACCGGCGCCGGTGATGAATGGGTACCCGATGGAGGTGAACGATGACCCAAGTCTTGATCGTGGATGACCAGGAACAGAATCTCTACCTGCTGCAGGTGCTGCTGGGGACGTATGGCTACGCGGTGCGGTCAGCCCGCAACGGAATCGAGGCGCTGGAGATGGCGCGCCGCGAGGCGCCGGACCTGATCATCACCGATATCCTGATGCCCGGCATGGACGGTTTCGGCCTGTGCCGCGCGTGGATGGCCGATGAGCATCTGCGCCGTGTGCCGTTGGTCTTCTACACCGCCACTTACACCGATGCGCAGGACGAGGCGCTTGCCCTGAGCCTGGGCGCGGCGCGTTTCATCGTCAAGCCGGCCGAGCCGGATGCCTTCGTCGAGGCGGTGCGCCAAGTGTTGGCAAATCACGCCGCGCAGCGGCTGGCCCCGGACGAGGAGCCGCGCCCGACCGATGAACCTTTTTATCAGCAGTACAATCATGCCCTGATCCGCAAGCTCGAAGCCAAGATGGTGCAGCTCGAAGAGGCGAACCGCGCACTGGAACGCGACATCGCCGAGCGCAAGCGGGCGGAGGCCGAACGCGAGCGACTGCTGGCGCAGGTGCAGGCGCAGGCCAAGCAAATCACGCAGATCGTCGAAAGCGTGCCAGACGGGATGCTGCTGCTCGATGCTGCGGGCCAGGTACTGTTGACCAATCCGGCGGCGCGGCGTGATCTGGCCGTGCTGACTGGCGCTGAGATCAGCGCCCGCGTCACCGCCCTGGGCGGCCGGCCGCTCGCCGAACTGATGGCGCCACCCCCATCGGGCCAATGGCATGAACTGCACGTCGGCACTCGCACCATCGCGCTGACGGCTCAGCCCATCAGCAGCGCCGCGGCGCCCGAAAGCTGGCTGTTCATCACCAATGACATTACGGAGCTGCGCGACCAACAGCGCTATCGCCAGATGCAGGAGCGCCTGGCCACCGTCGGCCAACTGGCCGCCGGCATCGCCCATGACTTCAACAATATCATGGGCGCCATCATGCTCTACGCCGGGCTGCTCGAGAAGGCGCCCGAACTGGCCCCGCGCCACCAGCGCTACGCCGCCACTATTCGACAACAGGCCGATCACGCTGCCAACCTCATTCGTCAGATCCTCGACTTCAGCCGGCGCGCGCCCATGGAACGCAATGCCCACGACCTGCTCTCGCAGGCCAAGGAACTCGTCAATCTGCTCGCACGCACCCTGCCGGAACACATCAAGCTCAGCATCCGCTACGACCGCAACGAGTACATCGTTCAGGCCGACCCCACCCGGCTGCAGCAGGCGCTGATGAACCTGGCGCTCAACGCCCGCGATGCCATGCCGCAGGGCGGCCGCCTGACTTTCACCCTTTCGACCCTGACGCTGGCGCCCGGCCAGCCAGCCCCGCTGCCCGACTTGGGGCCGGGGCCGTGGGTGCGTGTGGACGTGGCCGACACGGGGACGGGGATTTCGCCGGAGCACCTGGCGCGGGTCTTCGAGCCGTTCTTTTCGACCAAAGCCCCCGGCCAGGGCACCGGCCTCGGCCTGGCGCAGGTCTACGGTATCATCAAGCAGCACGAGGGCGCCATTGACGTCACCAGCCAGATGGGCGTGGGCACAACCCTTACGCTCTATCTGCCGCTCTGCGCTGAACCGGCGGCCGCACCGGCTCCCGCGTCCGCCATGGACCTCCCGACCGGCAGCGAAACGATCCTGCTGGTGGAGGACAACGCGGCCGCACGCGCAGCGGTGGGCGAGGCGCTGGAGGGGCTGGGCTATCGGGTTGTGTCGGCCGGGACCGGTCACGAGGCGTTAGCCGCGCTGGCTGAGCCAGGGCACGGCGTGGCCCTGGTGCTCAGCGACATGGTGATGCCGGAGATGGGCGGGCTGGAACTCTACCGCCGGCTGCGCGCCGCGCACCCGGCGCTCAAGCTGCTCTTCATGACCGGCCACGCGCTGGCCGAGGGCGGCTACGAGGAGTTGGCGCAGGCCGGGGTGCCCTGGCTGCAGAAGCCCTTTGCCGTGGCCGACGTGGCCGCCAGGGTGCGGGCTGTGCTGGACGCGTAAGACCCTGCACCACCCACACCCGATTGACCACTTTTAGTAACTGCTCACCCTGCAGGCCGATTTGGACAGGATGAACAGGATGTACAGGATTCTTGCTCTGCGGTGTGCAAAACTACCGCCACGAGAGTTCGAATATCCTGTCAATCCTGTGAATCCTGTCTGAATTCCAGGCAGACCCAGCAGTTACCACTATTAGGAGGTTGCCATGGACGCCACCCATCTGCGGATCATCATCGGAGACGACGAGCCGGCGGCCGCCGAGGCCATCCGTCGCGCCTTCGAGGCTGCCGACATCGCGGTCGGGATCGAGACAGCGGCGGCACGCTGGCGCATACCGGCGAAACAGCCGTGGCCGCGCGGCCGCCGGACATCGCACTGCTACCTGAACCTGCCGGATGGCGGCGATCAGGCGCGATTGACCACCCCGCCAGACACGCCAGCGGCGGCCTGCCCGGTGCGTGGTGATGTACCAGGTACCGGCCACGGAGAGCCCGCCGTGGGAGGTATGAAGGCCCCACGCTGGACTACGTGGTCGAATCCGGCCGATGGTTCGCCGCCATGCAGCCATTGCCGTGGCGTACCTTTGCGTGCGAGGAAGCGCCGATCCACGAGCGCAAGCGCGCGGAGGAGGCGTTGCGAGAATCCGAGACGCGTTTTCGCCTGTTGACCGAACTTGTCTCGGATTACGCGTACGAGCTCCGCATCCGGCCGGACGGAACCCCGCGGGGCGAATGGCTGACCGAATCATTCACCTCCATGTTTGGTTACTCGTTAGAGGAAAATCAAGCGCGCGGCGGACTCTTCAGCATCGTCCTGCCGGAAGATCTGCCAATTGCGACTGAGCATTTCCAGCGCGGCGGCAGGAAAGGCGGACGTGACGGAAATGCGTTTTCGTGACGCGCGGCGGCGAGACGCGCTGGTTGCGCGATTATGCGCCCGGTGTGGGACGACGCGGCAAAAGGTAACCCGCATTTTTGGCGCGGCGCAGGACATCACCGAACGCAAGCGGGTGGAGGAAGCGATGACGACCGAGCGGTCGCTGCTGCGCACCCTGGTGGACAACCTGCCCGACTCGGTTTACGTGAAGGACCTCGCCGGCCGTAAGACCCTGGCCAATCCGGCTGACATCCGCAAAATGGGCGTCGCCTCGGCGGCGGAGGCGCTGGGCAAGACCGACTTCGAGGTCTTTCCCCCTGACTTGGCCGCAACCTTCGACGCCGATGATCAGCATGTCATCCAGACGGGCCAGCCCGTGCTCAATCGCGAAGAGCGCTTCATCCTGCCGGATGGCAGCCAGGGCTGGCAATTGACTTCCAAGGCGCCGCTGCGCGACCGCGCCGGCCAGGTGATCGGCCTGATCGGCATCGGCCATGACATCACCGAGCGCAAGCGGGCGGAGGAGGCGCTGCGTGAGAACGAGGCGCGCCTGCGCCATCTTCGAGCGCGCCAATGACGCCATCCACGTGGATAACGCCGATGACCAAATCCTCCAGGTCAATCCGCGCATGGGCGAGCTGACGGGCTACAGCCGCGAGGAACTGCTCACGATGCGCGTTTCGGACCTGCAAGCGCCGGAAGTGCGCGGACAATCCGGCAACGTCGTCAGAAACGAACTGGCGCGTCACGGGCATGTCGCGTTCGAAAGCCTGAATCTCCATCGCAGTGGGCGGCGCATCCCCATCGAAGTCAGCGTCGCGTGCATCGAAAGCGCCCAAGGCGACTTGTATGTGTCCATCGTGCGCGACATCACCGAGCGCAAGCAGGCGGAGGCCGAGCGGGAACGGCTGCTGGCGCAGGTGCAGGCCCAGGCCGAACAGATCGCCCAGATCATGGACACCGTGCCCGAAGGCGTGCTGCTGCTGGACGCCGACGGCCAGGTGCTGCTGGCGAACCCGGCGGGTGTGCGCGATCTGGTGACGCTGGCCGGCGCGGCCGTCGGCGAGCGGCTCACCCACCTGGGCGACCTGCCCCTGGCCGAGCTGTTCGCTGCCGCGGAGCGCGGCGGGCCGTGGCACGAAGTCCGGGTGGGCCGGCACATCTTCGAGGCCATCGCCCGATCGGTCAGCGCGAACAGCCCTGCGGCGGGACATTGGGTACTGGTCATCAACGATGTAACGCAGGCGCGCGACCTCCGCGATCAGCTCCAACAGCAGGAACGGCTGGCCGCCGTCGGCCAATTGGCGGCCGGCATCGCCCACGACTTCAACAACATCCTGGCGATCATCGCGCTGCAGGCGCCGCTGATCGCCCGTGCCCCTGGCCTGGCCGAGCGCGAGCGTGAGCGCCTGGCTATCATCAGCGAGCAGACCAGCCACGCTACGCGGCTGATCCAGCAGCTCCTCGACTTCAGCCGCCGCGCGGTGCTGGAACGGCGGCCGCTCGACCTGGGGCCGTTGCTGAAGGAGCAGGTCAAGCTGTTGGCCCGCACTCTGCCTGAGTCAATCGAAGTGACCCTGGTGTGCGAGCCGGGCGAGTACGTGGTGCTGGCCGATCCTACGCGGCTGCAACAGATGCTGATGAATCTGGCGGTCAACGCGCGCGACGCCATGCCCGCGGGCGGCACGCTGCGCCTGACCCTGGCGCAGCAAGAGACGGCCCCGCGGCCCGACCTGCCGGCCGGCCCCTGGGTGCGGCTGGCGGTGACGGACAGCGGCACGGGGA
Organism: Candidatus Amarolinea dominans; assembly: GCF_016704685.1. Lineage (NCBI taxonomy): Bacteria > Bacillati > Chloroflexota > Caldilineae > Caldilineales > Candidatus Amarolineaceae > Candidatus Amarolinea > Candidatus Amarolinea dominans. The sequence continues at coordinate 17,076 of NZ_JADIZS010000001.1, forward strand.
TCGCGCCCGAAACGCAGGCGCACCTCTTCGAGCCGTTCTTCACCACCAAGCCGCGCGGCCAGGGCACCGGCCTGGGGCTGGCGCAGGTCCACGGCATCGTCAAGCAGCACAACGGCGAGATCACGGTGGACTCAGCCGTGGGCCAGGGGACCACCTTCACCATCTACCTGCCAGCCGTGGCAGAGGCCGCGCCCGCGCAAAACCCCGCGCCAGCTCCAGCCGCGGCGGCCGGCGGCGACGCGCAGTTGATCCTGATCGTGGAAGATAACGATGTGCTGCTGGACGCCATGTCCGACATTCTGGAGATGATGGGCTATCGCGTGACCAGCGCGGGCAACGGCGTAGAGGCGCTGGCCGTGCTGGCGACGCGTGGCGACACGATTGCGCTGGTGCTCAGCGACCTGATGATGCCGGTGATGGGCGGTGAGGCGCTCTTGCGGGCCATGCGGGCGCGCGAGCTGACCATGCCGGTGGTGATACTGAGCGGGTATCCGCTGGAGGGCGAGCTGGTGGGGTTGAAGACGCAGGGCCTGGCCGGCTGGCTTCTCAAACCGCCGGATTTGGATGACCTGAAGCGGCTGTTGGCGCAGGCGTTGGAGAGTCCGGCTCCACGGATGGCTGAGTAGTTACGAAATCCGGCAGATTCTGCGCGGCGGCCGGCGCCACTGAATGATAAGACCGCCATTCCCCCATCCCCCCATCCCCCTATCAGGAGAAGAACATGAACGCATCGCAAGCACTCCATGCCGCGGGCCAGTCGGTATGGTACGACAACATCCAGCGCGGCTTGCTGGACAATGGTGTCATGGCCGGCATGATCGCCCGCGAGGAGATTCGCGGCGTGACCTCCAACCCGACGATCTTCATGAACGCGATCACGAAATCGGCCGACTACGCGGACGGGCTGCTCCCGCTGGCAAAGGCCGGCCTCAGCGCGCAGGAGATCTTCTGGCAGCTTGCGATCGCGGACATCCAGACCGCCGCAGATCTGTTTCGCCCGCTGTACGACCAGAGCGGCAAGGGAGATGGCTTCGTCAGCCTGGAAGTCAGCCCGTATCTGGCGCATGAGACGGACGCCACGCTGGCGGAGGCCAGGCAGCTTTGGCAGCGCGTGGACCGCCCCAACCTGATGGTGAAAATCCCCGCCACGAAGGCCGGCCTGCCCGCAATCAGCGCCGCGATTGCCGCGGGCATCAACGTCAATGTCACCCTGATCTTCTCCCGCACCCGCTATGCCGAGGTGATGGACGCCTACTTGCAGGGCCTGGAGCAGCGCGTGGCCGCAGGGCTGCCGCTCGACTCGATCAGCTCGGTGGCGTCGTTCTTCGTCTCACGCGTGGACAGCAAGATAGATGCCCGCCTGCGCGACCAGGACGCTCACCTGCGTGGAAAGGCCGCGATTGCCAATGCCCGCCTGGCCTATGCCGACTTCAAGGAGGTCTTCGCCGCCGAGCGCTTCCAGACCCTCGAGGCCCGGGGCGGCCGTGTGCAGCGCCCGCTGTGGGCATCCACCGGCGCCAAGAACCCGGCCTACAGCGATGTGCTTTACGTCGTGGAGTTGGTCGGCCCGCAGACGGTCAACACCATGCCGCCGCAGACCCTGGCCGCGCTGCTGGATCACGGCCGGGTGCGGCCCGCCAGCCTGGAAGAAGACCTGGACGCCGCCCGCCAGACCCTGGCCGAACTGCAGGCGCTGGGGATCGTGATGGACGCAGTGACGGACGAGCTTGAGGACGAGGGCGTCAAGTCCCCGCGGACGCGTTCACCGCCCTGCTGGCCGCGGTGGAAACGAGCCGCCAGGCTGCTCGTTGAAAATGCCTTCACGGGGTAACTGCTGGGTCTGCCTGGAATTCAGACAGGATGTACAGGATTGACAGGATAGGTGGCTCTGCGCGCCGATTGTTCTCCCCACCACCAAACGAACATCCTGTTCATCCTGTACATCCTGTTCATCCTGTCCAGGTCGGTCTTATTATCTGGCGGTGCAGTTCAGCGCCGCGTCACGAGACGCTTGAGGGCTTGCCAGGCGCTTTCCAGGTTCATTTTCGTGTTGAACTCGAATTCGCCTTCGTAGTCGAGCAGCAGGGGGATGATGGGGATGGTGAGCTTGAGCTTGTGTTTGACATCGAGGCCCGGCGCCTCGATCAGGTCAGCGGTCTGACGCACGCTCGCCAGCAGCGGTTGATCCTGGATGTGGACAGCCTCTTGCTTGAACTCCAGCAGGGCCGCGCTGACCGGAGCCAGCCAATAAGCCAACTCATCATGCGTCAACGTCGCGGCGTCGAGCAGATCGAGCAGCGCGGCGACCTCGGCGGCGTGCTGCTCGTCGAGGCGCGCCAGGATCGGGCCGATGATGCGCTGTTCGCTCAGGTCGAAGCGCATCAGCACGGCGCCGAAGCCCTGGCGCAACGTGGCGTCCACCTGCTGCACCTGCGCCTGCACCTGGGCCAACAAACCGCGCAGTTCCGCGGCGCTCATCGGCGCACCGGGCTGCTGTGCGGCGCGCGGTCACCAGGTGCGCGGTTTCCACGGCTGACCCGCCCGCGCCAAAGACATTGACCATCATGCCGTTGTCGCCGATGATGGTGTTGGTCGCCTGGCCGATGTGGATTCGATACTTGGACCCGGCTGCCGGCGCCGGCGCGTGCAGCCACTCGATGATGCGCGCCAGGTCAGCGGGCGCGGGGAAGTCGGCCGGCGCCGGTGCGGCCAGGGGAAGAAGGACCGGCTGGCCCGCGCCGCGTGGTCCTCCCAGGTGGCGCAGCACCCGGTGATCGCGCAGCGCGGCCGGCGTCAGCAGCGCGATCACCGGCGCGGACGCGGCGTCAGGGCCGGGTTCAACCACGGCGACGCCCAGGGTGGTCAGCAGGGCGGTCAGACGCGCCGCGGCGTCCTGACCATCAACGGATGCAAAGGCAAGCATAACGTTCATGCCTCACCCCTGGCCCCCTCTCCCGTCGTGGAAAAGCACGCGGAGAGGGGGCGGCCCCCGGCCCCTCTCCCGCGAGCTTCGTCGGGAGGGGGGGTGAGGCACCCGTCTGGCCCCCTCCCGTCGGGAAAGCACGCGGGGGGGCCGGTCGTCAGGAGAGGGGTGAGGGTCTGAACGCTTACAGGCAAGCACTACGTTCATACGCGTTTCCTGCGCGAGCGCGGCGCGGGCTTGGATTCCAGCCAGCCGGCGATGTCGGTCCACAGTTCGGGCGCCTCCAGGACCTCGGCAAATTGCTGCACCCACAGTCGAATCCGCTGGCGGTCCAGATTGGGATGACGTTCGATCACCGCCTGGATATCTTCCATATCTTGGCGGCGGTGCGCCACGGCTTTCATCCGGGGGGGCCCGGCGGCGGGGCCGGCGGGCCCGGGCCCGGGGGCGGGCCGGCCGGCCCCCGGCGGGGGGGCGCGCCCCCCCCGCGCCGGGCGGCGGGGGGGGGGGGGGCCCCGCGGGGGGGGGGGGGGGGGCGGGGGGGGGGGGGGGATGATCACGCCTTGTTGCGACCACGCATCCAGGACCAGTTGCACTGCAGCCAGGGCGTTCATCAAGGGTCGGACTGTCGCGGATGTAGTCATGGCAGACTCTCCTTTAGTTTGGTCCAGCGGGCGCGTACGCGGCCGAGCTCGGCCTGCGTGTCAGCCCCACGGACCAGCCAGCCCATCAGCGATGCAAAATCCCAGATCGCTTCAGTCTGCTGCCAAAGCAGATCGAGCGGCGCCGCGCGGCGTTCCTGGGCTTCGAACTCCGCCACCGCTTGCCAGCGATCGCGGAAGAGAAGGGCCTCGGCGCGCGTCAGACGCGGCGTCGGTTGGTCCGCGGCGGCGAGGGTTTGGGCTGTGGACATCGCTTCCTCCTCTGGGTATGCAAGCTGCGAATGTACAGACTGCGGAAGTCTAGCCTTGCGCGGCGGCCAGATCGCGGCGCAGAGCGGCCAGGCGCGGCGCGTCCGGCTCCAGCGCGGCCGCGGCTTCGATATCAGCCTGCGCCGCGGTGAAATCGCCCTGCTCGATCTGCACGCCGGCGCGGTTGCGCAGCAGCATGGCGTTGGTTGGATCGAAGGCGAGGCCGCGACTGTAGGCCGCGATCGCCTGCTCCGGATCATTGGCGTCTGTGTCATCGGCGTGGTGATTGCCCAGGACGTTGCAGGCCCGGCCGGCCTGCTGGCGCAACCCGGTCGCCAGGCCAGCATCGACCTGGCCGGCCAGGGGAATGGCCAGCCGCACAGGTCAATCACCGCGGTGTGGGATCGGACATCAATCTGCTCACCATGAGCTTGATTGTAGCTCTCCATCAGCACGACCAGCAAAATCGCCAGCCGGGTCACGGTCTCACGCTCTTGATCGGCCAGGGCCTGGCTGATCTGGCCGGCCAGGGCAAACAGCGCCTGCGCCTCGTGCAGGACGGGGTGGTCGGCCAGGGCCTGGGCCAGGGCCTGGTCGGAGTCAACCTCCCGCAGGGCGGAGAGGGCCAGTGCCAGCGGATCCTGGGCGGCTGCGTCCATCTCAATAGCCGCGGTGATGGCGGTCAACACCGCGCGGCCGATTTCCAGATACTGGACGTGTTGATAGACCTCGAACAGCTGCACGGCGTCCGCGGCGGCGGCCAGGGCCTGGCGCAGGCGGGCGCCGCGGTCTTCGCCGGGCAAGCTCGCCAAATCACTCAGCAGAACCGCCCGGTTGTTCTGGGTCTGAGCGTAGTCGAGGGGCACGTCGCGCCGCATGTGCAGGGCTTCGTCGTAGGCGGCCAGGGCCTGGCGCAGGCGGGCGCCGCGGTCTTCGCCGGGCAAGCTCGCCAAATCACTCAGCAGAACCGCCCGTTGGGGCACCGGCGCTGCGCGGCGGGCCGCGCGCCATCACCAGCAGAACCGCCCGGTTGTTCTGGGTCTGGCGTAGTCGAGGGGCACGTCCGCCGCATGTGCAGGGCTTCGTCGTAGGCGGCCAGGGCCGGGGGCGGGCGCGCGGTTCGCCGGGCAAGCTCGCAAATCACGCAGCAGAACCGCCCGGTTGTTCTGGGTCGCGAGGCAGGGGCAGCCGCATGTGCAGGGCTTCGTCGTAGGCGGCCAGGGCCTGGCGCAGGCGGGCGCCGCGGTCTTCGCCGGGCAAGCTCGCCAAATCACGCAGCAGAACCGCCCGGTTGTTCTGGGTCGTCGCGTAGTCGAGGGGCACGTCGCGCCGCATGTGCAGGGCTTCGTCGTAGGCGGCCAGGGCCTGGCGCAGGCGGGCGCCGCGGTCTTCGCCGGGCAAGCTCGCCAAATCACTCAGCAGAACCGCCCGGTTGTTCTGGGTCTGAGCGTAGTCGAGGGGCACGTCGCGCCGCATGTGCAGGGCTTCGTCGTAGGCGGCCAGGGCCTGGCGCAGGCGGGCGCCGCGGTCTTCGCCGGGCAAGCTCGCCAAATCACTCAGCAGTAGCCCGGTTGTCGGGTCGCGGCGAGGGGCGGCCGCGTCGGGGTCTAGGCGGCCAGGGCCTGGCGGGGGTCTTCGCCGGGCAGCTGGCCAAATCACGCAGCAGATTGCCCGGTTGTTCTGGGTCGGCGCAGTCAGGGGCACGTCGCGCCGCATGCAGGGCTTCGTCGTAGGCGGCCAGGGCCTGGCGCAGGCGGGCGCCGCGGTCTTCGCCGGGCAAGCTCGCCAAATCACTCAGCAGATTAGCCCGTTTCGGGGGCGGGGGGCACGGCAGGCGGGCTTCTAGGCGGCCAGGCGGCGCGGCGGTTCGCCGGGCAAGCTCGCCAAATCACGCAGCAGAACCGCCCGGTTGTTCTGGGTCGTCGCGTAGTCGAGGGGCACGTCGCGCCGCATGTGCAGGGCTTCGTCGTAGGCGGCCAGGGCCTGGCGCAGGCGGGCGCCGCGGTCTTCGCCGACGACCAGGGTGGCCGCGGCCTGCAAGGCGTTGCCGCGACTCAGCAGTGCCTGCCCCAGGGCGCGTGGGCTGCCGCTGTGCTGCGCCTGCGCCAACACCCGGTCCGCCCAGCGCAGATACTCGGCGCCCAGGTTCTGGCTACGCAGCAGGTCGGCGCAGTTACTCAACAAGGCCTGGGCCGTGTCCAGGCTCTCCTGCAGCGCCCAGGTGAAGGCGTGACGCAGGTTGGGCAGGTCAGGCGCCATGATGTAGTAACGTTGGGCGTCGTCGGCTGCGGCCATGGCGGCCAGGTAGTGGCGGGCGTGGCGCTCGGGCCAGCGGTCGCGCTCGGTCGCACCTTGCTGTTGCAGGGCGAAGCCGCGCAGGATGGCGTGCTGCCGCCAGCGCCCGCCCGCTTGCCGGCGCAGCAATGAGCGGGCGGCAAAAATGTTCAACTGCGCCTGGGCCGCGACCTCGTTCTCTTCCCAGAACGCTGCGGCCGCATCGGTGGCGAAGTTGGCCTCGTAGGCCAGACAGCCCACGGCGCGGAAGTGGCGCTGAAGGGTTGCACCGTCCGGCGCGCGCCCCAGCGCGTCGTAGCTGTAGCGCAGGACGATCTCCAGCCGCCGCACGCGCGTCAGGTCATCGTCCAGCGGCGCGCCGTCCAGCGCCAGCCCCAGGGTCATGTCTGCTTCCAAGCGCGCCACAAGGCCGGCCCATTCGTCCGGGCCGTGGCTGGCCAGGTCGCCGACGGCAATCTCCAGCGCCAGCGGGTGGCGGCCCACGGCCTGCGCCAGGCGGCCGGCCAGGGCCGGGGAGAGATCGGGAATGACCTGAGCAACCAGCCCCAGGGCATCCGGCACGCTGAGCACGTCCAGTTCCATGGGTCGCCCCACATCCCGGGCCACACGTTCGTCACGCGTCGTCACCAGCAGGTGAGCATCAATCGGCAGAGCCGCGCGAATGGGCGTCAGTGCCGCGCGCTCCCAGACGTTGTCGGCCACCAACAACAGGCGGCCGTGGTCGGCCAGCAGGCCGCGCACGATCTCCGGGGCAAAGTGGGCGCCGGCCAGAGCGGCGGCCGGGTTGGCGCCGGGAAGTTGCTGGGCAGCCACGAACAGGCGGTAGGCCTGCACGTCCATGCTGTACGCGTAGGCGGCCACCCGGCTCAACTCCGGCCCGACGCTTTCGGCCGTGGTCATGTCGGGCGTGAGCCGCAGCCAGAGCACACCGCCAGGGTAATCCGCGGCGTACGCTTCGGCGTACATGGCGGCAAGGGTGCTCTTGCCCACGCCGGGCAGTCCGTGCAGCGCACCGCTGACCCCGCGATCTACGCCCTTGCCGATCACGGCTGTGCTGCCCGCGGTTTCCAGCGCGCGGCGTAGGTCGGCCAACTCCGCGCGGCGGCCCACGGCGTTCTCGGTCAGATTGCGCTGGAATTCCTCAGGGCGGCGCCACTGCAACGGCACCACGCCGAACTGATTGATGGTGATGCCGTTGTCGCCGATGGTGCAGTTTTGGGCGCTGACGACTAGGTACTTGATCTGCTCGCCGTCGGTCGCCAGGGCTTGCAGCCCAGGGGGCGCCTCACGGCCAAGTGCAATCTGCGCCCCCTGGGAAGACGGCGGAGCTGCGCGCGCATGGCGGGCCAGCCGCGCTTCTTGCACCAGCGCCAGCCGCGGCGATGCGCGCCTCGGCCTGCGCGTCGCCCGCCTGGCGTGTCACATCCAGCAGCAGTTGCAGGGTCTCGCGGGCGTCGGTCGTGATGAGCAGGTTCTGGCTTTGCAGCAGCGCCGCAGCCTCATCGTCCTCCGCCTCCACGAACTCGCTCACCGCCTGGCCGAGCGGGCTGTGCTGCAGCCGTTCCAGCGCCTGCTCCTGCGCCTGCTGCCGGCCGCGTTGCCGGTTGAACTTGCACGCCGCCTCGATGCCCAAACGCCGGCAGGCCGCCAGCAGGCCGATGTGCTGCTCGATGTCGCGGTTGTCGGGGTTATTCATGCGCAGCAGGGCCAGCACGGCCGCGCCCTGCTCGCCCACCAGTTCGCCCGCGTGGTCGGTGAGGAAGGCTTGCGACGCCGGCCAGTCGGGCGTCTGGATCCAGGCGATCAGGCGGGCGACCAGCGCTCGTCCGCCCTCGTCGCCCAACGGGGCCAGTGTGCGACGGGCCGCCTGTGCGGCCGCGCGCCAGGCGCGCAAGGCATACAACCGGCGGCCCAAATCCGCGGCCTCCTCGCCGCTGACGGCCGCGATCCTGGCCTCGGCCGCCGCCTCCAAGCGGTCGAGATCCTCATCGGCCGTGCCCGCCACCAGCCCCATCAGGCCGGCGGACTCACTAGCCGTCTCGAAAATCAGCAGCAGCCGCTCGTCCGCGCTCATCGCGTTCATGGCGGCGGCCACGACGCGGGCGGCCGGCAGATCCTCAATGCGGATACGGCGCAGCCCATCCAGGCGTTGACGGATGGCCGTCGCTTCATCCCCCTCGGTCGCAGCCAGGTGCGCGGCGGCCGTGCGTTCCAGGTCGTCCAGGCCGGCCTCATCCTCCCCGACCGCGAAGCTGAGCATGGCCGCCAGGTCTGGCACGTGCATGAAGGCTTGAAAACGTTCCTGCGCCGCCGCGATCTCCGCTTGCCCCGGTGCGGCCATTGCGGCGGTATTCGTAGGCGATGATGGCTGCATGAATGCTCCTTGCCGTCCAGCGGCGGTGATGGCGGAACGGGGGATGAGGGTATTATAACACAGGGGTTGGTGTAGGTAGAGATCAGAGATCAGAGATCAGAGATCGAGTTTCGTGGAAGAAGGGAGTTTTCGAGTCTCCAGTCTCCAGTCTCCGGTCTCCTGTCTCCGGTCTCCTGTCTCCTGTCTCCGGTCTCCGGTCTCCAATCTCCAATCTCCAATCTCCAATCTCCGGTCTCCAATCCCCGGTCTCAAATCTCCGCCAACACCCTCTCCAGCACCCGGATCGCACGCAAGTATTCCTCGATGACGATGTGCTCCTCCGGCGTGTGATCGAGGCTGGCATCGCCGGGGCCGTAGGCCGCGATGGGGCAGTGCCAGGCCGGGGCGACGACGTTCATGTCGCTGGTGCCGGTCTTGAGGAGATAGCCGGGCTGGCCGCCTTCCCGGCGGATGCCGGCCAGCAGGCTGCGCACCAGCGGGCTGTTCTTGTCGGCCACCCAGGCGCGCTCCTGGCCGGAGAAGCCCAGGCTGCACACGGCCGGCCCCGCGCTGACCCCCTGCGCCAGCCCGGTCAGCTCGCGCTCCAGGCCGGGGATGTCGGCCTCTGGCGGCAGGCGCAGACCGACGCGCAGGTCGGCCCACTCGCTCAGGCCGTCGGAACCGCTCGCCATGCTGCGCAGGCTGGGCAGCAGTTGGCGAAACGGGCCTTCGCGCTCCTGGTTGTAGTTTTTCGTGTAGCCAATGACACCCTGCCACCAGTGTACGGCCTGTTCGTTGACCCCCAGGCGGTTGCCCGCGCTGTGACCGCAAGGCCAGGCGACGTGCAGATCGGCCAGCAGGCGTCCTTTGTAGCCCAACGTCACCCGCTCCCAGCCGCTCGGCTCACCGATCAGGCACGCGCTGGGGATGCCCTCCGCCAGGAAGCGGTCGCGGATGTGCCGCGCCCCTTTGCTGCTGGCCGCCTCTTCCTCGGTCGCGCCGATCACCACGAAGCGCACGCCAGCGCGGGGGCCGATCCGCGCCACGGCCGCGGTGAACGCCGCGAGCGGGCCTTTGGCATCCACCGCGCCGCGGCCAAACAGCCTGCCGTCCTCCATGCGCACGGCAATGCGCCCGGGCACCGTGTCCTGATGACCGAGCAGCACGATCGTGACCGCCGCCGCGGGATCGCCCATCTCGCCCACCGCGTTGCCGGCCTCGTCCACGCAAGCCTTCGTGTAGCCAAAGGCTATCATCTGGCCGGTCAGGAAATCGGCATGAAGCCCTTCAGCGCCCGACAGGCTCTCGATGCCGAGCATGTCGCGCAGGAGTTGGACAGCCTGTGTATCGTTCATAGTGCAAGTTCCCCATTTTGAGTTCAGATGCGGACTCCGTCTCCCCTTGCGAAGGCTGGCTGCTCCCCACATCGTCGGGCAAGCCGTAACCGATCTCGACCACAAAGGCTCCTTACCCGGCGGGCCTTCGCAAGGTTGGAGCATGTCTGCCAGCGTCGTCCGGCCAGGAGACCGAACGACAGCCTTCCTCTTCCCCCCTTCCTCTTCCCCCCTTCTCCTCTGGGGGGGGGGAGGGGCCGGGGGTTGAGGTGAGGCCGCCGCGCGGAGAGGAGAAGGGGCCGGGGGTTGAGGTGAGGCCGCCGCGCGGAGAGGAGAAGGGGCCGGGGGTTGAGGTGAGGCCGCTAATCTCCACCGAGCGCCGCCGCGACGGCATCCACGGCCTGATCCAGTTCCGCTGGCGTCATGACCAGGGGCGGCAGCAGCCGCAGGACCGTGGGGCCGGCCGGGAGCGCGAGCACGCCCAGGGCTTGCAGGCTTTGCAGGGTGGGCGTGACCCGTGTGCGCAGCTCGATGCCGACCAGCAGACCGCGTCCGCGCACCTGGCGCACCACCGGCAACGACGCCACACGCGTCTGCAATTGTTCCAGGAGATACGCGCCCTGCACCGCCGCCTGGCCAGGCAGATCGCCCTGTTCCAACACATCCAGCGTCGCTAGGGCCGCTGCGCAGGCCAGGGGGTTGCCGCCGAAGGTGGAGCCGTGACTGCCCGCGGGCAATGGGCCAAAGCGTTCGTGCAGCAGCGTCGCGCCCATCGGCACGCCGCCCGCAATCCCCTTGCCCAGCGCCATCAGATCGGGCGTCACCCCATCGTGCTGGCAGCCAAACCAGCGGCCGGTGCGCCCGAAGCCGGTCTGCACCTCGTCCACGATTAGCAGCGCGCCGACATGTTGACATAACGTCTGCACACTCGCCAGGTAACCGGGGCTTGGCGGCCGCGCGCCCCCTTCGCCCTGCACCGGTTCCACGATGACGGCCGCGGTCTGATCATCCAGGCTGGCGGCCAGCGCATCCAGGTTGTCGTAAGGCACGTGCTTGAAGCCCGGCAGCAGCGGCTCGAACGGCTCGCGGTACTTCGGCTCCCAGGTCGCGCTCAGGCTGCCAAACGTGCGCCCATGAAAGCCTCGCTGCATGGCGATGATGCCCGGCCGGCCGGTCAGCAGACGGGCGAACTTGAGCGCCGCCTCCACCGCTTCCGTGCCGGAGTTACACAGGAAGGCGCGCGTCAGACCCGCCGGCGCCAGCCCCGTCAACCGCGCCAGCAGCGCCGCCCGCCGGTCGTTATAGAAAATCTCCGGGCAGGTGATGAGCGTCGCGGCCTGCTGCGCCACCGCCGCCGCCACGGCCGGATGGGCATGACCGATCAGCGCCACCCCCTGGCCGCTCGTGCAGTCCAGGTAGCGCCGCCCCGCGTCATCCCACACCCACACCCCTTCCCCACGCACCAGCGTCAACGGCCGCTTCGGATAGCAGCCGCTCGTGTGCCGGTTTTCTATTTCGCTCCACATTCCCTCACCCATGCCCCATTACCCCCTCAATCCCGGAGATCGGAGATTTGAGACCGGAGACCGGAGACCACTCGCCTTCCACGTACCCGATCTCCGATCTCTGATCTCCAATCTTCCTCCTTCATCCTTCAATTTTCGTTCCTTCTCCGGCCAGCGCGGCGCGCAGAGGCTCCGGCCGACGACCATCGCCAATGACGACCTGGGAAACTCCGCCCTGCAGCGCCTCTTGCGCGGCCAGCACCTTGCGCTTCATCTTGCCTTTCGCATAGTCATGTGCGTTTCCCAGGTCAGCCAGGCTGAGGTTGGTGAGCAGGCTCGATTCGTCCGGGAAGCGGGCGAGCAGGCCGGGCGCGCTGGTCAGTAGAATCAGGGTATCTGCGTGCAGCGCGGCGGCCACCGCGGCCGCGGCGCGGTCGCCGTCCACGTTGATCGCCTCATGATTGAAACTGAGCGCGGGCGGGGTCAGCACCGGGAAGTAGCCGTTGTCCAGCAGCAGGGTCAGCAGCCCGCGATTGACCTGCTCCACCTTGCCGGTGAAGTCGTCGCGCAGCACCTTCTGACGGCCGTTCTCTACGATGCGCAGGACATCCTTGCGCGTCCCGCGCAGCAGCCCGCCGTCCAGCCCGCTCAAGCCCACCGCGTTGACCCCCAGCCCTTGCAGGCGTTCGACCAGCCCCTTGTTGATTTGCCCACAGTAGGCCATCTCGAAAATTTCCAGCGTGCGCCGATCCGTGCGCCGGCTGACATGGCCCGAAGTCGAAGTGACATACTGCGCCGGATGCCCCAGCGCCGCGGCCAGCTCGTCGGTCGTCTCCGCGCCGCCATGCACCAGCACCAACCGCTGTCCGGCTCGCAGCAGCGCCGCCACATCCTCGCACAGCCCTGCCAGATTCAACCCCTTGCCGCCGCCAATTTTCACGACAATCATGTTCACATCCTCAACGAAGACCGGAGACCGGAGACCGGAAAAACTCCCTTCTTCCACGAAACCCGATCTCTGATCTCCAATCTCTGATCTCCAATCACACCGGATGCAACCCTGTAAATCCCAACCCCGCGGTCTCGTCCCAGCCGGCCATCAGGTTGAGGCACTGCACGGCGCTGCCGGCCGCGCCCTTCACCAGGTTGTCGAGGGCAGCCAGGACCACCACCCGGCCGCTGACCGGGTCCAGCTCGAAGCCCACATCCACGTAATTGCTGCCGGCCAGGATCTTCGGCTCCGGGTAGCGGTACAGCCCCTGGCGCTCCTTGACGATGCGCACGAACGGCTCTTTGCCGTACGCGGCCCGGTACGCGGCCCATAACTCCTTGTCGCCGAGGCTGCGATCCCTGAGAAAGACATGCCCGGTCGCCAACACCCCGCGCACCATCTCCACCGCGGTGACCGACAGGTGAATGGGCGGCGCGGCGCCGGTCAGACTGAGCGCCTGGCGCACCTCGGCCGTGTGGCGATGGCCGGTCGGCGCAAAGCTGCGCACCACCCCCGCGCGCTCCGGGTGATGGCTCGACGGCCCCGCCTCCGCGCCCCCTTCGCTGGAACCGACCTTCACCTCCACCACCACATCGCGGGCAGGGTCGGCCAGGCCAGCCTTGAACAGCGGCCACAGGGCCAGGGTGGCCGCGGTGGCGTTGCAGCCGACGCCGCTGACGTACCGGGCCTGGCGCAGCGCGTCACGGTGCAGCTCCGGCAGGCCGTAGACAAAACGATCCAGCCAGGCCGGCGCGGCGTGTTCATGGCCGTACCAGGTGACATAATCCGCCGGGCTGCGCAGGCGGAAGTCCGCGCTGAGGTCAATGAGGCGCGGAGCCAGGCTGGTCCACTGCTCGATGCGCTGCTGCGCGGCGCCGTGCGGCAGGCAGGCGAAGAGCACATCTACCGGCTGCAGTTCGCTGGCCGCGGTGAACTTCAGACGGGTGCGGCCGCGCAGGTTGGGGTGCATGAAATGCACGAAGCGGCCGGCCTGGCGCTCCGAGGTGATCTGCGTCACCTCGACGTGCGGGTGGTCGAGCAGCAGGCGCAGCAGTTCGCCGCCGGTGTAGCCAGAGCCGCCCAGGATCGCGACCGTCAGGCGGCCGTTCACAGGGCCGCCCCGGGCGCGGCGCTGCGCCAGCCGTTGGCCGCGGCCCAGCCGTCACGCGCCACGGCCAGGGCAAAGTCTACGATGCGGCCTGGAATATCCACGCCCGTCGGCTCGATCGAGTTGCGGAACTCCATCGTGTAGTTCACCTCATTGATGAGCAGACCGCGGTCGGGGTCCTCGAAGACATCAATCGCCACCACGCCGCCGCCCACGGCCGTGGCCGCACGCACGCACAGGTCGTTCAGCTCTGGCGTCACCGGGCAGACGCTGGCCTGGCCCCCGCGCGCAGTGTTGGTGATCCAGTGCGGCGAGTGGCGATAGATCGCGCAGATCGTCTCGTTGCCCACGACGAAGGCGCGAATGTCGCGGCCCGGTTTGCGCACGTACTCCTGGATGTAAAAGATCGAATGGTGGTAGGTGCCGAGGGTCTCCTTGTGCTCCAGGATCGCCTCGGCCGCCTCGCGATCGTTGATCTTGCTCAGCAGACGGCCCCAGGAGCCGACGGCCGGCTTCAGCACCACCGGGTAGCCCAGGCTTTCGATAGCCTGCAAGGCCGATTCGGGCGTGAAGGCCACCAGCGTGCGCGGGGAAGGCACGCCGCAGCGAAAGAGCGCGCTGGTGGTCAACAGCTTGTTACCGCAGGTGTCGGCCACCTCGAAGGTGTTGACCGTCGGCACGCCCGCGTCGTTCAGGATGCGCAGCGCGTAGAGCGCGCGGCTGTGATTGATGCAGCGCTCGATCACCACATCGTAATCAAAGCCGTTGCGCCCCAGCTCGAAGATCACCTCGCGGTCGTCAATCGTCGCATAGCCGATGCCTCGTTTCTCCAGGGCGCTGATAATCAGCTTCTCCTCCACGCGCACGCGTGACAGCAGCACACCGATGCGCATGGCCTACTCCCCCCAATCCTCTTCGACTTCCGGCGCCAGGTCAACCGTCAACGGGCTGACGCTCAGCACTTCCAGCTCCACCCCGCACTCCGGGCACTGCACGATCTCCCCGGCCAGCACATCGCCGCCGATCTCGATCTCCGCGGCGCACTCAGGACACATCACGTTACTCATCTTGGAATCCTCCTCATTGTTTGCTCTTTAGATCAGAGATCAGAGATCAGAGATCGGGTTTCGTGGAAGAAGGGAGTTTTCCGGTCTCACGCCTCACTTCCAACCGCAAATCAACCGCCTTCTGGTTGCACCAGGTTCCCGTGCTCCGTCTCGTGTTCTCCGGTTCTCCCGCTCCGCTCTGCTCTTCCTCGCCCTAATCCCGGGTCTCCGGTCTCCGATCTCCAACCTCCTGACTACCGCCTGCGTCACCTCTGCAGTCGTGGCATTTCCGCCCAGGTCGGGGGTCAGCGGGCCGGACGCCAGCACCTGGTTGACGGCGTGTTCGATGCGGGCGGCCGCGTCCGCCTGGCCCAGGCTGCGCAGGAGCAGGGCGCCGGCGCGGATGGCCGCCAGGGGATTGGCGATGCCCTGCCCGGCGATGTCCGGCGCGGAGCCATGCACCGGTTCGGCCACGACAAAGCGCTCGCCCTGGTTGGCCGACGCGGCCAGGCCTAATCCGCCGGTCAGGCCGGCCGCCAGGTCGCTCAGAATGTCGCCGAACAGGTTGGTGGTGACGATGACATCGAAGTGCTGCGGCTGGCGCACCAGGCGGTAGGCCACGCTGTCCACCAACCCCTCCTCCACCTGAACATCGGGGAAATCGGGCGCCACGCTCAGGCTGGCCTCGCGAAAGAGGCCGTCGGTCACGCGCAGGACGTTGGCCTTATGCACCAGCGTCACCAACCCGCGACGCCGGCGGGCCTGCTCCAGCGCGACGCGCATGATGCGTTCGCTGGCGCGGCGGGTAATCACCCGTTCCGCAATCGCGGTGTCGCCCTCCAGCCGTTCACGGCCCGCGTACATCCCCTCCGTGTTCTCGCGCACGATCAGCAGATCAATGCCCGGCCAACTGCCAGGCGTCGGTGCGCTGACCAGCGGCCGCAGGTTGGCGAACAGATCGAACTGTTGGCGCATCTGCACGATGGGGCTGCGGTAGCCGGGCGCTGCGTGCGCTGGACTGCTCACCGCGCCAAAGAGCGCGCCGTCCACCGTTGCCAGGGCCTGCACGGTGGCTGCGGGCAAGGCGGACCCGGAGCGCACGAACGTTTGCCAACCGGCCTCCAGCTCCACGAACTCCACGGCAACCCCGCTGGCCTGCATCGCCGCGGCCGCGGCCGGCGTCACCTCCTGGCCGATGCCATCCCCGGGGATCAGCGCAATGCGCAGTGGCAAAGCGTGTGCCCGGTTCATGCCGCGCCGCCATCGGTGGCCAGGTGC
This sequence comes from Candidatus Amarolinea dominans, assembly GCF_016704685.1. Classification (NCBI taxonomy): domain Bacteria; kingdom Bacillati; phylum Chloroflexota; class Caldilineae; order Caldilineales; family Candidatus Amarolineaceae; genus Candidatus Amarolinea; species Candidatus Amarolinea dominans. The sequence continues at coordinate 32,820 of NZ_JADIZS010000001.1, forward strand.
GCCTTGAGGTACGGAATCAGGCCGCCGGCCGCGACAATGCCATGCACCGAGGGCGACAGCGGCGGGAACTCGAAATCGCCGGCCGCGCTGTGGATGACGTGGGCATCGAGATCAATCGCGATCTCGTCGCCGTGCTGCAGCGCATCCACGGCCGCGGCGCAGGTCAGCGCGGGCAAGCCGTTGTTCAGCGCGTTGCGGTAGAAGATGCGCGCAAAGCTGCGTGCGATCACCGCGCCCACGCCGGCATATTTCAGGCAGGTCGCGCCCTGCTCGCGGCTGCTACCACAGCCCCAATTACGGCCGCCGATCACCACATCACCGGGCCGCACGTTCTGCGCAAACGCCGGGTCCAGATCCTCCAGCGCATGGCGGGCAATCTCCAGCGGCTCGGTCAGGGTGTACGTGTACTTGCCCGGGAAAATCACATCAGTATTCACATCATCGCCGTATTTCCAGACACGGCCGCGAATTAACGTCACTTTTCTATCTCCTCTGGATGCACAATCCGCCCCGCCACCGCGCTGGCCGCGACGACGGCCGGGCTGGCCAGGTAGATTTCGCTGTCAGCCGTGCCCATGCGCCCCTTGAAGTTGCGGTTGGCGCTGCTGATGCACACCTCGCCGGGCGCCAGGATGCCCAGGTGATTGCCCATGCAGGGGCCGCAGCCCGGCGGGCCGATGACCGCGCCGGCCTCGATGAAGGTCTCGATGTACCCGGCGCGCAGCGCGTCGAGATAAATCTCGCTGGAGGCCGGGATTACCAGCAGCCGCGTCCCCGCGGCCACCCGCCGGCCGCTCAAAATGGCCGCGGCCTGCGCCAGATCTTCCAGCCGCCCGTTGGTGCAGGTGCCCAGGAACGCCTGCTGCACAGCCGTGCCCGCCAGCGCCGACACCGGCGCCACGTTGTCCACCGTATGCGGACAGGCCACGCTCGGCTCAACCGCGCTGGCATCGAACACATGCCGGCCGGCATACACCGCGTCCGAATCAGGGTAGAGCGCCGCCGCTGAGATTTGAGATTTGAGATTTGAGACCGGAGATTGGAGACCGGTTGGCTTGTTGACGGTGATTTCGGTCGTTGGAGACTGGAGACGGGACACTCCCGCCCACACGCCCTTCGTCCTCCACGTACCCGGTCTCTGGTCTCTGATCTCTGATCTCTGTTCTCTGACTGCCGACCGGAGACCGCTCGCCCTCCACGTACCTGATCTCTGATCTCTGATCTCTGATCTCTGACTGCCGACCGGCGACCTGAAACTCCAAATCACTCAACTCCCTTCCTCCACACACCTGATCTCTGATCTCTGGTCTCTGATCTCTGACCTCTGATCTCACCCTCCTCGCCGCCAGCCAGGCAAAAACCGCTTCATCCGGGGCCAGGTACGCGTTCTTGACGCCGAACTCGGCCATCATGTTGGGCAAGACCATGCGGCTTTCCAGGGACAGGGCCTCGATGGCTGGGCCGCTGATCTCCACCGAGGCGTAGAGTCCACCGTCCGCGCCCAGGCGACCGATGATGGTCAGGGCCAGGTCTTTGGCCGTGGCCCAGGCCGTCAGGCGACCGTTGACCACGATCTGGATGCTCTCCGGCACGCGCAGCCACAGTTCGCCGGTGGCCCAGATCGCGGCCATCTCGCTGCGACCCACGCCCGCGCCGAACGCGCCCAGCCAGCCAAAATGCGGAGTGTGCGAATCCGCGCCGAGCACCGTTTGTCCGGGCAGGACAAGGGCCTCTTCGCTCAACACCTGGTGGCAGATGCCGCGGCCGACATCGAAGAAATGGCGGATGCCCTGCTCGGCCACAAAGCGACGCACCTCCGCATGGTTCTGCGCATGCTGCGTCGTGGGCGCGGGCGCGGCGTGATCGAGCGTGATCGCCAGGCGCTCCGGGAAACGCACGCGGCTGACGCCGAGCTGGCGGAAGATGCGCAGGATGGCCGCGCTGTTGTCATGGCTCAGGGCCATGTCGGGCCGGGCATCCACCACCTGACCTGGCGTCACCGCCGCCAGCCCGGCCGCACGCGCCAGCGCTTTCTCTGCAAATGTTTTTCCCATCGGGGTTAGCCCACCAGCCCGCGCAGCCACAAATGAGCCAGGCCGCAGATCACCACACGATCCTTGATGATGCCGCTGCTGACCGCCTGCTTGAGCCATGCCACCGTGACCCAATGATTGACAACGATCTCGGCATCGTCCGGGTGTGAATGGCCCGTTGGCCGCAGGTTACGGCCGAGCGCCAAGTGACTGATGGCGTTGCCCAGGCCGGGGTTGTCCCAGCACGCGCCCAGGTATTCCAGCGATTCGGCCTCATAACCGCTCTCCTCGCGCAACTCACGCGCGGCGCAGGCCAGCAGGTCCTCGCCCACATTGGCCAGCCCGCCCGGCGCCTGCCAAACCACCTGGCCGACCGGGTGACGATACTCTTGCTGGAGCAGGATTTCTCCGGCCGCGTTCAAGCCGATGATGCCCACGCCGGCCACCTCTCGATGCACATTGGTGTACTCATAGGTGCGGCCATCCGGCAGGCGCACCGTGTCGAGGGTCACGTGCAGCCAGCGGTTCTGAAACGCGTCGCGCGAATCAACCAGTTGCCAGGAGGCGATCGGCGCCGGCGTGAGCGATGTGGCGTTGGCTGGGGTCATGCGGTCACCCTGTTGGGATTTCCGATTTCCGAGTTGGGGTTTGGGATTCGAACTATGGGGATTTTCTGATGCCAGGCGCGCAGCACGGCGTCCACATCCTCCAGCGCCATCGGTTTTACGTCGGCCAGAGCCTTGATGTGCGCGGTGGCCTCTTTGAGATCGTCGTCGGTCAACGCCAGTCCCAACTGCTCGGCCCGGCTCTTGACCGCGTTCCAGCCGGTGAGGCGGTGGGCGATATGCACGTAGCGGGTCAGACCAAAATCAGCCGGATCGAGGATTTCGTAGGTGGAGGGGTTGTTGAGAATGGCTTTGGCGTGAATGCCGGCCTTGTGCGTGAACGCGGTGAAGCCGGTGATGTAGTTATTGAACGGCACATCAATCCCGACGATACCCGCGACCAGGTTTTCAACCTCGCGCAGCATAGGCAGATTGTATTTGGTGACCAGGTTGCGGTCGGTGGCGTAGAGGCGGGCAATCATGCCGCCGAGAGGGGTGATGCCGTTGCGCTCGCCGATGCCGAGCACGGTGGTGTCCACATGCGTCACGCCGGCCTCCAGCGCGCAGAAAGCGTTGGCGATGGCGCAGCCGCTGTCGTTGTGCCCGTGGAACTCGATGTCGCAGCTAACCAGTTTGCGCAGCGTGCTGACCAAGTCGTACACCTGGCGGGGATTGGCGACGCCCACGGTGTCCGCGATGCCCGCGGTTGACGCCGATCTGATCCACGGCCCGGTAGATAGTCAGCAGGTCAACCAGGTCAGAGCGGAACGAATCCTCCGTACTGAAGCGGACCTGCACGCCCTGGCTCTTGATGAACTCGACCACGCTGATTGCCTGCTCGATGATGTAGGGGATGTCCTTGCCGTGGCTGAACTGGCGCAGGTAGGACGAGGTGCCGATCACCACGTCAATGCCGTCCACGCCGGTGTCAACGGCCACGCGTGCGTCGTCCATGTGGCAGCGGGTGTGGGTCAGGATGCGGGTGCGCCGCGGCAGGGCGGCGATTGTGCGGCAGTCCTCCAGGCTCTGCGGCGAGGCCAGGGGCGAGGTCAGTTCCAGGAACTCGACGCCGAACGCGTCCAGGGCCTGGGCAATTTCCACCTTCTGCGCGGTGGTGAAGAAGGCGTTGGCAAACTGCTCCCCCTCGCGCAGGGTGGACTCGATAATGGCAAAATTCGTGAGCGGCATGAGATTTTCTCCTCCGGTTTTGGGGCAATAAAAAAGCCGGCCCCAGGTTATCCTGGCAGCCGGCTTTGCTGTCCTGATTGACGAGCAAGCACCATCTACCAGACGTGGTCGTCCGGCTTCTTGGCCTTGCTCTGCTTGCAAACAAACTGAATCGTCATGGTCTTCATCCTATCTTGCGAACGGGCGGGAGTTTAGCATAGGGGAGGTGAGGTGTCAAATCAGGAAATTGGCCGCTCAGCCGCGACGCAGGCGTGTCAACGGTTTGAAGCCTTCGCCCAGGACCTCAGTGCTGGGGGTGATGACCATGAAGGCGTCAGGGTCGGCCGCGCTGACGATGCTGCGCAGGGCGCCGACTTCGCGGCGATGCACGACGGTGAAGAGCATGATGCGCTGATTACCAGTGAAGCCGCCCTGGCCGGTCAGAATGGTCACGCCACGGCCCAGGCGCTGCAGGATGGCCGTGCGCACGTCGTCCGGCGCCTGGGTGACGATGAAGGCCGTATGGCTGGCGTTGAAGCCCACGTCAACGACATCAATCACACGGGCCATAACCCACGCGGTGATCAGGGCGTAGAGCGCGGGGCCGAGGCCAAAGAAGATGGCGGCCATGCCCAGGATGAGCGCGTCCATGGCCAGCAGGGAGCTTGACATGCGGATGCCGTAGAAGTGCTCCAGCAACTTGGCAGGAAGTTCGGTGCCGCCGGAGGTCGCGCCGGCGCGAAAAACCAGCGCCTGACCGGCGCCGAAGAGCAGTCCACCGTAGGCCACGTAGAGCAGCGGTTCGCCCTGCACCGTCGGCAGGTAGGGGCGCAGGCCGTCAATCGCCAGGGAAACCAGCACGGCCGCCGCAAAAGTCTTGGGGCCAAGCTCAGCGCCGAGCAGCCAGACTCCCAGCGCGAAGAAGGGGACATTCAGGGCCAGCAGGGTCAAGCCGGTGGGCCAGCCGCGCAGGCGGTTCGCAAAGATGGCGATGGCCGTGAAGCCGCCGGGCACCACGTCATTCGGGTCGAGGAACACGTCCACGGCCAACGCCATCAAGAAACAGCCGAGCACGATGAGAATGGCATCGCGCAACAAGCGGTAATGAGGTTTCAAAGCGAGGCTGGCTCTCAGTGTTTACCGTTACTCGGCAAGGCCGGCACGTGCAGCATGAATTCGTCCAGAGATTCAGCCGCCAGCGCCAAGTCTACCATCTGCTCGAGCTGATCAAGATTCAACTGTTGCAACCTGATCTGGATGCTTGGCGGTGCAATCTGAAAACGTGCGCGCACCAGGCGCAAAAGCTGACGCAATGCGCCTTGCTGCATACCTTGCTGCATACCTTGCTGCATACCTTGCTGCATACCTTGCTGCATACCTTGCAGTATGCCTTGTTGCATGCCTTCGGCTAAACCCTGCTCCAGAATTTCCTGGTACCACGGCGATTCACGCAGGACGTTCATATCCCACCTCATGATTTGCTGTACAACCGGGATGTCGAATACGAAGCTGGCGAAAAAAGCCAGGAGCGGCTCTAAATCGCTCAGCTTTTCATCATGACGTAACATGTCCAATGCCCGGGCGACAATCTGCTGTTTGGCGCCTCCCTTGAGCACTGGCGTGAACGGAAGCAGCGCAGGTAACGGACGCTGCAAGACGATGTTGGCATCAACGGTCCACAGATTGATGACTCGGTAATCCTGTCGTGCGTGCAATCCCATGAATTCGGATTCGTAACGCTCGACTATCTTGTCGCTGTGACCTGGTGGTGGCAGGATGTTGATCAACACCGGAAACACCGGCAGCCCGAACGTTTCTTCCGCCAGGGCAGCGTAGGCCCGCATGCGCCGTGGCAGACTCGGCTTGTAGCGAATCTGCAGTTCTGTGAGCTGTAGAAACTCGCCATGCTCCGGGCTAAAGCAGCGTATCAGCACATCACTGGCTCGACTAATCCATTGGAACTCACTGGAGACAATCTCGCGTGCCGTGACATCACTGCGCTGCGTGACCCATTGCGCCCAGGCGTCTGGAGCCAGGCTGATCAGGCGTTTGCCACCAATGTCCGCTGTTTTGGGCATGATCCCCCTCGTGTAGTCGGCGCATGCTTCACGTTGACAAGAGAAGTATAAGGCGCTGGCAGCGATTCGTCAATCCTGCCGGGGCAGGTTTGCAGGAGCCGCTCGCTGAGCTTGCCGAAGCGACGCGGTGGGCGCCTCTTCGACAAGCTCAGACGGTATCCTCTTTTGGCACAAGACGGGGGGTGGCGGACCGCATGTGAGCGGAAAGTTAGTGAGATTGAGTCGCAGACCGCCTATGAGCCTGCTTACGCCGCTCAGGGCGTCTGCCTTACTCCGGGCACGCGGTGCCCCACATGGAGGCGACGGCCTGCACGTCGCGAATGTCGTTGACTTGATCACAGCCGCCGCTGGCGCGACAGTCCACATCGGCCGCACGCGTGTAGGCGCCGGTGGTCTGATACAGGCTCCAGGCGTTGGCCGTAAACGCGATGTCCACCACATCAATGCCGGTGGCGCCGCCCTCCGGGCATGAACAGTCGGGATCGGCCCAGTAGCAGGCGGTTTCGACCTGGCACGACCTGACCACGACATCGTCCAGGTTCCAGCCGTCCGGGCGACCGACGCTGGTGTCAGAGCCGAGACGGAAGCGGAACTTGACGGTTTGCCCGGCGTAGGGATTGAGGTCTACGATCGAATTGAGCCAGTCCTGCGGATCGCCGCACCAGGCGTTGACTGTGCCCAGGGGATTGCCGCTGCCGATCGGGCCGTTGTAGGGATCTGTCAACAGGCCGCTGGTGATCTGCGTCCAGGTGCTGCCGGCGTTGGTGGAGATTTCCAGGATGCCGCCGTCGTAGCAGCCGCCGGAGCGCGGTTCGAACGACTGGTAGTTCCAGAATTGGAGGCTCAGCGGATTTTGTCCGCTGGGCAGGGCGATGGACGGCGAGACCAGGCGCTGGTCGCTGCTGGTAGCCGGATCGGTGGCATGGAAGGCTTGCAGGCCGCTATGCACGCGCGTGCCCCACAGTGCCCAGGTGTTGCCGCTGCCGCCGGAACCGAGCGTCCAACCGTTGGGGCCGGTCTCGAAATCTTCACTGAGGAGCGTGCTGGGTACAAGGCCAGGGCCGCAGTCGCCGGGCGCGGCCACGGTGGTGAAAGTGAAGATGGTCGAGTAGGCGCTGACTCCGCAGGCGTTGTCAGCCCAAACGCGCCAGTAATAGCGTGTACTGGTGAACAGTGTGACCGATGGGGTGTAGCTGACGCCGGTCAGGCCGGTGGCTGAGGCGACGATGTTCGTGAAACCGGCGTCTTGTGCTACCTGGATGCTGTAGGTTGCAGCCTGCGACGCTGCATTCCAGGTGAAGGTTGGCTGGCTCGCCACGTTGGTGGCGTTGTTCGCAGGACTGACCAGGATGGGCGCGGGAGGCGCGGCATTCGCCACGTTGAGCAGCACGTTGCTGGTTTGCGAGCCGCCGTTATACAAGCCGGTAACGCCAATGGTGTAATTGCCCGTCGCAGCGCTGCCGGTGTTGCCAATGGTCAAGGTGGTGCTGCCCGGTCCGGCCACGGGGTTGGGGGCGAAGGTGGCCGTGGCGCCGAGCGGGTGGCCGAGGGCGCTGAAGGTCACGGCGCCGGCATAGCCGACGTTGATGGTGTAGTCCGCATTGGCCGGCGTGCAGATGGCCTGCGAGACGGGCGTGGCGCTGAACACCGAGAGCGTAAGGAAGACAGCGCTTACCGCGCCCCAGTTGTTGGCGGCGTCCTTGCCGCGCACGAAGATGGTGTGGCGACCGCTGTTGAGGCCGCTGGTGTTGATCGTGGCTACGGCGTTTTCAATCGTGCTGTTGAACGTGCCATCGGCGGGCGACATGGGATAGGCTACTGCGCCCGCCTGCCAGGGCGGTGTGTCAATGTAGTACTCGGCCGCGGCAACGGCCTGTGTCGGTTCGCTGCCGTTGCTGTTGTTGAAGCGGGTATCGTTGAGGGTCGCGGACAGGTTGACCGGGTCGCCGGTGGTGACGGTGACAGGGGCAGCCGCCACACCGAGGGCATCAGGTCCGGCGGCCGTCATGTACGGAGTGCGCGAGACCTTGGCCGCGTAGATCAGCGCCGGCATGTTGGTGGGCAGGATCGTGTTTTCGAAGGTGGAGCAGTCCTGGAAGAAAGAGGTTCCCAACTCGAAGGTGTACGATGCGATGCCCAGGTCGCCGTAGCTAAAATCGTCGGTGGTGCCATCGGTGGCATAGAGACCGATGGCCTGCTCAGGCAAATAGCTGTTGAAGTAGGCGAACTTGCGGCCCAGGGTTTGCAGGGCCGGGCCATTGGGCGCGACGGTGCTGGTGAAGCCCCACGGCCACAGGACCAGTTGGCTGTAACTGTGAATGTCCACGTAGACGCCGGTGGCGTCCGGCGGCGCCGGATCGGTGAGGAGGGGGCCGCGTTGATCGGGGAAGATGGCGCGCATGTAGGCTTGCGCGGCTTGAGTTTCAGGTTCCGAGGCTGCGCTGGGGCCGCGGTAGGTCTCGCTGCACTGGCTGCTGCTGGAGCCGCCGCAGCATCCCCATTGAAAGTTGAAATTGCGGTTGAGATCGGCGCCGCGACTCGTGCTGGTGGCGCCGCAATAGTTCTGATTGGTGTTCTTGCGCCACGAGAGGCCCGTCTCCGCCTGCTTGCGGCCATCGGGGTTGGTGTGCAGCATCAGATGCACTTCGTGGTAGTCCAGGATCCAGGTGACATCGGGATCTACGTTGTAGTTGGTCACCAGGTACTCGGCGAAACGTGTTGCCAGTTCGGCCGTGGTGTACTCGCGCGCATGAATGGCTGAGGTGATGAAGAGCTTGGGCTTGGGGCCAGGTACGGCAGAGTTGGTCAGGATCAGGACGTTCATGTCGTAACCGCCCAGGCCGGCGCTCTTTTGCCATGAGTTGCCGGCATCAACGAACGAAGCCAACTGCGGATAGTTCGTCACGATGCTCTGCGCGGTGGCGAAGGTCTCTTCGACAGTGCGGTAGCAGGGGTAGCCCGGAATGCCGTTGACCTGGTCGGGCGAAATTTCAGGCTTACGGTTGAAGTTGGCGGTTTCCAGCTCGTCAACCTGCAGGCGAAAGCCCAGGCGTTCGATCGCCGCGTATTCGTCCTGATCCACCGCGACCAGGACATATTTCTCTGTCGTGTTGTTGTATTCGAAGAGATCGAAATCGGCCAGTTGTTTGATCTGGGCCGCATCGTCATAATAGACGCGGGCGACCACAGGATTGGTGAATCCATCGCTGTGGGGAGGGACGACCGGGGCCGCGTGGGCAACCGGTAAGAGCAGGGAACAAAGGACGAGCGCGAGCAGAAGACGAAAGCCAGGTGAGCGTGCCATGCAAAAAAACTCCTCATCGAGACGTCAGATTCGTGATTGCTGCGGGAATGTCCTCAGTGAAGACAGCGGAGGTGCTGCCGTAGCCTGCCCATTATAGCACGCGGCGCACGCTGCGACCAAACCCTGGCGGACATTCTGTGAGCCAAGCAGCCCATTTGACAAGACGCGTCATTGCGTTTATACTCCCGCCCAGCGTAAAGAGTAAGTAGCCTGTCTTGAAGTGAGGTAGCCGTGTCGGTTAGAACCTTGTCCCTTACGACGATCGTCATTAGCACGCTCCTTGTCGGTGTAATTAGCCGGCCGGAGCGAATGGCGGTTGGGGGACAGACACGGTAGCAACGTACCTACCTTTGCAGTGTTGCAGAAGCCTTCCCACCGCCGGGAAGGTTTTTTGTTTCTCTTTGTTTTTTGATCCCAGCGCATCACGATCGAAGCCGTTCGTGTGCGCTTGACAGGCCAGGTCTCGCCCCCATGTGTGCCTTCTGAGTTTTTAGCGGCGATGATGCCCAACGGGTTGCAATGGCGCCCCTGACTACGGTGAGTCTCCTTATAGGGGGGCACGGTGGTCAGGGTTTTTTATTTGTGGCAGGTGCGGTGTACGCAGAAACTATGAGGAGATGATGATGAAACTGAGCGGTGCCCAGATGGTGTGGGAAATCATGATACGCGAGGGGGTGGATGTTGTCTTTGGTTATCCAGGCGGCGCCAATCTGCCCATTTACGATGCCATGGTGCAGTACCCCGTGCGGCATGTCCTCGTGCGCCACGAACAGTGCGCAGCGCACATGGCCGATGGTTACGCGCGCGCCACGGGCAAGGTAGGCGTCTGCATGGCCACCTCCGGCCCCGCGGCTACCAACCTCGTGACAGGGCTTGCCACCGCGCTGCTCGATTCGATCCCGCTTGTGGCGGTGACCGGTCAGGTGCCAACCACCCTGCTCGGCGGCGATGCCTTTCAGGAGACCGATGTGACCGGCGTCACCCAGCCTGTCACCAAGCACAACTACCTGGTGACCGACGTGCGCGAACTGCCGCGTGTGATGCGCGAGGCGTTTTACATCGCGCGGGAGGGACGACCCGGCCCGGTGCTGGTGGACATCTGCAAAGATGTGCAAAATGCTAAGGCTGAGTTCGAATACCCGGAGAAGATTTTCCTGCCGAGTATGACCCGCACACGCCGACCCGCGCCGCAGGCGATCGGCCAGGCGGCTGAAATCATCAATCGCGCCAGGCGCCCGCTGATCCTGGCCGGCCACGGCGTACAAATCGGCGGCGCAGAAGCGCAGTTGATGGAACTGATCGAAAAGGCCGAAATCCCCGTGGTCACCACCCTCTTGGGCATCGGCAGCATCAAGGAGACCAACCCGCTCGCCTTGGGCATGGGTGGAATGCATGGCGAGGCGGCCACCAACCTGGCGGTGCAGCAGTGCGATGTCCTGATTGCCATCGGCATGCGCTTCGATGACCGCGTCACCGGCCGCCTGGACAAATTTGCCCGCCAGGCCAAGATCATTCACTTCGAGCTGGACCCGGCCGAGGTCGGCAAGAATGTCAAGCCGGACGTGGCCGTGCTCGGCGATTGCAAGGAGACGCTGACCGAGCTGCTGCCGCACATCGAGCCGGCGCGTCACCCGGACTGGCTGCAGACGATCAAACACTGGCAGGATGAAACCCATCAGCGCGACATCGTGCAGGCCGAGGTGGATGAATTGATCCCACCCTATGTCATGCGCGCACTGTGGCACGCCACCAAGGGCAATACCTTCGTGGTTTCTGATGTGGGCCAGCACCAGATGTGGGAGGCGCAGTATTTTGTGCATGAGCGCCCGCGCCAGCTCATCACCTCCGGCGGCCTGGGCACCATGGGCTTCTCACTGCCCGCGGCCATGGGCGCCAAGGTTGCCTTTCCTGAGCAGTTGGTGTGGGCCGTGGTCGGCGATGGCGGTTTCCAGATGACGATGCAGGAACTGGGCACTATCGTCCAGGAAAACATCCCGATCAAGATTGCCATCATCAACAACGGCTTTCTGGGCATGGTGCGCCAATGGCAGCAGTTCTTCTACGAGAAGCGCTACTCCGCCACGCCGATCTTCAGCCCGGACTACGTTCAACTGGCCGCGGCCTACGGCATCCCCGCCCGCATGGTGGATCGCAAGGAAGATGTGGCCGCGGCCTTTGCCGAAGCCAATGCGCATGACGGCCCCTTCCTGATCGAATTCCGTGTCAAAGAAGAGGTCAATGTCTATCCCATGGTCGCGCCAGGCTCAGCCGTGGACGAGATGATCCGGCGCCCGATGGCGATTGTGCAGGAGTACAGCGGGGTGCAGCCGAGCTGGTGAGCGGAGATTAGAGACTGGAGATCGGAGAAGCAAGATGAAACACACATTGGTTGCGTGGATGGAAGATACGCCGGGCGTGCTCAACAGGGTCACCGGCATGTTTCGCCGGCGTAATTTCAACATCGAGAGCCTGGCGGTGGGCCACAGCGAGACGCAGGGCATCTCGCGCATGACTTTCGTGGTAGACGGCGATGAGCGCATGGTGGATCAGGCGGTCAAGCAGCTCGAGAAGGTCATCAACATCTACCGGGTGGAGAATATCAGCCAGGCGCCGGCCGTCATTCGTGAACTGGTGCTGGTGCGCGTGCGCGCCGAGGGCGCGACGCGTTCCGAGATCGTGCAGTTGACCGATATCTTCCGCGCCCACATCGTGGACGTGGCCCTCGATTCGATCGTGGTGGAGATGACCGGCCCCGAAAGCCGCATCAACAGCTTTTTGGACTTGATGCGCAATTTTGGCATCCAGGAGATGGTGCGCACCGGTCGTGTGGCGATGTCCCGCGGCCTCAACAGCGTCACCCGCGAAACGGAAGTCACACCGGGCTGGCGCCACACCAACGGCCACGCGCCGCAGTAGCGGATTGATTGTACGATTTTTTCTGAGGAGGAATGATGGCGAAGATTTTCTACGATGCCGATGCCGACCTGGGCCGGCTGGCGGGCCGCAAAATTGCGGTGATCGGTTATGGCAGCCAGGGCCATGCCCATGCGCTGAATCTGCGGGATAGCGGCTGTGATGTGCGGGTGGGGCTGTACCAGGGCAGCAAGAGCTGGGCGCAGGCCGAGGCCCATGGCCTGACCGTGCGCACCGTGGGCGATGCCTGCGCCGAGGCAGACATGATCATGATCCTGCTGCCCGACACGACGCAGGCCCGTGTTTATCGGGAGAGTATCGAGCAGGCTCTGGCGCCTGGCAAGACACTGATGTTCGCGCATGGTTTCAACATTCGCTTCAGTCAGATTCAGCCGCCCGATTTTGTAGATGTCAGCATGGTGGCGCCCAAAGCGCCTGGCCATCGCGTGCGCGAGGTCTTCGAAGAGGGCGGCGGCACCCCGTGTTTGGTGGCCGTGCAGCAAGATGCCAGCGGACATGCCCTGGCCGACGCCCTCGCCTACGCCAAGGCCATCGGCGGCACGCGCGCCGGCGTGATCCTGACCACCTTTGCCGAGGAGACGGAAACCGACCTGTTCGGCGAACAAGCCGTGCTCTGCGGCGGGGTCAGCGCGCTCGTCAAGGCCGGCTTTGACACCCTGGTTGGCGCCGGTTATCAGCCAGAAGTGGCCTATTTCGAGTGCCTGCACGAGCTGAAACTGATCGTGGACCTCTTCTATCGCGGCGGCCTGAGCTTCATGCGCTACTCGGTCTCTGATACGGCCGAACACGGCGATTACAGCGCCGGGCCGAAGATCATCACGGACCAAACCCGCGCCGCCATGCAGCAGATCCTGGCCGACATCCAGTCCGGCGCTTACGCCGAAGAGTGGATCGAAGAGAATGCGATGGGCCGTCCCTGGTTCAACGCCGTGCGCGCACGCGAGCGCGACAGCCAGTTGGAACAGGTGGGCCGCGATCTGCGCCGCATGATGCCGTGGATCAACCCACGCGAGGTCGTGCCCGGCCAGGGCGGGGCGTGATGGGGGCGGAGATCGGAGATTGGAGATTGGAGATCGGAGATTGGAGACGGCAGAACTGCCGCCTTCCACACACCCGGTCTCCGGTCTCTGATCCCTGATCTCTCTTTGGAGACTGGAGACTGGAGATTGGAGAGCACAGAGATGAAACCTGCTGTAGGAAACGATCAAATCGAACGGGATGTCATTCTGTTCTTCGATACGACGCTGCGCGATGGCGAGCAGTCGCCGGGCGCGACGCTCAATACGCAGGAGAAGCTGGAGATTGCACGCCAGCTCGCCCGTCTCGGTGTGGATATCATCGAGGCGGGATTTCCGGCGGCCTCGCCAGGCGACCTGGACGCGGTGCGTCAGGTTGCGCAGACCGTGGGCGTCGAAGCACGGCTGGACAAGTTCGGCCAGATGGCGCCGCCGCCGATCATCGCCGGGCTGGCGCGCGCCAGCCAGCACGACATCAACGCAGCCTGGGAAGCCGTGCGCCATGCCCAGCGGCCCCGCATCCACACTTTCCTGGCTACCTCACCCATCCACATGGAGTTCAAGCTCAAACTGACGCCTGAGGAGGTGATGGCAAAGGTGCATGAGATGGTTTCCTATGCCTGCAGCCTCTGCCCGGATGTTGAATTCAGCCCGGAAGACGCCGGCCGCTCCGACCCCCACTTCTTGTACAAGGTGCTTACCGTCGCCATCGCCGCCGGCGCATCCACCATCAACATCCCGGACACCGTGGGCTACACAACGCCGGCCGAGTATGGTCAACTGATTCGTGACATTCGTGCGCACACGCCAGGCGCCCGCCAGGTGGTCGTCTCCTGCCACTGCCACAATGACCTGGGCCTTGCCACCGCCAACACCCTCGCCGGCATCGAAAACGGCGCGCGCCAGGTCGAAGTGACGGTCAATGGCATTGGCGAGCGCGCCGGCAACACCTCGCTGGAAGAAATCGCCATGGCGCTCTACACCCGGCGCCAGGTCTTCGAAGTGGACACGAACATCGTCACCCAGGAAATCCACCGCTCTTCCGACATGGTCAGTCGTTACACGGGCATGGTCGTGCAGCCCAACAAAGCCATCGTCGGCGCCAATGCCTTCGCCCATGAGGCCGGCATTCACCAGGACGGCATGCTCAAGCACAAGCGCACCTACGAAATCATGGACGCCGACATGATTGGCCTCAGCCGCAGCCGCCTCGTCCTGGGCAAACACTCCGGCCGCCACGCCTTTCGCCTCAAACTCGAAGAAATGGGCTATCATCTCAGCGACGAGGACTTGGGCGAGGTCTTCTTCCGCTTCAAGGACCTGGCCGACAAGAAGAAGACCGTGACCGACAATGACATTCAGGCGCTTGTGGCCGACGAGCTCTACCAGCCGCCGGAGACCTGGGTCATCGAGAACGTCCAGGTCCAGTGTGGAACCGGCCTGATTCCCACAGCCGTCGTGCGTCTGCGCAACGCCCAGGGCGGCTTCGTGCGCACCGAGGCCGGCTTCGGCACCGGCCCGGTGGACGCCATCTACCAGAGTATCAACCATATCGTGGATGTGCCCAACAAACTGGTCGAGTTCAGTATTCAGGCTATTGATGAAGGTCTGGATGCCGTCGCTGACGTCACCCTGCGCATCGAGGCGCCGGAGCCGGTGGGCGCTGGCGAGTCCGCGCAGGGAGGGGCAGGGCGCCGTATCTTCAGCGGCCGCGGGGTGGACACCGATATCGTCGTCGCCAGTGCGCGGGCCTACATTCAGTCGCTGAACAAGCTGCTGGCCGCGCGCGAAGAACGTGCGTCGGACGTGGCGGTCTAGCGGAAGAGTGAGCAAAACATGAGCAAGCAGGAGTTGGACATGCAGACCGGGGAGTTGAGACCGGAGATCGGAGGGTGGAGACCAGAGACCGGCGATCATCCCATGCCAAAAACATCTGGCTCGCTTTACGATGCGCGTTTCGAGCATGATGCCTGCGGCATTGGCTTTGTGGCGCAGAAATCGGGCGCGGCCAGCCATCACGTACTTGAGCTTGCGCTGACCGCGCTCTGCAATCATGCCCATCGCGGCGCAGTTGCGGCCGATGGCAAGAGCGGCGACGGCGCCGGTGTCCTGACACAACTGCCCTACGATCTGCTGGCGCGCGAGGTGCTCAAGCAGGGTCTGCAGCCGCCGGCCCGCGGCGACCTGGCCGTTGGCATGGTTTTCTTGCCCCGCTACAACCTCGCACACCGCGCGCGCGCGCGCACTCTCCTGGAAGAGACGATCGCGGAGTATGGCCTGCTCAAGCTGCTCTGGCGTGATGTGCCGGTCAACGGCGACGCCCTGGGACCCTGGGCGCAAAACCTGCGCCCCTACATCGAGCAGGTCCTTGTCGCCCGACCCGCGCAGGTCGGCACGCATGAGTTCGAGCGCCGTCTCTACCTCGTGCGCAAGCGAGCCACGCAGCGCGCCTGGGCCGAGAGCATCAGCAATTTCTACATCCCATCCTTTTCATCCCTGACGGTGGTCTACAAGGGCCTCTTCGTCGCGCCGCAGTTGCCCAATTTCTACAGCGACCTGCACGACCCCGACTTCAAGACCGCCATTGCCGTTTTTCATCAACGCTACAGCACCAACACCTTCCCCACCTGGGAGCGCGCCCAGCCCTTCCGCCTGGTTTGCCATAACGGTGAAATCAACACCCTGCAGGGCAACACCTCCTGGATGACGGCACGCGAGGCCGATCTTGGCCGCTCCGACGTCTGGGGCCGTGATGCTAAAGTGCTGGCGCCGGTCATTTCCCCGCACGGCAGCGATTCGGCCATGCTCGACAACGCCCTGGATCTGCTCGTGCAATCCGGCCGCGACATTCGCCATGCCCTCATGATGCTGGCGCCCAAGGCCTGGGAAGGGACCGCCGATGTCACCCCGCAGCAGCGCGCCTTCTATCATTACCATGCCTGTCTGCAGGAGCCGTGGGACGGCCCGGCCGCGCTCAGCTTCACCGATGGCCGCATCGTGGGCAGCGCGCTCGATCGCAACGGCCTGCGCCCCGCGCGCTTTGTGATCATGGACGACGGCCTTGTCATCATGTCCTCGGAAGTGGGCGCGGTGCCGGTTGACGAAGCCCGCGTGGTGCAGAAGGGCCGCCTGCGCCCCGGCGAGATGCTGGCTGTGGACACCGCCAATGGCCTCATCGAAAACGACGCGACCATTGTCGCGCGCTTCGTCGAGCGCCAGCCCTACGGCCAATGGCTCGATCAGCACCTGGTCACCCTGGATCAGGTGTTAACCCACGCGCCCCCCCTCCCCCCAAACTTGGGGGCCAGGGGGCCGGCAGACGCGGTCGGCGACGACGGCGACGAAGAGAGGACGACCGCCGCCGCGCCAGATTCTACCCTGCCCCTGGCTGCTTTCGGCTACACGCGCGAAGAGCTCCTGGTCGTCTTGCGTCCCATGTGGAAGGACGGCCGCGAGGCGGTTGGCTCCATGGGCGATGACACGCCGGCCGCGGCCATGTCTGACGTCGCGCGCCCGCTGTTCCACTATTTCAAGCAGCGCTTCGCGCAAGTGACCAATCCACCCATTGATTCGCTGCGCGAAGAGATGGTCATGTCGCTCAGCCAACGCTTGGGGCGCCGGGCCGACCTGTTGAGTGAGACTCCGGCTGCGGCCAAATTGCTGGAGATCCCCGGCCCCATCCTGACCAGCAGCCAACTGGCTGCCCTCAAGCGCCTCGAGATGCGCGACCTGCGCCCCCCGACCTGGCATCACCTCAAACCCGCCACCCTGGACATGACCTGGGATGTGGCGGAAGGGCATCAGGAACTGCGGCCGGCCGTCGAACGCCTCTGCAACCAGGCCGCCGCCGCGGTCATCGCTGGCTGCACCCTGCTCATTCTCAGCGACCGCGCCGTCGAAGCCCAGCGCGCGCCAATCCCCTCCCTGCTCGCGGTCAGCGCCGTGCATCACCACCTGATCAAGCTGGGAGAGCGCATGCACTGCAGCCTCATCATCGAGAGCGGCGAACCGCGTGAGGTTCATCATTTCGCTGTCCTGTTGAGCTACGGCGCCAACGCCATTGTCCCCTGGCTGGCCTACGGCGCCATCGCCGAGGGCTTGCAGGCGGGGGGCCGCCATGCCACCGGGCTGAGCCAGGCAGCAGCCGAGCATAACTTCATCCAGGCCGTGGAGAAGGGCATCCTCAAGGTGATGTCCAAAATGGGCATCTCCACGCTCGATTCCTACTGCGGCGCGCAGATTTTCGAGGCCATCGGTCTGAGCGATGATCTGATCGCCAGCGCCTTCGAGGGCACACCCAATTTCCGCATCAGCGGCGTTGGTTACACCGACCTGGCCGAGGATGTCCTGACCTGGCACCGCAGCGCCTTTGCGACCCAGGCTGTGGAATTGGGCCAGGCGCCGCGTTCTGCGCACAATGGGCCTGGCAACGGCAATCTGGCGGCAGCCGAGGTCAAGCTCGAAAGCTATGGCTTCTACAAGGCCCGGCGGGGCGGCGAATATCACGCCTTCAACCCGGAAGTTGTGCGCGCCCTGCACGAGGTGGTCGGGCTGACCAAGAGCCGCGATCAGAAAGTCGGGCCGCGAGATGTGACATCACAGGTCTACCGCCGCTTCGCTGACCTGGTCGAGCGCCGGCCACCCACCGAGCCGCGCGACCTCCTGCGCATCGTCACCCGCGGCCGTCAGCCCATCGCGTTGACGGAGGTGGAGCCGGTCGCGGCCATCGTGCGCCGCTTTTCCACCGCCGCCATGTCCTACGGCGCCTTGAGCGCCGAGGCGCACGAGGCCCTGACCATCGCCATGAACCGCCTGGGGGGCGCCAGCAACAGCGGCGAGGGCGGCGAGGGCGAGGACCGCTACGGCACCCCCGCAGCCACCAAGATCAAGCAGGTCGCCTCCGGTCGTTTTGGGGTCACACCCGCGTACCTCATGGCCGCCGAGGAGCTGCAGATCAAGATGGCCCAAGGCTCGAAGCCGGGCGAGGGCGGGCAGTTGCCGGGCCACAAAGTCAGCGCCGACATTGCGCGCGTGCGCCACACCACCCCAGGGGTCGCGCTCATTTCACCGCCGCCGCATCATGACATCTACAGCATCGAAGACCTGGCGCAGTTGATCTACGATCTCAAGCAGATCAACCCGGCCGCCGCGGTCTCGGTCAAACTGGTGGCCGAGGCCGGTGTGGGCACCATTGCGGCCGGCGTGGTCAAGGGACATGCCGACATCGTGCATATCAGCGGCCACAATGGCGGCACCGGCGCCTCACCGCTGACTTCGATCAAGAACGCTGGTGCATCCTGGGAATTGGGCCTGGCGGAGGCGCAGCAGACTTTGCTCATCAACGGCTTGCGCAGTCGGGTCAGGCTGCGCGTGGATGGCGGCTTCAAGACCGGCCTGGATGTCGTGCTGGCCGCTTTGCTCGGCGCCGACGAGTTCAGTTTCGGCACCGCCGCCCTGGTGGCCGTGGGCTGCAAGATGGCGCGCGCCTGCCATCTCAACACCTGCCCGGTCGGCATCACCACTCAGCGGCCGGACCTGCGCGCCAGGTTCCCCGGCACGCCCGACATGGTGGTGGATTACATGACCCAAGTGGCCCAGGAGGTACGCGAGATCCTGTCCAGCCTCGGCGCAACCAGCCTGGATGAGATCATCGGCCATTCGGAGCTGCTGGAACAGGGGGTGACAGGGGCAGCCGCGCATCATCTCAATCTGCTGCCGCTGCTCTGGGTGCCTGACACCGGCTACGCCCGCCGCTTTGCGCCCAACGCTGAAGGTCATCCCGCCAGCCCGCCCGACGCCACGTTGGGAGACCGCCTGGCCGCGGATGCCCTGGCCGCGTGGGCTGAGCGGGAAAATGGCGAACTGGATGCTGTGGCAGAAAACCGTCCCTGTTATGAGATTCGCAATACCGATCGGACGGTGGGAGCGCGCCTGTCGGGCGCGTTGGCGCAGCGTTACGGCAACCAGGGTTTGCCCGCCGGCGCCATCGTCATCACCCTGACCGGCACGGCCGGACAGAGCTTCGGCGCGTTTGGCATCCACGGGCTGAGCCTGCGCCTCACCGGCCAAGCCAACGACTATGTGGGCAAAGGTCTGGGCGGCGCGGAGATCGTGATTCGCCCGCCGGCCGCGGCTACCTATGTCTGGCATCACAACGTGATCTTGGGTAACACCGCGCTCTACGGCGCGACGGCCGGCGAGCTGTATGCGGCCGGCCGCGCCGGCGAGCGCTTTGGGGTACGCAATTCGGGCGCCCGCGCCGTGGTGGAGGGCGTGGGCGATCACGGCTGCGAGTATATGACGGGCGGCGTGGTGGTGGTGCTGGGCAAGACCGGTCGCAACTTCGGCGCAGGTATGACCGGCGGCGCGGCGTATGTGTACGATCGCGACGACCGGCTGCCAGAACGTGCCAACACCCAGTTGGTCGCCTTGCGCCGCGTGGAGCGCGCCGAGCATGAGGCCGAGCTGCGTGATCTGCTGGAACGACACCTTGAACGCACCGATAGTCCACGCGCCACCGCCATTCTGACCGATTGGGAGAATCAACTGCCGCTCTTCTGGCGTGTGGCGCCACAAGAACAGGTGGCCGCGATCGAGGCCGCGAACGAAGGCGTCGTGGAAGAGGCAGAGACGGAACAGGGAATGGGGAACTAAGTTACATGGGACAAACATTGTTCGAGAAGGTTTGGAATCGCCATGTGGTGGTGCAGGATCCAGGAGCGCCGGCCGTGCTGTATGTGGATGCGCACCTGGTGCATGAGGTGACCTCGCCGCAGGCTTTTGCCATGCTGCGCCAGCGGGGCTTGCGGGTGCGCCGGCCAGAGCGGACCTTTGCCACGATGGATCATGCGATCCCCACACGGCCGATGAGAATGATGGACATAGCCCTGTGGCCGGCCGACGCCGCGCACCAGGTGCGCACGCTGCGCGAGAACTGCGCGGAGTTTGGCGTGACCTTGTTCGATATCGAGAGTGAAACGCAGGGCATCGTGCATGTCATCGGCCCGGAGCTAGGCATCACACAGCCGGGGATGACGATTGTGTGCGGTGACAGTCACACCTCCACGCATGGCGCGTTTGGCGCGCTGGCCTTTGGCATCGGCACCAGCGAGGTCGGCTACGTTCTGGCGACCCAGTGCCTGTTGCAGTCCAAACCAAAAACCTTCGCCATCAATGTGGAGGGCACGCTGGCGCCTGGCGTCACGGCCAAAGACATCATCCTCGCGATCATCCGTCAGGTCGGCGTGGGCGGCGGCACGGGACACGTTTTCGAGTACCGCGGCGCACTCATCCGCAGCCTTTCGATGGAACAGCGCATGACGATCTGCAACATGAGCATCGAAGGCGGGGCGCGGGCCGGCATGATCGCGCCGGATGAGACGACGTTTGCCTACCTGGCCGGCCGCCCGCTTGCGCCGCAGGGCGCCGATTTCGAGCGGGCCGTGGCACGCTGGCAGGACCTGGTCAGCGACGCCGATGCTGTGTTCGATCGGGAGGTGACGCTGCACGGTTCGCAGTTGGAGCCGATGGTGACGTATGGCACCAATCCGGGCATGGTTTTGGGGATCAGCGAACGCATTCCTGATCCCGCTGAGCTGGAGAGCGCAGAGGATCGTGCAAATTTGACCAAAGCCCTGGCCTACATGGGACTGAAACCGCGGCAGTCGCTGGCCGGTCAGCCGGTGGACTATGTCTTTATCGGCAGTTGCACCAATTCACGCCTGGAAGATTTGCAGGCGGCCGCGGCGGTCGTCAAAGGGCGCCGCGTGGCGGATGGCGTGGTCGCGCTGGTGGTGCCCGGCTCCAAGTGGATCAAGCAGGCGGCCGAGGCGCAGGGGCTGGATCGCATCTTCAGCGAAGCCGGCTTCGAGTGGCGCGGCGCGGGCTGCAGTATGTGCCTGGCGATGAATGAGGACAAGGTGCCGGCCGGCAAGTACTGCGCCAGCACCAGCAATCGTAACTTCGAGGGGCGCCAGGGCAAGGGCGCGCGCACCCTCCTGATGAGCCCCATCATGGCGGCGGCTGCAGCCCTGCATGGCTGCGTGGGCGATGTGCGCGATATTCTGTGAAAGCGGGGACCCATGAATAAGTTCAGTTCAGTCACGGCCACGGCCTGCCCGCTGCGTGCCGAAAACGTGGATACGGATCAGATCATCCCGGCGCGCTACCTGACCACCGTGACGCGCACCGGCTTGGGCAAGGGCTTGTTTGCCGATTGGCGCCTCGACGCCGATGGGCAGCCGCGGCCCGATTTTCCGCTCAACCAGCCGCAGCACGCGGACGCGACGCTGTTGTTGGCCGGACGCAATTTTGGCTGCGGCAGTTCACGCGAGCACGCGCCGTGGGCCATCATGGACGCCGGTTTCGTGGCCGTGATTTCGTCGTATTTTGCCGATATCTTCTATAATAACAGCCTGAAGAATGGCCTGCTGCCAGTGCTCCTGCAGCCGGCCGATCTGAGCGAACTGTTCGATCGCGTGGAGGAAGTGCCATCCACCCTGATCCGGGTGGATTTGCCGAGCCAAACCGTCACCGTGGACGACCAGGTCTACAGCTTCACCATTGATCCGTACCGGAAAGTGTGCCTGCTGGAGGGGCTGGACGATCTGAGCTACCTCCTGCGGCAGGAAGGTCACATTGCGGCGTATGAGGAAGGAGTTAGGAGTTAGGAAATAGGAAATAGGAGTTAGGAAATAGGAGTTAGGGGAGGAAAGGGGAGTAGGGTAAGGAAATAGGAGTAGGGGCGGGGAGCGGTGTCTCGCACCACGTAACACGCCTTACGCATCGGGAGGAGGAGAACACACATTGCACGCGAAAGTAGTTGTTTTGGGCGGAGATGGGATTGGGCCGGAGGTGACGGGGCAGGCTGTTCGGGTTTTGCGCACGGTGGGAGAACGGTACGGACAGTCGTTCGAGTTCGAGCCGGCGCTGTTGGGCGGCTGTGCCATCGACGCGACGGGGAGCGCCCTGCCGGAAGCGACTCTGCGCCTGGCCGCGGCGGCTGATGCGGTGCTGCTGGGCGCGGTGGGCGGCCCACGCTGGGATAATCCGCAGGCGGCGGTGCGACCGGAGCAGGGGCTGCTGGGGTTGCGTAAGGCGTTGGGGCTGTTTGCCAACCTGAGACCGGTTGCGGTGGCGCCGGCATTGATCGGCGCCAGCACTCTCAAGCCGGAAACCCTGGCAGGCGTGGATCTGCTGGTGGTGCGCGAACTGACCGGCGGCGCCTATTTTGGCCCGCGGCAGGAGGCGCAGCTCGACGCCGCCGGGGTGGAAACCGCCTTCGACACGATGATCTATACGCGACCAGAGATCGAGCGCGTGGTGCGCGTGGCAGCCCGCGCGGCGCAGAGCCGGCGGGGTAAGCTCACGTCGGTGGACAAGGCCAATGTGCTGGCCAGTTCGCGCCTGTGGCGGCGCGTGGCGACCGAGGTGGTGGCGCGTGAGTTCCCGGGCTTGATCTTCGATCATCTGCTGGTGGACGCGGCCGCGATGCACTTGATCCGGCGGCCGGCCACCTTCGATGTGATCGTTACCGAAAACCTGTTCGGCGACATCCTGACCGACGAGGCCTCCATGCTTTCTGGCTCCATGGGCATGCTGCCGTCGGCGTCCGTAGGCGCTGATCTCAACCCGTTCGGCTTGCCGCGGGGACTCTACGAGCCGATTCATGGCTCGGCGCCCGACATTGCCGGCCAGGGCGTTGCCAACCCCCTCGGCGCCATTTTGAGCGCGGCGATGCTTGTGCGCCACTCCTTGGGCCTGGAAGATGCCGCGCTGGCAATCGAACAGGCCGTGGCTGCGGTGTTGACGGCCGGTTATCGCACCGCTGATATTGCCGGAGCGGCCAAACCAGATTTTTGCCTGGGCACTGAAGCGATGGGAAACCAGGTGATGGACGCGCTGC
Source organism: Candidatus Amarolinea dominans (assembly GCF_016704685.1). Lineage (NCBI taxonomy): Bacteria > Bacillati > Chloroflexota > Caldilineae > Caldilineales > Candidatus Amarolineaceae > Candidatus Amarolinea > Candidatus Amarolinea dominans. The sequence goes on from NZ_JADIZS010000001.1 coordinate 55,861, forward strand.
GGCGCAAGGACAACGTATGACGGCCAGTATTCTGAAGCATGTGGACGCCCTGCTCATTGACCTGGACGGGACAGTTTATCAGTATGACCAACTGCTCCCCGGCGCCGGCGAGACCCTCGTCTGGCTGCGGGCGCGCGGCGTGCCCCTGCGTTTTGTCACCAACAGCACCATGCGCAGCCGCGCCAGCCTGGCCGCGCGTTTGCGCAGCTTTGGCGTGCAGGCTGAGGAGGGCGACATCCTCAACCCGGTCTCGGTCGCGGCGCATTACTTGCGCACGCGCGGCGCCAGCGCCCATCTACTGGTGCTGGACGACGCCCTGTCCGAATTCGAGGGCATTCACCAGGATGCTGATAACCCCGCCTTCGTTGTGGTTGGCGACCTGGGGGATGCCTGGTCGTTCCCGAAGCTCAATCACGCCTTTCGTCTGTTGCTGGAGAAAAATGTGGGCTTCATCGCGCTCGGCAAGAGCCGCTACTGGCGAGCAGCCGATGGCCTGCGCCTCGATTCCGGCCCGTTCGTGACGGCTCTGGAATTTGCCACCGGACGCTACGCACTGGTGATGGGCAAACCCGAACGGGCATTTTTCGAGCAGGCCATCGGCATGCTCGGCCTGGCGCCGGAGCGGATTGCCATGATCGGTGATGACATTGATGTGGATGTAGCCGGCGCCCGCAATGCAGGCATGCTCGGCGCGCTGGTCAAAACCGGCAAGTTCCGCCCTGAAGACCTGGCCAAAGGAATCTGGCCGGACTATGTTTTCAATTCACTGGCCGACGTACGCGATCTCTGATCCCCCACCATTCCCCCCACCTTCGAGGAACGCTCATGGCTAACCAAGTTCTCGTTTATGACACCACGCTGCGTGATGGGACGCAGGGGGAAGCGGTCAATTTTACATCGAATGACAAGTTGCGCGTGGCGCGCAAGTTGGACGAATTCGGCGTGCATTATATCGAAGGCGGGTGGCCCGGCTCGAACCCTAAGGATATTGAGTTTTTTCAGCACGCACGTCAGGACCTGCACCTGACCCACGCCCGCCTGGCGGCTTTTGGCAGCACCTGCAAGGCAGACACGGCCGCGGCCGACGATAGCCAGATTCAGTTGCTGCTTGAGGCGAACACGCCGGTGGTGACGATCTTTGGCAAGACCTGGGACCTGCACGTACTCGAGGTGCTGCGCACGACACTGCCCGAGAACCTGCGCATGATTGCGGATAGCGTTTGCCATTTGCACGGCCAAGCGCGTGAGGTCGTGTATGACGCAGAGCATTTCTTCGATGGTCTGGTTGCCAATCGTGAATATGCCCTGGCGACGCTGCAGGCCGCGCTGGATGCGGGCGCAGCCGCGCTGGTCCTGTGCGACACCAACGGCGGCCGCCTGCCCTGGGAAATTGAGGAGGCGGTGAAACTGGTGCAGGCCCGTTTCCCGCAAGTGGGCGCCGGGGTGGTGCTCGGAATTCATGCGCACAACGATGGCGGCGTGGGGGTGGCGAACTCGTTGGCGGCCATTCGCGCCGGCTGCACGCACGTGCAGGGCACCATCAACGGCTACGGCGAACGCTGTGGCAACGCCAATCTGATCAGCATCCTGGCTGATCTCGAATTGAAGATGGGATATGCCTGTCTGCCGCCCGGTCACCTGATGAAGTTGACAGAAGTAAGTAATTTTGTCTCTGAGTTGGCAAACCTGGTGCCCAATCATCGCCAGCCCTATGTGGGCATGAGCGCCTTTGCGCACAAGGGTGGAACGCATGTCAACGCGGTCGTCAAGGTGGAGCGCAGCTATCAGCACATTGACCCGACCGTGGTGGGCAATCAGAAGCGCATCCTGGTCAGCGAGCTGAGCGGCAAGGACAACATCGCGGTCAAACGCGTGGAGTTCGGCCTGGACAGCCTGAACCGTGAGCAGGAGCGCCAGGTATTGGCTCGCATCAAGGAGTTGGAGAACCAGGGCTACAGCTTCGAGGGCGCTGAAGGGTCGGTGGATTTGATGCTGCGCCGCATTCAACCAGACTATCGGCCCCCGTTTGTGCTGGAACGCTACAAGGTGGTGGTCGAGCATCGGCGTGCGCCCGCCAGTGCCGACGCCACAGCACTTGCAGAGCAAACGCCGTGGGCGTTGGAACGCTCCGCGGCCGGCATGGTGGAGTCGGGACAGCACGCCAACGGGGGCAGCCATGACCCCCGGTATGTGGCTGACCTGGTGGCGGAGGCCACCCTGAAGGTGCGCGTGGGGCGCGAGGTGTTCCATACGGCGGCCGAGGGCAATGGCCCGGTCAACGCGCTGGACAAGGCGCTGCGCAAGGCGCTGCTACCGATCTACCCGCAGTTGGTGGACGTTCATCTGCGTGATTACAAGGTGCGCATTCTGGACAGCCAGTCGGCCACGGCCGCGCAGGTGCGTGTGCAGATTGATTCAGCCTTCCGGCCGCAGGATGCTCAAGGTGATGGGTCCCCTGAGGTCAATCAGGCCGGACAACATCGCCCCGACCTGCATACCTGGAGCACGGTGGGCGCCAGTTCGAATATCATCGAGGCGAGCTGGCAGGCGCTGGCTGATTCCGTGGAGTACGTTTTGCTGGCGGGCTATGGGTCTCAATTTGTAGGGGCGCACCCCGGGTGATCGGGAAGATACGGACGGCCCCCTGGCCCCCAAGTATGGGGGAACGGGGCAAGAAACATGGGTTTTAACGCGAGGACGCAAGGACGTAGAGACGCAAAGGCTTTGTTGATCTTGCTTTGCGCCCTTCGCGTCCTTGCGACTTTGCGTTGAATGTGGCGGTCACGACGACGGTGGCGGGTCAGGCCAGGGCAAGCTGGGGGTCGTCAACCAACTCAATTTCACTGATGAGCAGCGGGGTCTGGTGCCCATTGGATAGTAGAACCCACACATGGGTCGGCTTGACACGGACGACTGTCCCGAACAGGCCCGCCAAGGGGTGCCCTGCACGCACACGCACGGTCATCCCTGGCATCAGGTCTCGCAAATCCATAGTCACCTCCTTGATCTTATGACGCATTGCGTCATGTCGTATTATCGTCAAAAAGTCGAATTTGTCAAGCAGACCCTGAGTCCCTTAACCCCTCATTATTCTCGAGAACAGGATATTTCCTCATGACACCAAATGGACGCCAAGATTCCACGCCCGCCGACCCCGCCGGTGGGCCAACCAGTCAGCGTCGCCCGCGGCGCTCTGACATGATCAAGGTAGGGTTCGAGCGGGCGCCGCACCGTGCGTTGCTCAAGGCCACTGGGGTCACCGACGCGGATATGGGCAAGCCGTTCATCGCCATTGCCAACTCGTATGTAGATATCGTGCCGGGGCATGTACATCTGCAGGCCTTTGGCGAGGTGGTGCGTCGCGCCATTCGAGAGGCGGGGGGCGTGCCGTTCATGTTCAACACCATCGGCGTGGATGATGGCATCGCCATGGGGCACGCCGGCATGAAGTACAGCCTGCCCAGCCGTGAGATCATCGCGGACAGCGTGGAAACGATGGTGGCCGCGCACTGGTTCGATGGCCTGATCTGCATCCCGAACTGTGACAAGATCACGCCCGGCATGTTAATGGCCGCGATGCGCGTGAACGTGCCGACGATCTTCATCAGCGGCGGCCCGATGAAGGCCGGCGTCACCAGCACTGGCAAAGTGGTTGACCTGATCAGCGTGTTCGAGGGGGTCGGTGCGTTCAAGGCGGGCGTCATCAACGAGGCCGAACTGAAGGAGCTGGAGGATTTCGGCTGCCCCACCTGCGGCTCTTGCTCCGGCATGTTCACCGCCAACTCGATGAACTGCCTGTGCGAGGCGTTGGGCATGGCACTGCCGGGCAATGGCACCATCCTGGCTGTTGACCCGCGGCGCGAGGAATTGGCGCGCCAGGCGGCCCGTCAGTTGCTGACCTTGATTGACCTCGATCTCAAGCCGCGCGACATCGTGACCGCCGAGGCGATTGACAACGCGATGGCCCTCGATGTGGCCATGGGCGGCTCCACCAACACGGTGCTGCACGTCCTGGCCCTGGCCCATGAGGCTGGCGTGGATTACCCCATCGCGCGTTTCAACGAGGTTTCGGCGCGGGTACCCACCCTGTGCAAGGTCAGCCCCAGCAGCGCCTATCATATGGAGGACGTGGATCGGGCCGGCGGCGTCAGCGCCATCATGTACGAGTTGAGCCGCAAGCCGGGCGCGCTGCACCTGGACGCCAGGACTGTCACCGGGCGGTCGTTGGGCGAAAATATCGCTGATCAGGCCAGTCAGGATCGCGACTGCATCCGCACCCTGGAGAACCCCTACAGTGAGACCGGCGGCCTGGCTATTCTCTTCGGCAACCTGGCGCCCGAAGGCTCGGTCATCAAGACGGCCGGCGTTGTGCCGGAGCAGATGCGGCATCGCGGCCCCGCGCTCTGCTTCGACTCGCAGGAAGAGGCGGTCAGCGGTATCCTGGGGGGCAAGGTCAAGCCCGGGCACGTGGTGGTCATCCGCTACGAAGGGCCGAAGGGCGGGCCGGGCATGCAGGAGATGCTGGCGCCCACCAGCCAGATTGCCGGCATGGGGCTGGGCGGCCGCGTGGCGCTGATCACCGATGGGCGCTTCAGCGGCGGCACGCGCGGCGCCTGCGTCGGTCACATCAGCCCGGAAGCCGCGGCCGGCGGCCCCATCGCCCTGCTGCGCGATGGCGACATGATAACGGTTGACATCCCCAACCGGCGCCTGGACGTGGAGTTGACAGAAGGGGAGCTGGCGGCGCGCCGCGCGTCCTGGCAGCCGCTAATTCGACCCGATTTGCCGAATGTCCTGCGGCGCTACGCGCGCATGGTCACCTCAGGCAGCCAGGGCGCCGTCTACGCGTGGTAAAATGACGGACTTTCGAGGCATTCAAGACTTTGGAAGTCTGTCATCATAAGGGGTACACTGATGGCACACTGCGCGTGGCGTTTCGGACTGATTCGTTTGCTGGCGTTGCTGGGTCTTGCACTGGGCGCGGCCGCGTGCCAGCCGCAAACCGCCCCGGCGCCGACCACCGCGGTCACCGAAATCCCGCCGGCCCCTGGGGTCACGCTGGCCGCGCCCGCGGGCGCGGCCGGGCTGGGCGATCCTCTGTACCCGGCGCTGGGCAATGGCGGCTACGATGTGCAGCACTACACCATTGACCTGACCGTGGATGTCGCCCGCAACATGCTGGACGGGGTCACAACCATCACGGCCCACGCGATGCAGCCGCTCAGCGCGTTCAACCTGGATTTCAGCGGCTTGACCATCACCCGCGTCACAGTGAATGGGCAGTCTGCGGACTACCGGCGGCAGGGCAGCGAGACAACGATCACGCCACTACAGCCCCTGGCCGCGGGCGCGCGGCTGACGGTCACGGTCGCCTATCGCGGTGAGCCGCAGCCGATTCGCGACCCCGGGGTACCGTTCGTGCCGTTGGGCTGGCAGCGGTTCGAGCAAGGCATTGCGGTGGTCAGCGAACCGTCGGGCGCCATGAATTGGTTCCCCAGCAACAACCACCCGGCCGACAAAGCCACCTTCACCTTCCGCGTCCAGGTTCCCAAGCCCTACCAGGTCGCGGCCAACGGCGTTCTGGCCGACACCCAAGACGCCGGCAGCTCAACCACCTTCGTCTGGCAGATGACCGACCCCATGGCAACCTACCTGGCGACGGTGCATATTGGACGCTACGAGGTGGTGACGGCCACCGGCCCAGGCGGGGTCACGTTGCGCCACTATTTCCCACTGGGCACGCCGGACACCGTCGAAGCCAGGTTCGCGCGTATCCCACAGATGATGCAGTTCATGACGGAGCGCTTTGGCCCCTATCCCTTCGACGCGTACGGCGTGGCGCTGCTGCCTGTGTCCACCGGTTGGGCGTTGGAAACGCAGACCCTGTCCACCTACGGCGCGGACGGCGCGGATGAGGCCGAAGTTTTTCATGAACTGATGCACGAATGGTTCGGCAACAGCGTCAGCCCGGCGACATGGCAAGACGTATGGCTCAATGAAGGCTTCGCGACCTATTTTCAGTGGCTATGGCAGGAAGAGACAGAGGGGCGCCCGGCGTTCGACGCGACGGTGCAACAGGCCTACGCGGGCCTGGTCTCGCGGCGCGTCGGCCCCGTGTTGCCGCAGCAGCCGGCCGGCATGTTCACCGCCGCCACCTACCAGCGCGGTGCATGCACCCTGCACGCGCTACGCTTGACCGTGGGCGACGCGGTTTTCTTCCAGATTCTGCGCACCTATTACGAGCGCTTCGCCGGCGGCGTCGCCAGCACGGCCGATTTTAGCGCCACGGCTGTCGAGGTCAGCGGCCAGCCGGGCGTGGAAGCGCTGCTCCACGCCTGGTTGACGAGCCCCACCCTGCCTCTACTTGTCCACATCGGCCAGCAGCAGGTGTATAGATGATGCAACTCTTGGACCAACCCCGTCTCGCTGGGCGGGGTTATGGCGCCAGCACTGGGCATTCGCCCCACCCTGGCGCTTGCCGCGCTCGGCGGCGGCGTCCTGGGCGCCTTCTGGCTGCTGCGCCTGCCGGCAACGGTGGATGACGAGAATCATTGACTTCACGAATTTCAGGGTCTCTTCGTGTCAATTCGTGGCAAGAATCCGCCTTGCTTTCTCTGCCACGAATTTCACTAATTTGCACGAATTTCAGGATCCTTTCGTTTCGATTCGTGAAATTCGTGGCAAGAATCGGGCTGATTGCGCCACTCGTGGTAGATCACGGCGATGGCGTCGGGAGTGATACCATGGCCGCTTCCCACCGATCATCGAGTTTGACCAACAACTCGCCCAACTCATCCTCGTCAAGCGCCGCCGGCGCCGCTGGTGCAATTTGGGCCGAAAATCGTACGACGAACTCGCCATATCGAGCCAACATGCCGCAAAGTTCGGCGCCTTCCGTGTTGGGCGCAATGTAGCTTGCACAGGCTACGTACGCCTCGTCTGCGAAGTCGAGCCGCGCCATCATTTCTGGCCTTGATTCCCAAGAGCCGAGGTATTGTGGAGATGTGTAAAACACGTCCAGTTGGCGCTTATACTCACGCTGCGCACTGCGCACGAATTCGTAACGATAGATCTCGTGAACAACGACGCCGTCTCCACTCATGTCTCGTGACGGATGCTCCAGGGCGCCGTGCGAGTCCGCGGTTGGGCTGATGGGCCGATTACTCCAGCCAGGAGGGAACAGCGTAGCATCCATCAGCATGGATTCAGTCGTAAAGGGCCGCGGCGGCGCCGGGGCGCCGGGTGTGCAGATGAAGCTCAAGACAGCCACAGCGAGGCAAGTCGCCAGTGTCAGAACCGCCAAACGCAATCTCCGTGTGTTCATGGCGTCACCTCGGCCTGTTGTCGAAATGACCAACGCCATAAGGCGCACCAGACCCCCCCGTACTGGATCATAGTTCGGCGTTCCAGCCGCCAGGGAATCATGGTATTCTGCCACCAACGCCGTTGATGATGACATTGGTCGCGTTCATGGGGTGTGGCTGTCTAGGCTGGTGGAAATCTTTTCGTCAATGGCGCGGAGGATGCGCTCAAAGTCCGCCGGGGACATATTGTATTCGCTTCCAACAGGTGAATTGAATGTGGATATGTACTCACCATATTGCCCGACGGCTATGCAGTCTGTCCACCCTCCCTCAACCTTAACTTGGGGAGTCGATTCGCGGATATCACAGTAAAGCCGAAACCGGTCAGCGACCTTATTGTGATAACTCCATTCCCCAAGTTGCTCAATCGAAAAGGACGAATCTGATGGTTGGAATCTCCTGCGGAACTCCCAAGCAGCCTCCGAGCCGCTCCCGAAATTGCGTACGATTTGACCCGCAGTAGGAGAGCCAAATTGGGCATTCGGCGAAGCGAATCCCACATCAGCAAAATCGATTGTTCCCTGATCCATTAAGATGTCTAGACGATCTCGCGCCGAGAAAGGTGGTAAATCAACAGTCCACCCGGTTGGAAACAGGGATAGATCATCAATAAGCAGGTCCTCAGCAGGCACCCGTATGGAGCGCGCTCCACAACTTGTCAAACCGATCAACAATGCCACAGCTTGGATTAGAACTGTAGTAATTCCAGCTAGCTTTCTCATGTTGGCCTCCCTTGCTGTCTAGAGCAGCTACCGGATCGCCAAGCCCGGCGTGCGCTCGATCGCCTCGATGATGTCCATCGGGGCGAGCGTCAGGTTGTAAGTGTTCCACCTACCCAATGTTGTCGCTGCCACTCACTCAATACAGGCCGAAACCCAACATATCTCTCTCCTTGCCTTTCACGAGCTAAGATGCTCCAAAACCACTCCGGTGCCCCGATTTCTTTGGCCGACTCGCCTTTCACCCACGCCGCCTCACGGTTACCCTTAATGGAGGGGGGCTTGCGTGTCATCGTCCATTCGGCGAGATTGCCCAACATGTCCATCACCCCATAGGGGCTTGCACCACTTGGATAGGCATCGACGACCGTCCGCCAAATGCCGCGTTGACGCGAGTATTCCGGCCGGTACCGAGATCCAAAATTTCCTCGCGCATTATCCCAACCATCACCCCAGGGATAAAGCCGACCATCGGTTCCACGAGCTGCCTTTTCCCATTCAGCCACAGTAGGTAGCCGTCCCCCTAGCCAATGGGCCATTGCATCGCTTACATCGTAGCCGGTACTTTCAGGCATCATTGGCAGATCATCTGGTGGCCATGGATCATGAGGGAGCCCGTAGCGTGGCGCGTAATAATTTACGTCGAAAACACTGAATTGCTCATGTGTTATTGGAAAGCGCGATATGTAATAAGTGGGCATCCAGAGCAACCGCTGTCGTGGAATACGCTCCAACTCCGCTTCGGCCAGGAAATAGGTGAATAACGGATCATCCCAACCTCTGCCAATCGCCTTTTCCTCGAGCGTCAGGTTGGAAAGATGAGAGTAGTCTGGTTCTCTTGCAGTGCGTCGGTATTTGACTACCAGGTTCTCTATCACGCGGACATCCTTATCGTCCATTCGATCTATGCCGTATTCGGCCCGAAGCTTCTCTCGGATGGCAGCTTGCTGCTGATCTGACAGTCCGTACAGGAATTCCCCTTCCGGAATTTGAATCCAGTCTATCTCGATCATAGTATTTACCTCCTAAATAGGCGACTTTGCGACTATCAAGTCTATTGCTGGGCGTTCGCTTATTTTTTTGAGTGAAACCAAAGATTGATACTGGGTGGGGGCTGGCATTGACATAAGATAGAAATTGGTGGTCAACAAACCGATAGTCTACGGTCAATTTGACTGGACTGACAACCGAGACAAGCACTTTGTCAACCGAATATGGTCGGTGGGTAGACTCCTCCCTTGGTCAGGCCGATTACAGGCAGGAAAACAGAGACCGGCGCAGGCCCAGGAGCGCCAAGATCCGTTCGTGAACCGGCATCAGGTCGGTTAAGTAGGTCGAATGGTGGGATCCTGGCGGGAAGATGACCAGGTTAATCCCGTCGAAGGCCCTAAGCATGCGCTCGGTGGTAGGCCGTGATGTGCTGCGCTTGGGATTTCCCGTATAGACGCCAGCCAATTCGTTGCCATCCTTGGCCAAAGCTTCTCGGCCCAGATAATCACCCAAGGCCAAGACCCGAGCCCCCAGGGTCAGGAGATGGATCAGCCCTTGGGCATGGTCCTCTCGTTGGACATAAAGGGGGGTGATGGAGAGCATTTTGCCGTGTAAGCGGCGGAAAACGTTCTCCGCAATGATCTGGTCCCGGTAAGCCGACACCGCTTGGCTCAAAGAGAGCCGCTCCGTTGATTCATTGGTGGCATAGATGCGCCAACCGGCCTCAAACTCAGCGGTTTTGATTGCCGGTTGATTGCGACTGACCGTCACCTGATAACGCACCTGGCGCTCCACGTGCGCCGGTTTGTCTTTGTAGGCGCGTACTCGGCGCTCGGTCACCTCTTCTTTGGGGTCGTACTGGAAGAATCCTTGCACCCGGTATTGTTTCTCCACCTGTTCAATGGCAGAGAGCAGCTTGGCCTCTTCCCTGATCTGTTTCTTGCCGCGCTGACACGGGGGTGTGAGGGCCAGGAGGGCGGCTTCAGCCTTATCCAGCCGCTGACGTAACCCAGCCAGCATACTCTTCATGTAACTGTAGGACTGGATGACCAACAGGCGCTCATCCCAGGTGGCTTCTTTGCCTTTAACCATGACGGTGCGAGAGCGAGTCACTTCAAATCCCCGGGCAATGGCCAAATTGGGGTCCGGGGTACTGTCATCGGCGGGCAAATCTTCTGGTAAGAAAACGCGGAGCGCTTCCGCCTTCCGCTCCAACCAGGCTTCCAGCAACTGAGAAAGCAACGCTGGCTCGTCTTTTTTGTCGGCCAGGGGGGCCAGATAGCTGTCATGACCTGCGGCGATGGTGCCTCGGGTCAATAGCGCACTCATTTTGCTGTCGCCCACGACCAGGATGCCATCCCGGAGCATCATCTTCTTGGCCCGCCGATAGCTGGGGAGGTAGAGCGGATCGTCGGCGTCATTGCCCGGCTTCACATCCACGACCAGTGGTAGCCCCAAGGGATCCAGGCTGGCCAGCATCACCTTGAACTGCGTCTCGTACAGACCACTTTTGGTCTTGCCCACCCGAAATAGGGCCCCATTCTCCGGGTCGTGATGGACCGTGCCCAGCGTGGCATCTAGTCGCAGCCGATCCGTTTTCAAGTCGTAAACCCGAATCAGTCGCTGACCCAATTGGTCTTCTATCTCTTGCCAAACATCTGATTCACTCAACTCTCGCAGGCAGATGGCCAGCCGATCGTCCGTAAAGTCCAACTCGCGTACGGGTTGGCCGCTCAGCCGGGTCAGGGTAAATAGATGGCGACGCACCCATTGTTGCACCGGTTCCATCAGGTGATTTTTCTCACTCAGGATGTGGGTCAACCACAGGGTTATCACCCAGCCAGGACTCAACCCTAGCCAATTTCCGTGGGGTTTGATCCCACTGTCCATGATGGCCTGGATGCCCATCCGTTCTAGCAGCCCGTAGATGACTGGTATGTCATCTACCCGCTCGATACTTGGGTTGTTCTCGTCTTTGTTCGTCATAACTGACGAGCATCATCTATCTTCCTTTTGCTGTCCAATTTCACCGAACGTCCAGATGTTACTTCCTGCTTGGCTCGATCATCACTACAAGCACACATTGTGACCAGGATCCGCCCCATGATGGTCACGTGTCGGATTACTTGTTGCCTGTCTATTCCATTACGAGCAACGGTGCTGCCCAAATAATTGTGTCGTTCCGATCGACGCAGAAGACACGATCCAAGGTGCGGGTGTGGAGGATTGGGTAGAACTCGACGACGTAACATTGAGCGTCCTGCTCGTGGATATCGCCCACCACGGGAGTTGTGGTCAAGGATTCGCCCTCGATCAAGTCAAAGACGGCAAAAGCCTGCTTACTTGAACTGCCAACCGCCAAATGGTCATCCAGATATGCCTCGATGGCCTCCAGCCTGGGTTCAACCCCAAACTTCTGACCAATATCACGTTCAGCAGGTGTTGGTCCAATGTTGATCCAGCCATTCATGACACCCCACCCACAGAGGATTGTCACAGATAAAACGCCTGCCAGAAGTAAAATCAATCGTGGCGGGCCTTTTATGGCGTAGTGATTTATGGCACACCTCCCAAATTGGCGCGCAGCCAGTCTCCGATCTGGTTGATATATATCACTTGGGAAGGAGGCCACGCTGTAAGCGTTTGCTTGTTGGCAAGGGCACTCCCGCGCGCAAGGTGGCCTCCGAACGCAATACCAGCCAAACCAAGCTCATAGTCTTGGCGTGACACGCCTTGTCCGTTGTTGCCCAAAGGCCCTGTAGAAATGCCTGCAATAGTACCGGGCACACGCATTTCGTGTAAACGGTTTCCCAACCAGGCGATATGCGCCCCGTCAAAGTAACGGACTGATGCATAAAACCAAAAATGGTACATTTGATTGTTGTGAGGGACCTCAGGAACCGAGGCATCGACATATCGGGGCGACCACCCACTCCAATCAGGATATGCATCAAAACCTAACCAATCGTTGCTTCGTTCTTCCCTGGGTGGCACTCGCCACATCTGGTGTGGTCTCGACCAACCCAAGATGACATGCGACACATTCAGCATGAAGGTGTCCACATCATTGGTTGCATAGAGCGAAGCTGAATATTCAGTCAGTCGAGCAAATTTCTCAAGTGAGGTGAAGGGCGCCGATTGCAGTTGTTTTCCATGATGCAAAATCAGCTGTCGGCGTTCACGATTGGCATAAGCGTAAGGGATTCTGCTTCGACGTGCAGGCATGATTCCTGGTATTCTCGGAAGCCTGTAGGGATCGTCAGGTGAATCCTCAAACTCGTAGTGCCCGGTCGGGTCTGCATAACGCAAGGCGGCGCACGATGTACCCTGTTCCCAGGTTCCAACCAATGCCTGTCCAACCAGGCTGATTGTTCCTGTTGGTATGCATCCCATTGATGCCAGCACTGTCGTAAGCCAATGTCAGGTTGGGGGTAGGACCGGCCTGCCCTGCGGGCGCCGGAAAGTGATAGCTGGCTGTGGCGTTCCCCATGTAGAGGCCTACCTGGTAGTCGCTGACGTCGCCGGATGGCTGCACGGCAAAATCACCGTCGCTGCTGGCGGTCGTAGCCGCCAGCAGCATGCGCCCCATCTGCGACAGCGCTACCGTGATGGTCTTATGCTCCTGATCCACGCGACGTGACAGTTCTTGCCAGGTCGGGCTGCGGAGCGGAAGCGTCTCTGCACGATTTGCTGCTGCGTCCACCGTTTCGTTCGAGGGACGTTCGATGAAAAGAGCGAGTCGGCCTTCCGCATCCGCGCCAAAAGGAATGGCGAGACCAGCATAGTCGAGGGTGAGAGTGAAGGGGACGGACATTACAGCGTGTGCCGAGGCGCCTGGCGATGCTGCAGCGCTCAGTTCGAATGCCAGGCCAAAAGGCGACATCTTCGCTGCCTCTGACAGGGGTTGGTAGCGCACCGTCAACCTGTCCTTTGGCGGCGAAGCAAAATCGAGGCGCACGCGGCCGGCGGCCAGGGATACAGTTGACGTGTCAGCGTCCATCGTCACCTCATCCGCTTCTGCAAGGGCTGGCAGTGGCGGCGCGGGCGGCGTGTAGGTCTGGGTGTCGTCCTGAGGACTTGGAGTACCAAAAGACGGTGTCAACGAACTCGTAGATTGAACGTTGGGATGCAGTCTATCAGTTTCTATTGGCGTGGAAGTGCTGGATGATGTGACCATCATAGATACAGGGTTCAAAAAACCCTCCACACCGGGCCGCTGCGGCTACGCCGCAGCGGCCCCAGAAAACAACAGACTACATGTCACCAGCAGATGGACGACCAGCAGCGGACGCGCCGCCAGCCGCGAGACAGGAAGGTGTGGTGAAGATAGAAAAGAGAAAGTAGAAAAGAGAAAAGAGAAAGTAGAAGATCGGCGTAACATAACAACGGACTCCTTTCGTGCAGCAATCGAAACGGATGGGGTCAGGGACATTTTCCTGACTGCTGAAGGAGGTCGCGGGCGGGAGAGAGAACTCTCGCCGGGGACTTCCGAAGGCGGGAGGCGACTCGGAAGACGGGGGGCAGGCTTGTGGCTTGTCACAGCATAGCACGACCGCGGCGATCTGTCAAGAGGCAAAATTTGGGGGCAGCAATTCCGAATTGGGCGGACGATTGACCACAAGGAACGCATAGAACACAAAGCAATGGCAGAAGATTCGCAGATTGGCGGCGCCTTTGCGCTCTTTGTGTTCTATGTGGCAAAAATCCGCCCAGCTTTCTCTGCCACGAATTACACGAATTTGCACGAATCGAGCTTCTGCCGTTGAACATGCTGGGATTGTTACGCTGACCGGTTGGCGAAAAGGGCAAGAAGGTGTACAATTACAGTCAACCGGGAGATAAGGAGCGTACAATGGCCGACCAGCAGGACTACGATTCGCCGTGGAAAGACATCCTCGACCTGCAATTCGAGGAATTCATGGCCTTCTTCTTTCCCAGTGCCCACGCCCAGATCAACTGGCGAGCCGGGCACGAATTCCTGGACAAAGAGCTCCAGAAGATCACTCAGGATGCCGCGCTGGGTCGGCGGGTGGTGGACAAGCTGGTTAAGGTGCAGCTCGAGAATGGCCAGGAGCAGTGGGTGCTGGTGCATGTGGAGGTGCAGACGCAGCCAGCCTCTGGCTTCCCGGAGCGCATGTTCGTCTACCACTACCGCATCCGCGACCGCTTCGGCGCTCGTTGCGCCACCTTTGGCGTCCTGGCGGACAGCGATCCATCGTGGCGGCCGGCTGAGTTCCGCGATGAGCTGCTGGGCACCGAGTTGGTGCTGCGCTTCAGCACGGCCAAGTTGCTGGACTACGAGGCGGACCTGCCGGCGCTGGAGGAAGAGACCAACCCCTTTGCCCTGGTGGTGATGGCGCACGCGGGTGTGCGGGCGACGGCCGCTGATCCATACGCCCGGCTGGACTGGAAATTTGGGCTTACACGCCGTTTGTTCGAACGAGGCTACAAGCGCCAACAGATCAGCAGCCTGTATCGTTTCATAGATTGGGTGATGTTGCTGCCCGAGGAACTAGAGTTGGAATATGACCGGCGAGTGGGCGAGTATCAGGAGGAACACAAAATGGAGTATCTGAGTTCAATGGAGCGTCGCGCCATGGAGCGCGGCCGGCAGGCTGGGCTGTTGGAAGGCGTGCAGCAGGGCGTGCAGCAGGGCGTGCTAGCAAGGCGAGCTTTCCGGACGGGCGGCCACGGTGCAGCGTCAGTTGGCACGGCGCTTGGGCGTGTTGTCCAAAGAGGACGAGCAGCGCATCCGCTCGCTCTCCGTTACGATGCTCGACCGGCTGGCCGACGACCTGCTGGATTTCGCCGAGCCGGCCGACCTGCAGCGCTGGTTTACCCGTTACACGACGCAGTAGCCGCACACTGTCTCCCCAGTGAAAGCGAGGCGGCGGCCGGCAAGAAGGCGGTTGAAGTAGACGCGATGGTTCCTGCCGCCTCCTTGTGTTCCTCGCTCCGGTTGCCGACGTAGCTACGCATCCACTCCTGCGCCAGCCCCGTCAGGTTGAGGCTTACCGTGCCGCCCGCCGCCTCGTCCAGCACCTGCCCGGTGAAGCGGCGCGGCGTCGGCCAGGTAGCGCCGGCTTCTTTATGGGATGGCGCTGGCGCGGGAAGCAAGTCATGCGGCAGAGGATGTCGTCACGCCGGAGGCGTGACCTACGAGTTGGCGTGATTTTCAGATCAGGGCAGGAGTACCATGTGGCAACTTGATACGATTGATGTGACCTTTCAGGGTGTGGCGCATGCCATCGCCAGCTACATCTTGCGCGGCGGCGACGCCGTGGTGATGATCGAAACCGGCCCCGGCTCCACGGTCCGCGCCCTGGAGGCCGGGCTGGCCGGCCTGGGCTTGCGCCCGGCCGATGTGACCCATGTCCTGGTGACGCACATTCATCTGGATCATGCCGGCGCGGCGGGCTGGATGGCGCAGCACGGCGCGCCGGTTTACGTGCATCACGTCGGCGCAGCGCACGTCATTGATCCTTCCCGCTTGTGGGCCAGCGCCAGCCGCATCTACGGCGCGCAGATGGTGCCGCTGTGGGGGCAGGTCTGGCCGATCCCGCCGGCGCAGGTGCATGCGCTGCACGATGGCGATGTGATCGCCCTCGGCGCTGTGCAGATCGTGGCGCATGACACGCCCGGTCACGCCTGGCATCACATGGCCTACCAGGTCGAGGACGTGTGCTTTACCGGCGATGTGGCCGCGGCGCGCCTGCCCGGTTACCGCCACGTGCGCTTGCCCACCCCGCCGCCGGAGATTGACGTGCCGGCCTGGCATCGCTCCGTGGAGCGCCTGCGCCGCCTCGCGCTGCGTCGCCTCTACCTCACGCACTTCGGGCCAGTCACAGACGTGCCCCAGCACCTGGCCCTGGTGGATGCCAACCTGGACAAGACGGCCGCCTGGGTGCTGGCTCAACAGCAGGCCGGGCAGGAGCGTGATGCCATCGTGGCCGCCTTCGGCCCCTGGCTGGAAGAGCAGACCGCGGCCGACGACGGCGAGGCCACCGGCGCCAGTCTCTACGATTTGGTCATTCCCTCGTTCATGTCGGTGGACGGCCTGCTCCGCTACTGGCGCAAGGCCCAGGAGCTGCCGTGACCTACGTTCTGCCTGCCTGGTATCCTGCGCTGCGTCGGCCCACGATCATCGAACGCACAGGCCAACAGCGCATCAGCGTCATCGTGCCCGCGCGCAACGAGGAGGCGAACATCCGCCCGGTGCTGGAACTGGCTCTGCCCTACGCCGATGAACTGCTGGTGCTGGACGGTCACAGCCGCGATGCCACCCGCGACATCGCCGCGGCCCTGGGCGCGCGGGTCATCCTGGACAGTGGACAGGGCAAGGGCGCGGCCATTCGCCAGGGTATCCAGGAGGCCAGCGGCGATATCCTGGTCTTCATTGACGCGGATGGCTCGCACGATCCGCACGACATTCCGGCGCTGGTCAACCCGATCTGCCAGGGCCTGGCCGATCATGTTTCTGGCTCGCGCATGTTGGGCGGCAGCGATGAACTGCACGCCACGCTGCACCAGGGTATGCGTCTTCTCGGCAGTCAGGTCATCACCCTGAGCATCAACTACACGCAGAACGTGCGTCTGACCGATTGTCAGAACGGTTTTCGGGCCATCCGCCGTGACGTGGCCCTGGCGCTCGATCTGCGCGAGAACATCACCACCATCGAGCAGGAGATGGTCATCAAAACGGTGCGCCGCGGCTACCACCTGATCGAAGTGCCCACGCATGAATACGTGCGGGCGAATGGGGTTTCTAATTTTCGTGTCAAGGACGTGGCCCCGCGTTACGTAACCAGTTGGCTCTATTACCTGTTCCTCTGGCGCCCACCCCGACGCCAGGCCCGGCGGGTCGGGGCGTGAGCGTATGATCTTCAGCGTTGAGCCGCGCCGCGGGCTGGCTGTGATTCTACTCCTGTTCGTGCTGGTGGCCGGGAACTACAGCGTGACGACGCCGGCCTTCGAGGCGCCGGACGAAATCTGGCACATGGCCTTCGTTCAGCATGTCGCCAGCGGCCAGGGGCTGCCGGTTTCTGCGCCGCAGACGACGGCGCTGTGGCGCCAACAGGGGGTGCAGTCGCCGCTGTATTACCTGGCGGCCGCCGGCCTGACCGCCTGGGTGGCGACTTTCCGGGAAAGCGCCGTGGATCAGAGCGATTTTCCGACCCTCTACGCCCGCGCCAATCCACACGCCGCCATTGGCCAGCCGGACGCGGTCGCCAACCGCAACTACCTGATTCATCATGACACCGATCGGTCCGGCCCCGGCGAGGCCTGGCCCTGGCGCGGCAGCATCCTGGCGCTGCACCTCGTGCGCTTCTTTTCGATTTTGCTGGGCGCCCTGGCGATCTGGGCTACGTATCAGACCCTGGCGCTGATCGTGGGCGCGCAACCCGCCCTGCTCGGCGCCGCGCTGGTGGCCTTCATTCCCCAGTTCGTCTTCATCAGCGCCGCGGCCAGCAATGATAACGCCATCAACGCGCTCGCCGCGCTCGTGCTCTGGCGCGTGGTTCATCTGGTGGCTGCCCCTGTTGGGCAGACGACCGCTCTCCGCCTCAAGCCGTTCGTCATTCTGGGCATCCTGCTTGGCCTGGCGCTGCTCACCAAGCTCAGCAGCCTGGGCCTCGTCGCGGTGACCGGCCTGGCGCTGCTGATCGTCGCCTGGCGCCGGCGCAGCGGGCGCACGCTGATCGCCGGCGGACTGGCCCTGGCCGCGCCGGCCGTGGCGATCAGCGGCTGGTGGTTCGTGCGCAACTGGCTGCTCTATCGCGATCCGCTGGCCTGGAACATCTGGCAGGCCAACATCCTCCTGCGCGTCGCCCAGGCCGACTGGCGCACCATCCTGGGTGAGATGCAGAGCCTGGAACGCTCCTTCTGGGGTCTCTTTGGCTGGCTCAACCTGCCCTATCCGACCTGGGTGTACACAGCGCTGCGGGGTCTGGAGATCGTGATCGGCCTGGGGCTGCTGCTGGCGCTCTGGCAGGCCAGGGCGGCGCGTCGAAAGCCCTCTGCCGTCGCGCCGAACAGGCCAGCGACTTTTCTGCCCTCACTCTTACCCTCTTTCCTGCTCATGCTCTGGCTGGCGCTCTTGATCTTCTCCTGGCTGCGTTTCATGGTGATCGCGCCGGCGGCGCAGGGGCGCTACTTCTTCCCGGCCGCGCCCACCCTCGGCCTGCTGCTGCTGATGGGCCTGCGCGGTCTGCATGGCCGCCTGGGATGGCTGGTGGCAAGTGGACTCTTTCTGCTCTCCGCGCTCACCCCTTTCGCCCTCATCGCGCCTGCCTACCGCCCTCCGCCCTCGATCGGGGCGGCAAACCTGGCGGCGCTGCAGGTCAACCTGGGCACGGCTTTTGCCATCGAAGGGGTGGCCGCGACATCCGGCCAGGTGCAGCCCGGTGACGTGGCCACCGTGACGGTGCGCTGGCGGGCGCTGGCGCCGAACGCCCGTGACTATTCCATCTTCATTCACCTGGTCAGCAATGACGGCCTGACCGTCGCGCAGACCGACACCATGCCCGGCGCCGGTCTCTTGCCCACCAGTCAATGGACGCCCGGCCAGACCTATACCGAGGCTTACCAGGTACACATACCGGCCACGACTTACACGCCCGATCAGGCCCATTGGGCGGTCGGCTTGTACGATCACGCCACCGGTCAGCGGTTGCCGGTCATGCTCATGGTCCCTGGTGCGGACAGCCGCGTGGCGGCTGATAGTCTGATTTTCGGAGCGGTGGCGCTCGTTCCGCAGGCGGGCGCAGCGCCAAACGCCATGGACATCGCTTTCTTGGATCATATCACTCTGGTCGGGTACAGCCTGAGCAGCCGCCTGCTGCTTCCCGGCGATCCGCTGACCGTCACTCTCTACTGGCAGGCACGCGGCCCGGTCGCCAGTGATTACACCACCTTCGTTCATCTCCTCGGCCCCCCAGCCCCCAATCCTGGGGGGTCGTTGACGCAGGGCAGTGACTGGCAGACCTTCGGGGGGCATGATGGCGTCCCGCAGCCCGCGACCAGGGCTTGGGCTGCCGGCGACATCATCACCGACACGCATACGCTCGCCGTGTCAGCGCAGGCGCGGCCGGGCGTCTACCAACTGGAGATCGGACTCTACACCCAGCCCGATTTCGATCGTCTGAGCTTGGTGTCTGCGCCGGGCGCTGAGGGCGCCGACCGTCTCCTGCTCGGAGGACTGCGCGTAGTCAGCCGTTAGGCCAGCTCTGCCCATCCGCCCCCTGCCGCGGCGGCCGGCCGCAGCCTCACGCTGAAGGTGCTGCCCTGCCCCACGGCGCTCGCAACACTGATGCGCCCGCCGTGCCGCTCCACAATCTCCTGGCAAATAGCCAGCCCCAGGCCGCTCCCTGGCGCCTGTGTCTGCCGTGCCGCCTCACCGCGGTAAAAGCGCTCGAACAGGCGCTGCTGATCTTCCTCGCTCATCCCACAGCCCGTGTCACTGACCGTCAGAATAACCCAGGTTTGCTCAGTTTCCCGTTGCACCCAGGTGCGCATCATCACCTGACCACCGCTTGGCGTGTAATTCATCGCGTTCGCCATCAGGTTGGTCGCCACCTGCATCAGCATCTGTCGGTCCCCCAGCGCCAGCGGCAGCGCTTCGTCCAGTTCCGCGCGCAGCTGCAGGCCGCGTTCTTCCAGCAGGCCGGCCCGCTGCTCGACCAGATCTTCGACCAGGTCATTCAGATTCATCGGCCCCAACGCCAATGGTGTCTTACCCATGTCCAAGCGTGAGAGATCGAGCAGGTCCTCGATCAACTGACTCAGAACGTGAGTCTCGCGCGCGATGACCTGCAGATTGCGCTGCCAGTGCTCCTCTCGTTCCCGACTGAGCAGATTCAAATAGAGCTTGATGTTGGCCAACGGCATGCGCAGTTCGTGCGAAACATTGGAAACGAATTTGGTCTTGAGGCGGTCGAGTTCTTTCAGCCCCTCGTTTGCCGCCTGCAGCTCAGCCGTGCGTGCCGCCACCCGCTGCTCCAACTCACCGGCATAGCGCTGCACCTCTTCGTACAGTGAGGTGCGCTGAATCGCGCTCGCCGCGATGTTCGCCACCGCGGTCAGAATGCGCACATCGCCCTCACCGAACGCATGGGGCCGGCCAGCCCACAGCGCGCCAATCGCGTCCGCGTCCACCAGCAGCGGCATACAGGCCACGGCCAGCGGCGTCGCCTGCACCGCGCCCGGCAGCGGCCAGGCATGAACGCCGGCCGCGGCGAGATAGGGCTCCTGTCTCGCCATCACCGCAGCCGTAACACTGTCAGACCCCAACGCCCGTTCCCCCCCTGCGCCTTCCCAGCGTCCGCCAGCCGCCTCAACCACCAGTTCTGTGCTCACCGGATCGCGCAGCACCAGCGTGGCCCCTTCCGCGTCCACCAGCGCCATCATCTGCTCCAGGATCACGGGCAGCATCGCCGCGCGGGTCGGCGCGGCGCGTACACTCTCGCTAATCGCCAGGATGGCTTCGCGCTCCAGTGTGCGCTGTTTACTGTCGCTGATGTCCTGCACCGTGCAGTCCAGATAGAGCGGGGCGCCGGCGGCGCCGGCGTCCCCTCCGAAAATCGTCGGGGTGGCGGTGAGGGAGATCCAGATGCGACTGCCATCCGGCCGGCGCAGTTGAGCTTCCGCGCCTTCTACGCGGCCCTGCGCTGCCACCCGGTCGGCGATCTGGGCCCAGGCTGCGGGCGCGGCCAACAGGCTGGTCATAGCGGCGCGCTCTATCTCTGCTTCGTCCAGCCCGCACATCGCCAGGAAGGCCCGGTTCGCCATCAACAGGCTGCCCTGCTGGCCGAGGGTGCAGCGAAAAACGCCAATAGGTACGTTCTCGACGAGGGTTTGGTAGCGCTGCTCACTCTGCGAGAGGAGATGTTCGACGCGCTTGCGTTCGCTGATGTTGCGCAGAAAGACCAGACGACCGGTCGTGTGGCCGCGCCGGTCCTTCAACGGGGAGATGCGCAGATCGAAAAAGCGCTGATTGAGACCCGAACCCAGGGTAATCTCTTCATGCGTCTCCATCACGGTGCGATAGCGTGCGACCAGCCCAGGTTGGCCCCCCAGGAAGCGCAGCATCGGTTGGCCGATGACCTCGCGCTCCGTATGCTGCATCATGCTGAGCGCGGTGCGGTTGATGTCCACCACGCGGTCGTGCAGATCGAGGACGAGCACCCCATCAATCATGTTCTCGAGCAGCTCATCGCGTGCCACCGGCGCCAGATCCAGCAGGCGATAGCGGTAAAGGCTCAAGATCACCGCCAGGCCGGTGAGCGTCAGACTGACCGGGGTAGGATCGAGATTGGGCCAGGGGCTGAGGTTCAGAACATATATCAGGTTGGTAAGCCAGGGCAGGCCGGCAGCCATGATGATGGCCGCGGCCTGACCGCGATAGATGCTGGGAGACCGATAGACCCCGCGCCAGACCATGAGGGTGCCGACGATCAGAAAGAGGTAAGTGTAGGCGATGTAGACCCAAAACCAGACGCCGTAGGTTGGATTGACCAGCGCGAGGTCCCGACTGGTGTCCAGGCGGTAGGCGGCGTAGACGAGATGGTGCAGATCGTTTGTCCAGACCAACACCAGCGTGAGCAAAGGGATCAACGCCATGAAGGCAAAGCGGCGCGGGGTCAGCCAGGCAGAGGCGCCGGTATAGGCCAGGGTGAAGGCCAGCCAGGCCAGGGGAATGACCACGACGCCGATGAACTCAACCTTGATCCAGAAGAATTTGGCCGCCAGCCCGCTGGCAAGCAATTCGCCGATGGTCGCCAAGGACCATTCGCCAACGGCCAGCATGAGGACGGCGATGGCAGTGGCTCCGGCCGCGGGGCGGCGGCGCCAGGCCACGCGTACCAGCACCCCGGCGATGAGGGCCGAGACGAATAGGAGAGAGACGTGTAAACCCAAATCCCAGAAATTCATGACAGGCTCCCGGTCAACAGTCAGGCCATAACCCTACTGTTCAGGCGCGATGTGTCCAAGATGTGATGTCCCTGCCTGCGGGTGACCGGTGGCAGTATAGCAGATTTTTGGCAATTGGGTAAGCGGCGGCGGCCTGCCAAGCGCATTTTTATGCGCGGTGGTTCAGCGCCATGCGACGTTGTGCCGCGTCAACTCAGAAACAGGCTCATGGGGGCATGTAGGCGTGAAACAGCGCTTCCATTTGCCCGACGATCTCACCGAGCGGTGAATCTGCGCCGGGATAGTGTACATAACTGGCAAACGTGTCGAGCAGGATGATGGCGTTGATGCTGGCATCTTGCACGCCCGCGGCCAGCAGGCGATTGACGAATCCACGGTTGACCATGCGGATGTCATCGTAAACCCGGGGCAGGTTTTCCAGGCTCCAATCTGGCTGTCCGCCGCGGCGGGCAATGAAGAATTGCGCCAACAGATACATCGAGGTGACACGATAGGTGGTCTCTTGCGCGGTGGCAAAGGGCAGATGAATCGCCACCATCGGCTTGAGTTTTTCCATGACAGGACAGCCACTCGTCACCATGTAAATGCCGAGCAGCGAACTGATGCCGCGTTGCAGCGGGGTTTCCTTCACGTAGTTTCTGGCCTCACTGGAGATTTCTACGACGGCCTTGTCATAGGACGCGGCGTCCTTGAAAAAATCTACGATCTCCACCAGGTTGGCGGCGATAGGGCAGCGCGGGTGTTGCTCTGGTTTGAGGGGACAACCTGCGCATTGGTGACTGGTGAGCGCCGTCCAAGCGGGGTAGGATTCCATTGGCGTAGGGACCACACTCAAGCTGGCCCGGTCAAGTTCCACCTTGAACTCACGTTCTGCGCCGTTTCCCAAGCTGAACCGATAGCCATAGGTAATCGTCGGTTTTTCGTCGTCGAAAGAAAACATGGCTGGTCCTCAATTCAGGAGACGTGGTGAAATAATGTTCGCAATGCCCGCATTTCGCAATGCCCGCATTTCGTACTCTTCAGAAACCGCAGCATTCGGTCTCGATACGCATAATGACGCATGAGAAGGCCAAAAGACATTGTGTGCTGGCTTGAAACAAAAAACCTCCGTGGCAAAGTTGCCACGGAGGTTTGTCTGGCGAGCGGCGCTATGACGAACTGCGCCGCCTTGCGTTAGCGATGCTTACGCATGACGGGGATGAAAACTTTACTGCTCACGGTCATCGGGTAAGGCCCGATCAGGAGCTCGTCGGGCTGAGTCTGCACCCAGTACCAGTAGGGTTGCCCGCGCACGGCGGTGGTATCGTTGATCTGATACGTGCCGCCCGCGACCGGCACCATCTGCTGCGTCACGCGCACCAGGTCTGAGCCGTCGGGGTCGGTTGAGCGGTAGATGTGGTAGCCGGCGAGGGCGCCTTCGTTGATGGCGATCCAGCGGACGACGACCACATCGCCCTGCCATTGGGCCGTGAAGCTGACGATGGTGAAGCCGGTGGGCAACACGTAGCCGAAGTCGAGGCCGGTGCGGTTCTCGCCGGAGGCCAGGGTGGCGTTGAGTTGACTCGGAGAGCTCAGCACCGCGGTGGGGGAGTTGAGCGTGTTGGGCATCGTCACCGTGTAGACACCGGGGGGCAGGTTGGTGACGCTGTAGAAGCCGGTGATGGTGGTGGTGCGCGTGATGATCACACCGTTGGGGCCGTAGATCGTCACCGGCGCCCCGGCGATGCCCACGGTTTCGGCGGGATCGTGGATGCCGTTACCGTTCGAGTCGAGGTAGACCACGCCGCTGAGGGAGGCGGCGCCCAGGGCGATGATCTGATCGCCGAAGTTGGCGCTGGCGGAGCCGCCGGCGGGGACGGTGACGTTGACGCTGTTGGGCGTCGTGCTCAGGAAGCCGGCCGGGTCGGTTTCACGGACGCTGTAGCTGCCGGGGGGGACGTTGAGGAAGAGGTAGGAGCCATTACCGGCGGTGGTGGTGGTGGCGATCAGGTTGTTGCCGCCGTCATACAGGCCAACGGTGACGCCGGCCAGACCGGCCTCGCTTCCCTGTTGGCTGCCGTTGCCGTTGATGTCATTGAAGACGACGCCGCTGACCGTGCCCACCTGGCGGTCGCCGAAGTTGGCTACCGCGGCGCCGCCGGCCGGGACCGACACGGAGACGTCGTTCGGCGTAGTGCTGTTGAAGCCGGTCGGGTCGGTCTCACGCACGGTGTACGCGCCCGGGGTCACGCTACGGAAGATGTAGGAGCCGTCGCCGGCCGTGACAGTCGTAGCCACCACACTGCCCGTGCTCGGGTTGATCAGTTGGACAGTGACGCCGGGCAGGCCGGGTTCGCCGGGGTCCTGGACGCCATTGCCATTGAGGTCATCGAAGACGACGCCGGAGACCGAGGCGATGAGTTGATCGCCGAAGTCGGCGTGGCCGAGGCCACCGGCTGGCACCGTCACCGGTACGTTGTTGGACGTGGTGCTCGACCAGCCGCTGGGGTCGGTCTCGCGCACCGAGTAAGAGCCAGGCGCGACGTTGGTAAAGAGGTAGCTGCCATCGCCAGACGTGGTGGTGCTGGCAAGCAGGGCGCCGCCGCTGCTGTAGAGGCCGATAGTCACGCCGCCGAGGCCAGTTTCATGGAGGGGGGAGTCCTGGACGCCGTCGCCGTCGATGTCGTCGAAGACCGTGCCCGCCACACTGCCGGGCAGGTTGTCGCCGAAGTTGGCGCTGGCGCTGCCGCCGGAGGGCACACTGACACCCACATCGTTGGGCGTCGTGGAGGTGAAGCCGACGGGGTCGGTTTCGCGCACGATGTAGCTGCCGGGGGGGACGTTGAGGAAGAGGTAGGAGCCGTCGCCGGCCGTGGTCGTGGTAGCAACGACGAGGCCGGTGGTGGAGTCAATGAGCTGAACCGTCACCCCGCCCAGGCCATTTTCGCCGGGGTCCTGGCTGCCGTTGTTGTTGGCGTCTTGATAGACGACGCCGGACACCGAGGCAGGCAGGCGGTCGCCGAAGTCGGCGCTGGCGGCGCCACCGGGGGGGACGCTGACCGGGACGATGTTGGTGGTCGTGCTGGCATAGCCGGCCGGGTCGGTCTCACGCACGGTGTAGGGGCCGGGCGCAACGCCGCTGAAGAGGTAAGATCCGTCGCCAGCGGTGGTGGTGGTCGTTACCAGGACGCCGCCGCTGTCGTAGAGACCGACGGTGACGCCGCCGAGGCCGTTCTCGCCGGGGTCCTGGACCCCGTTGCCGTTGACATCGTTGAAGACGGTGCCTACTACGCTGCCAATCTGTTGGTCGCCGAAGTTGGCCGTGGCCGCGCCGCCCGCGGGGACGCTGACCGGCACGGTATTCGCGGTGGTTGACGTGAAGCCGCTGGGGTCCACTTCGCGCACGATGTAGGCGCCAGGGGCCACGCCGCTGAAGCTGTAGGACCCATCGGCCGCCGTGGTGGTGGTCGCCACCACCGCGCCGGTGGTCGGGTTAATCAGTTGCACGGTGACGCCGCCCAGCCCGGGTTCGCCTGGGTCTTGTACGCCGTCTCCGTCGAGATCGTTGAAGACGACGCCGGAGATCGTACCGGGGAGTTGATCGCCGAAGTCGGCGTTGGCAGAGCCGCCGGGGGGAACGCTGACCGGGACGACGTTAGCGGTGGTGCTCGACCAGCCGGCCGGGTCAGTTTCGCGGACGGTGTAGGCGCCGGGCGCGACGCCGGTGAAGAGGTAGGAGCCATCGCCGGCGGTGGTGGTGGTACCCACCAGGGTGCCGCCGCTGTTGTAGAGGGCGACGGTGACGCCGCCGAGGCCGTTCTCGCCGGGGTCCTGCACCCCGTTGCCGTTGAAGTCGTCGAAGACGGTGCCGGCCACCGTGCCTTGCAGTTGGTCCCCGAAGTTGGCGCTGGCGCTGCCGCCGGGGGCGACGCTGACAGGGACGGTGTTGGGGGTGGTGGAGGTAAAGCCGGCCGGGTCGGTCTCACGAACGAGATAGGCGCCGGGCGTGACGCCGCTGAAGGTGTAGGAGCCGTCGGGGTTGGTCGTGGTCGAGGCCACCACCAATCCGGTGATGGGATCCACCAAGTCTACGGTGACGCCGGCCAGCCCGATCTCGCCGGGGTCCTGAACGCCGTTGCCGTTGGCGTCGTTGAAGACCACGCCGGAGATGGTGCCCTGCGGTTGATCGCCGAAGTCTGCCACGCCGACGCCGCCCGCAGGTACGCTGACGGGCACGATATTGGTGGTCGTGCTGACGTAGCCGGCCGGGTCGGTCTCACGCACCGTGTACGCGCCGGGCGCGACGCTGCTGAACAGATAGGAACCGTCGGCCGCGGTAGTGGTGGTCGTCACCAGGCTGCCGCCGCTGTCGTAGAGGCCGACGGTGACGCCGGGAAGCCCGTTCTCGCCGGGGCCCTGGGTTCCATCGCCGTCGAGGTCAGCGAAGACCGTGCCTACCACCGTGGCCGGCTGCTGATCGCCGAAGTTGGCCGTTGCGGCGCCGCCGGAGGCCACGCTGACCGGCACATTGTTCGAGGTGGTGCTGGTGTAGCCGGCGGGGTCGGTCTCACGCACGATGTAGCTGCCGGGCGCGACGCCGCTGAAGCTGTAGGAGCCGTCGGGGTTGGTGGTGGTGGTGGCGACGACGGCGCCGGTGGTGGGGTTGATGAGCTGCACCGTGACGCCGGCCAGGCCGGGTTCGGAGGGGCCTTGGGCGCCATTACCGTTGTTGTCATCGAAGACGACGCCGGAGATGGTGGCGGCCGGTTGATCGCCGAAGTTGGCAGTGGCCACACCGCTGGGGGGGGCGAAGACGGGCACGCTGTTGGGGGTGGTGGAGGTGTAGCCGGGCGGGTCGGTTTCGACGACCAGGTACGGGCCGACCGGCAGGTTGGTGAAGGTGTAGACGCCTGAGGCGTTGGTGGTAGTGGTTCCCACCAGGGTGTCGTCGGGCGTGCCGAGGATGCCATCTACGCCGGGGCCGTAGATGGTGAGGGTGACGCCGTTGAGCGGCGCCTCGCCGGGGTCGGGAACGCCGTCGCCATCGAGGTCGGTGAAGACGGCGCCGGTAACGGCGCCGGTGATGGGGGTGTCCTCGAAGTCGCGGGTGGTGATGTTCTGGTTGCTGGCGAGAACGACGGTGATGTTGTCGGGGTTGCCGAAGTCGCGGTCAGCGACGCTGACATAACCGGCGGGATTGGTTTCCATCACCTGGTAGAGGCCGGGGAGCAGGTTGGTGAAGGTGTACGCGCCGGTGGCGTCAGTCGTCGTGGCTGACAGGACATCGTCGGCCGTGCCGAGGATGCCGTCCGCGCCGGCAAAGCGCAGGGTGACGGTAACACCGCTGAGCGGCGTCTCGCCTGGGTCGGCCTGGCCGTTGCCGGTGCCGACGACGACCTTGCCGCTGAGGCTGCTGGGCTGCAGCCAGTAGCCAAAGTTCTGGCTGCTGACATCGGTCTGGACGTTGGTGACCGTGCGGGAGGTGACGGTGGTCGGGTCATAACCGAGCGGCAGCGTCGTTGGGTCCGGGGTGATCGTGCAGTTACTGCCGTCGGGCACGCCGACGACGGACCAGTTGTGGCCGAGCACCAGGGCGCCGGTGGTAGCGAGGAAGGTTCCGTTGGCGCCGCAGTCTACGACGACGGAGACGCCGGTGAGCATCGGTTCGCCGACATCGAAGACGCCATCGCCGTCCTGGTCATTCCAGAGCACGCCGGAAATGGTATTGGTGGAGGCGGGGATTCCGCCGGGCTGATACTGGTAGCCAAAGTCCAGGGTGAGATCGCTGCCGCCGCCGCTGACCGTGGCCGCGCCGCGGTTGTCGCAGGTGGTGCATGCGCCGGTCTGATCGGGATCGGCCGTTTGGGCGTAGTCGGTGGGCAGGGTGGCCGTAACGATGCGCACCTCGTAGGTTGCATCGGGGAGGCCGGTGAAGAGGTAGTGACCCGACGCGTCGCTGACGGTGGTGGCGAGCAGGGTGGTTCCGCTGCTGTCGTAGAGGCTGACCGTGACATTGGCCAGACCGGGTTCACCGCTGTCCTGCAGACCGTTGCCGTTGGCGTCCACGAAGAGGGTATCACCCACGCTGCCTGGGTGGTCGCGGCCGAAGTCAATGCCGCCGACCTCAGCGCCGGCGTTGAGGGTGAGACTGACCGTCACCGGGGTGGTGGCCTGGGTGAGGGCCGGCGGGATGTCGGGGTCGCCGGTGTTATAGGTGATGGTGTAGTTGCCGGGGGGCGCGACGAACTCGTACTCTCCGGCCGCGTCGGTAGTAGTGGTCAGGCTGACCGGATTGCCGTTGAGATCGGCGCCGGTGAGGGTGACGGTAACGTTGGGCAGGGGGGTTTCGCCGGCATCGAACACGCCGTTACTGTTGGCATCGTGGAACACATGGCCGCTGACCTCGCCGGCCTCGATGAAGCCGAAGTCGGCCTGGGTGTAAGCCTGGTTGCCGCTGAGGCTGACGCCCGCGCTGCTGCCGGTGCTGGCGACCATGTAGCCGATCTGGCCGGCGTGGGGGCTGCTGACGGGGGCAGGGATCTGCTGTTCTTCGGCCTTGACCACGTAGTTGCCGGGCGGCAGGTTGTCGAACAAGTAGTAGCCGACGGCGTCGCTGAAGGCCACGGCGACGATGGGTTCGCCGGGGTCTACGGCGCCGTTGCCGTTGCTGTCGTAGTAGAGGTTGAGCACGCCGCCGACGGCCACGTATGGCTCCCCTGTGTCGGTGCCGCCGGGCGTGCCGGCCGGGCCGATCCCATCGCCGTCGTCATCGTACCAGAGGCGGTCGCCGATGCTGCCGCCCCAGTTGTAGCCAAAATCGGCATTGGTGATGGTCTGGCCGGCCGCGGTGACGGTGACATCGCGCGGGTTGGTGGCGCCGGCGGTGGTGCTCATGGCCGCACCGATGGTCGTCACCACACCGAACGTCGTCGTCACCGGGCTGGTGGGATCCACCTGAACCAGGAAGTCGTCCGGGTTGAGGCCGGAGAAGAGGTAGTTGCCGTTGGCGTCGGTGACGTCCGTCTGCAGCAGGGTGTCGCCGGCGTCAATGACGCCGTTGTTGTTGGCATCCTGGTAGAGGCGGACCGTAACCCCGGGCAAGCCGTTCTCGGTGGGATCGAGGGTTCCGTCTTCGTCGGCATCGAGCCAGACCGTATCGCCGATGGTGGCCGTGCCGGGCGGCTGCAGACCAAAGTCCGCGGTGAGGGTTCCGGCGGTGGTGGCCGTCACGGTGAGGGTGGTGGGGGTGGTGGGCACGTAGCCGGGCGGAACGGTGGAGAGGGTGACGGTGACGTTGTAGCTCGTGCCGTTGGTGAGGCCGCCGAGGGTGTAGTTGCCGAGGCTGTCGGTGACCACGCAGACGGTCGCGCCGCCGACAGTGGGCGTAGCGCAGACCTCGACGCCGGCCAGGCCAGGCTCGTTGGCGTCCTTGATCCCGTCGCCATCCACATCAGCCCAGACGAGATCGCCGATGGAGGCGCCGAGGGGGTGTCCACGTGGTTGCTGGGCGTGGGGGGCAGGATGAGATCGCCCGGCTCGAACGGTCCGGGCAGACAGGCCAGGCCCTCGTAGTCGGTCTGGCTGTACGCGGGAACGGCGATGATGGCGGTCATCTCGGCCGTGTCTGCATCCACGGTCCAGACGGTGTTGCGCTGGGCGGTGGTGGTGGAGGCGTCGCCGGTGCTGGCGAGCAGGCCGACGCCGGGCAGGAAGGAAAGGCCTTCCACATCGGTGACCGCGGTTGTGCCATCGGCCGCGTCCACGAAGCTGGCCACATCGGTGACCGCGCCGGTACTCTTGTTCAGCGTCACCAGGCGGTCGGAGAGACCCATGTTGGCGGTGGCGTCGTTGGCGATGGCGTAGAGCACGCCAGCATCGTCGAACGCGAGATCGTCCACGTCGTAGAGCGCCGTGGGCAACGTGTTCGTGTTGATGGCGATGTAGTCCACGCCGGCGCCGTAGGCGTTGGCGACGCGGGCGCCGGTGGCGGGGGCGATCTGGAACAGCACGTCCAGTAGGGTGTTGCCGTTGGTGCCGTCCTCGCGGCGGGCGACGGCGTAGAGTTTGCCGTCGGCCGGATCGAAGCTGAGGCCGTCCACATCGGGCGTGGCGATGCTGCCGAATGTGCCGGCGATGGCGCCGATCGTGCCGACGACGGTGCGCGCGCCGGTGTCCTTGTCCACGGTGACGAGCTGACCGGCCTCGACGCCGTAGAGCACCGTGCCGTCCAGGTTCCAGGTGAGGGCTTCCATGTTATTGGTGCTGGTGGCGCCGATGTCCACGAAATCGCCGGTGGTGGGGTCAATGCTGAGCAGGCGGTCGGCCGTGCTGGTGTCGGGGTTGTTGTCGGCCACGAGGTAGCATAGGTCCGGGCCGAGCCGGGTGTCCGGTTCGGAGGCGGAGATATTGGCAACGTTTTCGACGACCGTCACCGTGGCAGGATTGTTCACCGTGACCTGGAAGGTGAGGGCCGGGCTGACGATGACGCCTTCGGAGGTGGCGGTGCCGAAGTTGGCGGCGGGGGCGGGCTTGCCGGTGAAGCTGAGGCTGCCGGGCAGGCTGCCGGGGGTGACGTCGTAGATGTAGACGAAGCTGGCCGGGCTGCCGGGGGAGATGGTGACCGGGCCGGGCGGGGTGGGGCCGCTGTTGAGCACGGCGCTGGCGCCGCCGGTGGCGTTGATGGTCAGGCTGGCGGGCGGGGTGACGCCGCTGACCGTGCCGGCGGAGGAGGCGGTCATGGTGACTTTGATCTGGCCGGCGCCGCCGAGGAAGAGGGGTTCGGCGTGCAGTTCCAGGGTAGTCTGGGGGAGAGTGTTGACGGCCTGACTCCAGGAGACGGTGAGAATCGGGCGACTGCCAGTGGTGGTGTGTTCGCGGGTGCCGTATTTGACGGCTTTGTTGTTGTTGGAGCCAACGCCGATGAGCGCGAGGCCACGATTGGGCACACCGTTGTTGACCCAGTCGTTGACCTGACTGGTGATTAGGCGAGGCTCTTTTGCCCGGTGGAGGTGGGGGTGATGGCGCCGAGGGAGGCGCCGTAGTCGCTGCTGCTGAACGAGCTGGCGGCCCAGTCGCCGCTGCCGCTGCCGTCAGCATCGTTCCATGTGGCGCTCTCGGTCCAGGCGGTGAGCAGGGGGCGCACCTGGTCCGATGCCCCGTTCTGTTTGGTGGTAACGGTGGGCTTGAAGGTGGCGCTGGTGATGGTGGCGCCGGGCGGGATAGGGGCCAGGTCGAAGCGCACCAGGCTGGAGAGCTGTCTACTGTTGTTGCTCGGCGCGGTGGACATGGTGGTGGCCGCGCCATAGGAAGAGCTGGCGCTGTTTTGGTTGACGTAGGCGTCGGCGACAGCGACCAGGTCGGGGGCGCCGCTGCACGGGGAAAGGGATTCGTAGTAGTAGCCGACGGTGAGGGTGGGGCGGTTGGCGGTGGTGCCGTTTTCGCTGGTGGCATAGGCGGCGTCACCGCCGTCGGCGCCGGTGGAAAGGAGTACCAGGCCGCGGTTGGGAATGCCGTTGTTGACCCAATCGGCGACGACGGGGACAAGACTGAGGTTTTTAGCGCCGTTGCTGCTGGGGGTGAGTTTGCCCAGGAGGGTGGCGCTGTAATCGCCGGCCCCGAACGTGCCGGCGGCCCAATCGCCGGCGCCGCCGCCGTCGGCGTCGTTCCAGGTGGCGCCGGCCTCGGTCCAGGTGGTGGTCATGCGGTGGACTTCATCCACGTGATTGGTGCGGTTGGACGTGACGACGACCCTGAGGTCGGCGATGAGGATCTGGGCGCTGGCCGGAATGGCGCTGGTGTCGAAGCGCAGCAGGCTGTGCTTGAGGTTGGAAGCGTTGGCCGGCCGGGTGCCCATCCTGGTGGCGGCGCCGTAGTTGGTGGTGGCGGCGGCCAGGTTGACGTAGGTATCCTCGATGGCCGTCAGCGCCGTCGAAGCATAGCACAGGGCCGTGCCCACAGCGGCGGTGGTGACGGGGTGGTCATCGCTGTTGCTGCCGAGGTTCCAGGTGATGACGCCGGCGCTCTGCTGCCCGCCCTGGCCGGCGCTGACGAAGGTGGTCCCGGTAGGCACGGCGTCGGTGATGGTGACGTTTTGCAGGAGCACGGCGCTGGGGTAGTTAGCCGTGATCGTGTAATACAGTGTATCGCCGGGGTTGGCGTGGGCAGGGCTGACGGCCTTGGTGAGCACGCGGCCGAAGGGGAAATCCACGTCGGTGCGGTTCTGGGCCACGGCCAGGGTGACAGCGACCTGGTCCGCGGTGGAAGGCAGGTAGCCGGCCGGAATCTGCGGGTCACCGGTGTCCACGACGACGATGTAACTGCCGGGGCCGAGGGTGTCGAACAGGTAGTGTCCGGCAGCATCGGTGCTGGTGGTTGTGACGAGCTCGCCGGGATCGGGCACGCCGTCGCTGTTGGCGTCGCGGTAGAGGGTGACGGTGACGCCGGCCAGGCCCTGGTCGCTGCCATCGCAGTCCTTGTCGCCATCCGCGTCAATGCAGACGGTGTCGCCGATGGAGCCGGGGGTCTGCCCGAAGTAGCCGAAGTCGGCGTCGGTGACCGCGTTCCCCTGGGCGGTGAAGTCGGCCGGGGAGACAGCCTGGTTGCTGCTTCCGCCCCCCCCAGTGGAAGAGGCGTAGGGGTTGGCGAAGTAGGCATCCACCGCACTGCCGGGGCCGTCAGCGGCCGCGACGATGTAGCTGCGGGTGGGATCCAGGCCGGTGAAGCTGTAATTACCGCCGCCGCTGGTGGTGGTGGTGGCAATGAGCGCGTCCTGGCCAGGGTCAATGACGCCGTTGCCGTTGGTGTCTTCATAAAGGGTGACGGTGACGCCGTCGATGCCCACGTCCGCGCCGTTGAAAACGCCGTCATTGGCGACATCGTCGAAGACCTTGTCGCCGATGGAGGCGACGCCGCCGGGCTGGAAGCCGAAGTCGGCGCTAAGGTTGGTCTGGTTGGCCGTTAGTGTGACCGTGCGCGGTTCAGGCGGGGTGGTGGAGGTGTAACCGGCCGGGGCGAGCGGGTCCACGCAGAAGCTGGCGGGGGTGGTTAGCCCGCTGAACAGGTAGTTTCCGTTGGCGTCGGTGGTGGCGCTGGCGAGGGGGCCGCCGGAGGGGGGACAGGCGCCGGCATAGAGGTTGACGGTGACGCCCGACAGGCCCTCATCTTCGGGATCCTGGCTACCGTCGCCATCCCAATCGCGGAAGAGGGTGTCGCCAATCGCGCCGCCGCCGACGGCGACGCAGGCCTGCGAGCCGGTGGTGGAGGGGACGCCGTTGTGGGTGGTGGTGAAGTAGTTGCAGTAGGAACCGGCCGTGGCGCCAGAGGGCACCTGCGCGGTGAATTTCAGGACAAGCGACTGCCCGGCATTGATGGCGGAGGGCACGGTGAAGAGCGGCTGGTTGGGGTTGCCGGTGTTGACGGTGGTGGTGGCCGTGACATTGGCGCCGTTGACTGTTACGCTGTCCTTGCTGACATAAGTGAAACCGGTCGGCAGGTATTCCTGGATCGTGACGGGCGAACCGGAGGCGCCGGTTCCGTAATTGCTGATCGTGATGGTGTACTGCACTGTGCCGCCGGGCGCGACCGTCGTTGGCGAGACGCTCTTAACCTGCGACAGCATGGGGTAGGCGCCGGAGGGGGTGATTTCGGTGGCGGTGACGGGGGGGAACTGGTTGGTGGTGACGGTGACGATGTTTTCCAGGGGACCGGTGCCGGTGGCCTTGACCGTGACGGTGGCCTCGAACTTCTGCCCGCGCAGGAGGGTGCCAACGTTCCAGACCAGGGGGTTGGGACCGCTGTTCTGGGCGGGAAGGGCGCTGATGAACAGCACCCCGCTGGGGAGCTGGTCCTTGACCACGACGTTGGTGAGATCTACCGTGCCGGCGTTGTAGAACTTGACCTTGTAGGAGAAGATGTCGCCGACTTTGACCGCGGGAACGGTGGCGGGTTTGCCGACGGCCACGCAGCCGTTGAGGGTGATGATGGTTGGCTCGTAGTAGCGCCAGAGGTGGTCCTTGCCGTTATCGGAGCCGCCGGCGTCGCCGCCGAACGCGCCGGTGTTCCAGTAGGGGCAGCCGTCGGGCTGGATGAAGCCGGAAGAGACGCTGTCAATGCGCATCTTGACCCAGACGTATTCGGGAACATACTGAGTGGTTTGGCCGACGCTGAAGCGCAGCACTTTGGGGCTGGCGCCGTCGGTTTGCGAGGTGGTGGGGGCAAATCGCCGGTGGTCAAGTCAGTGCCGATGCTGCTGGCGTCTTCGGAGGTGAAGCCGAGGACGGGCTGATGAGGCCGGCCTGGTCCTTGGAGACGCGGCTGCCGGGGTAGGCGATGCGCTGCCAGGGGCCGAGCTGGTTGCTGGCGGCGCGCATGTCGGCTGCGGTTTGCGCGCTGGCGCGCCATCCGTCCCAGTCGAAATCCCAGGCGTAGCCGCTCTGGGGTCCGGCGACACCATTGGCGAGGCCCCAGGGGGCGTTGCCGCGCTGATCAGGGGTGTCTACGATGGCGATGATGGGGGCTTTCGCGCCCCAGGCCAGCAGTTGCTCGGCGTCCCATTTGTTGAGGGGGACGATGACATCACCGCTGTTGTTGGTCACGGTGTTGTCGTTCGTGCCGATATTCTGGTCGTAGCCGCCGGTGGTGGCCCAGGTGTTCCAGGCGGTATCGGGGTGGGTAGCATAGAAGATGCCGGTGTCGCCGTAGACGCCGGCGATGGTGCCGCGCATGAGGCCGCTGGCGTTGACGGTCGCCTCGGTGACGCCGTTGATGTTCGGCCCCAGGGTCAGACCGATCATCTCGGTCTTGATCTTGGCGCCGACGGGGCCGGCGCCGATGGCGATGGGCGACTGCCCCTTCATGGGGATGCGGTCATAGCCGGTGATGCCGTCGCTGACGTTGTCAACCGGCGCCAGGTAGGCGGCGTCGAGCACCGTCACGCCGGTGGGGATGTAGAAATCCAGGTAGCCGCCGACGCCGGTGGTGGTGCCGTCTTTGGGCACGCCGCGCATCACCAGGCCAAGCTCGTCGCCCACCTGCAGGAGTGGGGTTGGCGGAGTCCAGCCAACGCCGTTGATGCGGGCGTCCAACATCGTCTGCGTGTCGAGGTCGAAGTACGCGTAGACATCGCGCGTTTGCAGGTTGTGCGCGGACGCAACCGGGATCTGAGTCCCTGGCAGCGGGCTGGGCGCCAGGCTCAACAACAGGGCAACAATAACGGCGACGTAGAGCAGTCTAAATCGCCGTGTGTGCTGACGGGAAAATACAAGGGTCTTCATCGAACGCCTCCAACAAAAATAACCAATCTCGCTTTGAACATCGGGAGGCACCGGGAGAAACGTGGCCATCTGGGGCGCCCCGGGCAGGTGTGTCCTGCTGAACTCACGGTGCGCTCGGTCAACATATGCCTTTACAACAGTCCGAACAAACGTCGGCCCAAGAACAAGACGCAGACGCTCACGCCAGGTCACGCGTCCGCCCGCATTGTATCGTTATCATCGCGCCTGATGCTTACGAATCAAATGACTGTCATTACCCTGTCCTGCGTAATCAACAGTCTCGGAGGTGACGCCGTTCAGTATAGAAATACGGCTTTATCTGGGATATAGTACAATCGGCCCAAGAGACCACCTACACGCAGGCGACTGCAAGTCGCTGCAACGACTGCGAAGCCCACTTGCGTGGGCTATGCCCCAGGACTGAAATGCATCCGCCTGCCAATCCATCATTGACAGGCGTTCGCCTTTCTATTATCATACCACAGCTATCATGCTACAGCACTACCGAACAAACCAGGAGAAACGGACGAATTTCAATGGGACAATACCGCCAGCATGTCTTTGTTTGCACCTACGGCGCCTTCTGCCCCTTCGATGGAGATACCGAGCAAGTGCTCAAGCGCCTCAAGGCGCGAGTGGCCGCGGCCGGCCTGCAGAATGAGATTCGTATCAATCGCTCTGGCTGCCTCAATCAGTGCGGGCATGGCCCCAACCTGGTGATCTACCCCGACGCGGTTTGGTACGCCCATGTGCAGCCTGCCGACGTTGACGAAATCTTCGAGTCACACCTGTTGCACGGCCAGCCCGGCGCTCCCCCTGGGAGTCGCCCGGTGGCGCGCCTGCTCTACAACGCCCCGCCGGGTAATAATAAGGAGACCGCTCATTATCCGCCGGCCGTGCAGGACCTGGAAAAACAGGAAAAGGCCAACGACAAGCGCCGCGCCGCCCTTTACGCCGAGCTGCGCGCGGCGGCTGAAGCAGCCGCCACCCCTGGTGTTGCAGAGGAGCGCGACGATGCCGCTGTTTAGACGCAATCGAACGGTACTCCCGTCACTCCCCGCCAACTCGACGCGGGCAGAGGCCCCGCTGACCACAATGGGCAGTGGGGCTACCGGCGAGGCTGCGGCACTTCTGCAGATCTGCCAGATCATCACCAGCGATGATTTCGACGCGGCCTACACCTGGCTGCGTTTCGAGTTTGGGGTCAATACCTGGGGGGATGTCAAGCGCAAATACCCGGCCGGCAGCCGCGAACTGCGTTACTTGCAGCGGGTGCTCCTGTTCGTGGAAACGCTCGGCGATCTGCTGCGCCGCAATCTGCTGCCGGAAGATGCGGTGTTCCGGCTCATCGGCGAGATCGGCCTCAACACCTGGGAGGCGATCATGCCCTGGGTGGCCGATGCCCGTCGGGAGATGGACGACCCATTCCTTTACGCACACATCGAATGGCTGGCCGCCCGCTCCTTCGAATGGCAGCGCGAGGGCTAATTCCCTGTAAGGAGCATGTGTTGTGGATGGCGATGTCGTCTTGCCCAGCGATGTGTGGAGCAGCCAGCCTGCGCAAGGGGAGAAGGCGCGTTACTCAAATAGCGCCAGGTTGATCTCGGCGACGCTGTCGAAGACCCAGGTGGGGGGCGGGACGGCCTGGGCAAAGGCGGCGGCGCTGCTGACGCCGCTGAGCACGCCGATGGTGCGCAGACCCGCGGCCTGTCCACCGACGATGTCAGTCTCCACACGGTCGCCCACCATGATCGCCTGCGCCGGTATGATGCCCAGTCGCGCCAGCGCCTGCTCGAACATGGCGACCTGCGGCTTGCCCACCACCGTCGGCTCGACGCCGGTGGCGGTGCGCAGGAAGGCGACGAGAGCGCCGGCGCCCGGCAGTTCACCCTCCTCGCTCGGCAGCGTGGCGTCGCTGTTAGTCGCCACGAAGCGAGCGCCCGCGCGAATCGCCAGCGCCGCGTCCCTCAATGAAGACCAGGTGGCCTCACGATCGAGTCCCACAGCCACCCAGGCGGCCTGACGCCAGTCTGTCACCACGGTCAGGCCCGCGGCCAGCACCGGCTGGCGCAAGCCTGCTTCCCCAACGACCAGAACCGGCGCGCCCGGCGGCGCTTGCCGGCTCAGCCAGGCGGCTGTTGCCATACTGCTGGTGAAGACGGCCGCCTGCTCCACGTAGATGCCCAGGATTGCCAATTTGGCCTGAAACTGTGCTGCGGTCAGCGTGGCGTTGTTGGTCAGGAACAGAAAGGGAGTTTGGTGCGCCTGCAGA
Source organism: Candidatus Amarolinea dominans (assembly GCF_016704685.1). Classification (NCBI taxonomy): domain Bacteria; kingdom Bacillati; phylum Chloroflexota; class Caldilineae; order Caldilineales; family Candidatus Amarolineaceae; genus Candidatus Amarolinea; species Candidatus Amarolinea dominans. The sequence goes on from NZ_JADIZS010000001.1 coordinate 93,386, forward strand.
TTGGCGATGAGCGCCGCGGCGCCGGGGATGGCCGCATTGCCCCGATAGATGACGCCGTCCATGTCGAAGAGCAGCGCGCCAATGCTGGCCTGGCGCAATGAGCCGGCGTCAGTGGTCGGAATCATGTTCATGCAGATCCTGCTCCACGTCCACCGCGGCCGTGGCAATGGCCCAACTGACCAGGAACCAGCCCCCGCCGGAAATCGCCAGCGCCAGCGCGATGGAGAGGGGATTGAGGGGAACGTTCCCGCGCACGATGCCGATGAGCGCCAGCAGAACCCCGGCCGCGGCAAAGCCCAACCCAACCCGCACCGGCAGACTGCGCCGCAGCCACATTGTTTTCAAATCCGTGTTCATTAGTTCTGTATGCCTAGCTTGCGACCGGCGCCGGCACGGTCGCGGCGATCTCTGCGATCACCTGCTGCGGTGTGCGGCCGCGCAGGCGCGTCTGCGGGCTAACATGCACGCGGTGCGTCAGCACGGCCGCGGCCAGGTGCTGCACATCGCTGGGAATGACATAATCGCGTCCGCGCAGCGCGGCCAGGGCCTGACTGGCGCGGGCCAGGGCCAGTGTGCCACGCGGCGAAACGCCGAGTTCCACCGACGGATGCGCGCGCGTCGCGCGGATCACCTGCACCACATAGCGACGCACGTCGGTGCTGACATGGATCGCGCGCACCGCAGACTGCAAGGCGATCACGTCGTCAATCGTGGCCACAGGCTGTAGCTGCACCAACGGCTCCGCCTGTTGATAGCGCAGCAGCATCTGCTCCTCCTCGGCTTCATCGGGATAGCCCAGGCGAATCTGCAGCACGAAGCGATCGAGCTGCGCCTCTGGCAACGGAAAGGTTCCCTCCAATTCGATGGGATTCTGCGTTGCCAACACCAGGAAGGGCCGGGGCAAGGCGTAGGTCTCTGCATCCACCGTCACCTGACGCTCCTGCATCGCCTCCAGCAGCGCGGACTGCGTGCGAGGCGTCGCGCGGTTGATCTCATCGGCCAGCAGGAGTTGACTGAACACCGGGCCTTGACGGAACTCGAATGCCTGCTCCCTTTGGTTGAAGAAGCTGATGCCGGTCACATCGCTGGGCAGCAGGTCCGGCGTAAACTGAATGCGGGCGAAGCTGCTGCTGATGCTGCGCGCCAGGGCCTTAGCCAGGGTGGTCTTGCCGATGCCCGGCACGTCCTCGATCAGCACATGGCCGTCGCTCAACAGCGCCACCAGCAGCAGCTCGATGGCCGACGCCTTACCGATGATCACCTGGCCCACATTGTGCTGCACCGCCTGGTTGAACTGTGTAAAATCCACGCTGCCTCCACCGCCTGCCAACTTGGACGGCTCCCCGCCCAGGCCGCCATTGTAGTGCATGTGAGAATCGAAGTCAACTTGCCCGCCCGGCGACGGGCAGTTCCAAATGTAGCAAACACAAAGAGGCAAGACGCCGGCCTTCTCTGGTCTTTAGACGCGTTTTCGGAGAAACCGCTGTGGTTAAAAACCAGGCTACATTTGGAACTGGTGCCGCCCGCGCCCGGCGGCCACATGGTATAATGGGCGGCATGAACGCATTCTCATCTCTTGATCCTCGTGACCGGCGCGGCCCGGTCGTCTGCATCGGTTCCGTCGTGGCCGACCTGGTGGCCCATCCGCTGCGCACCGTGCCCGCGCCCGGCCGCCAGGCGCTGGTGGATTCGATCGGCCTTTACAGCGGCGGCAGCGGCGGCAACACCGCGTCTGCCCTGGCCCGGCTGGGCGTACCGGTTGAACTGATCGCGCGCACCGGCGCGGATGCGTTGGGCGAGTTCTTGCGGCAGGAATTGGGGCGCCGCGGCATTGGCCTGGCCGGCCTGCGGCGCACGGCCGGCGCCGGCACCTCCTGCACCCTGGCGCTGGTTGACCCGGATGGCGAGCGGCGCTTCATTCACGCGGTGGGCGCCAATGCGCACCTGACCCTGGCCGATGTGGACTGGGGTCTGATCGAACGGGCGCCGATCGTGCATGTGGCCGGCGCGCTCGTCCTGCCTGGTCTGGACGGCGCGCCCCTGGCGGAGCTTCTCGCCCGCGCCCGGCAGTTGGGCGCACTCACATCGCTCGACATCATTTGGGACGACACCGGACGTTGGATGCAGATGCTCGGCCCTGCGCTGCCGTTCGTACACCTCTTCCTGCCCAATCTGGCCGAGGCGCAGGCGCTGACCGGCTGTCAGACCCCGGATGCGGCCGGTCAGGCGCTGCTGGCAGCGGGCGTGAGCGCGGTGGTCATCAAGCTGGGCGCGGCGGGCTGCCTGGTCAAGACGGCGGCCGGCCCTGCGTTGACCGTGCCGGGCTTTCCGGCCGCGGCGCTCGACGCCACCGGCGCGGGCGATGCCTTTGCCGCCGGGCTGCTCGCCGCCCTCTGGCGCGGCTGGGATTTGGCGGCTGCCGCGCGTCTGGCCAACGCGGTTGGCGCGCAGTGCGTCACATCGCTTGGCGCCACGGCCGGCATTGGCACCTGGGAGGAGACATTGGCGATGCTGGACGCGGCCGGCTAGCCAGGACTTACGCCGCGTCGAAGATCGCGCCCAGGCGCACCAGGTAAACGAAAACCCGCACATGCTCCTGCTCCCAGGCAAATTCCAGACGCTCATCCGGCAGTTGCCCGTAGACGCCGGGCCGCGCGTGGAAGACCACAAAATAACCGGTCTGTTCGCCCTCGCTGGACAGATAGCCGCACAACTGCGCCAACCCCGCTTCGAATGACACCTGACCGCGCCAGATCTTGGTTTCGATCACGTAGCGCCGGCCCCGATGCAGCACGATCACATCGAGAATGCCAGCGCCTGATGGCACCTCGGTGAATACTTCAGCGCCGACCTGGCGCGCCAGCAAATCCAGGTAGGCCGTGAGCAGATACTGCCCTGTGGCCTCCTGCGGCGTTTCACTCACCTTGAAGGCGGCGCGGCCGCGGCGCTCCACGAACTGGCGGAACTGCGACAGGACCGCGCTCATCTGCAGGACACCGTCTACCACCAGGGTGCGAAAATCGAAACCGTTCGCCAGAATATCACCCATCAGGCGCAGGCGCAGCGGCCGGAAGGCTGCCAGGAGAACGGCTGTGTAGATCGGATTGGCCACGCGGCAATTTCCGTCCGCCCCGCGGGTGATGACCCCGTGCAAATACAAGGCATGGACCAGCGGATTGTTGAGATTGAACTCATAGTCGGCGCCGAACAGCATGTTCAACACATCGTCCCGGTAGACCTGCGCGTGGCGCACCAGGCTCTCAAAATTATAGTTGGTTTCGGTTTCCAGTTGTCGCCGCGCGGCCTGCAGGTCGGCTTCGCTAATCGTACGCGTGCGATCGGGCGCTACCTCCTCGGTCAGGATGGCAGCCAGGCGATTGACAAGGAAGGGGTGGCCGCCGCTCAGCCTGTGAATTTCCTCCGCAACGCCTTCTGCAAACCCCTGGCCGGTTTCCGTCGTGAAGTCCGCCAACAACTGTAGCGCTTCGTCCGGGCTGAAACCTTCCAGGCGCAGTTGGCGGGCAATGTTGAACGGCGAGCTGCGTCCCAGGTTCAGCGTGGCGATATTCTGCAGGCCAACCAGGATTACGCTGTGCAAGGCGCGCGGTATTCGGCGGCTGAGATACATGTCTCGCCAGGCCTGCAGCAGCGGCGAGATCGCTTCGAGAGGCGTCGCGTCGAATTCGTCAATGATGAGCACCACCCTGATCTGCGGCGCCGCATCGCTGATTTGATCGAACAGATTCCACAGGGCCATGTAACTGTCAACCTGGCTCTGCGCCACCCTGGCGATTTTCGAAGAAAACGCCGAGTCGGTCACGCGTGCGCTTGACACGTGTGTCCCGTGTTTCAACCCGGCCATGATTTCCCGCTGCAAGAGCCTTCCGAATTGGGTGAGAAAATCGGGCACCGGCCAATTCTCGAAAGCCTGAAAACTCAGGAAAACGGGCACAAAGTCTGGCTGGGCTGCCAGCCGATCAACCAGACTGTAGAGCAGAGTCGTCTTGCCCATCTGCCGCGGGGCGTAGATGGTGAAATAATGGCCTGCGTCAATCTCCTCCACCAGGTGATTCACAAGCGCCGTGCGCGGCGCCACGAAATGTTGGTCGGCATTGACCGGCCCGTGTGTGTTGAAGTATCGCATCGCCCCTGATCCTCTCTTGGTTTCGTCCTGAATTGTCTGGGGTGAATTATACCACACCGAGAGCAGCCTTGACTTTCTGCTACGCCTTGGTTACACTCCTTCTAATATGAAGCAAGAGACAACTTCTCGCCTGACCATGCCCTCTCGCACACCGCTGGCGTTGATCGCGCTGCTGCTCGCCTTGCAGCTCGTGACGCCCTCGGTCGTGTGGACGATTCTGCTGGTCGGCCTGGCTATCACGCTCGGCCTCAGCTTCGCCTGGCTGCACCGGCTGGCGACCGATGTCAGCTTGACCCGGCGCCAGCGCGGCGCCTGGGTGGTAGCCGGGGATGCGCTGGAGGAGATGTGGGAACTGGTCAACCGTGGCGCCCTGCCCGTACTGGCCGCAGAAATCGTAGATCATTCGACCCTGCCCGCGTATACGGCCAACCGGGTGATGGCGGCCGGCCCCAGCGCAATCACCGCGTGGCGCACCACCGCGATTTGCCAGCAGCGCGGCCTCTTCACCCTCGGCCCCTGGGACGTCATCATGTCCGATCCCTTTGGTCTGTTTACCCTCACCCAACACTACGCGCTCACCCAATCCATCCTGGTCTATCCGCGGGTGGTCAGCCTGCCGCCGTTAGAACTGCCGCGCGGTGGCGCCAGTGGCCGCGCCCGCGCCACGCGTAAAGCCCTGGAAAGCGATCTGACGGTCGCCAGTGTGCGCCCCTGGGCGCCAGGCGACAGCCTGCGCCGCGTGGCCTGGGGCATCACCGCGCACCGTGACGCCTTGATGGTGCGCGAGTTCGACCAGGAGCCGGCCGGCAACCTCTGGATCGTGCTCGATCTCGATGCTGCGGTGCAGGTGGGCCAGGGCCTGGATGGCACCGAGGAGTTCGCCATCGTCCTGGCTGCATCCCTGGCTGCCCATTGGCTGCGCCGCAATCGGGCCGTCGGTATCGTGGCTTTTGGCCGGGAACCGCTCCTGCTGCCACCTCAGCGCGGCGAGGCGCAGCTCTGGCGCATCCTGCACAGCCTGGCCGCCAGCGACACCTCGCCGGCCTGGCCCCTGGCGCGCACGCTGACAGCGATACGCAGCAGCCTGGGGCACGGCATCACCCTGGCCGTCATCACCCCGACCACGCAGGCCGACTGGCTGCCGGCCTTTCTGCTCTTGCAGGCCCGCGGCGTCGCGCCCGCGGCCATTCTGCTCGATGCCGCTTCATTTGCTGCGCCCGCTGCCCCTACTTCCCCGGGCGCCGCCACCCTGGCTTTGCGTGCCATCCTGGTGCGCCAGGGCATCACCACGCATCTGCTCGATCGGCATCTGGCGCGGCGCCCGCTCATCACCTACCGCCGCACGCGCACTGATCTGCGCACCCTGGCTACCGGCCGCGTCATCAGTCGTGACGTGGTGGAGGAGGTCTGATCGTGGACCGACTCCTCATCTGGCTGTTTCGCCACCTGCGCCCGCGCAGCGGCTGGCTGCTGCCGTTCCTGGCCGTTTTGCTGGCGCTGCTGCTGCCCGCGGCCATCCACGCGGCCCGCTGGACGCCGCAGCGCGACCCGCTGGGCAGTCTGGCGTTCGTGGCACTGCTGGCGGGCTGGTGGTTGAGCCAACGTCGCTGGCGCGCCGCATCTTTGCTGCTGACCGGCGGCCTGCTGGGCCTGCTGGCGGTCGCCAACGCCGTGGGCGCTTTGCTGCCCTCCTTTTGGCGGGTGTTGTGGGATGTCGCCCGCTCCCTGGCCTGGAGTTGGCAGCGTTGGCAAGGCGCACCCTTGCCTGACGACTTGTGGTGGCCGCTGTTTACCGAAACCGCCTGGCGTGCAGGGTTTTGTGGCCGGGCTGGGCGCCGCAGATGCCAGCAACACGAGCTTTCGCCTGCTGCTGGCTGCGTTCGTCTGGGCAATCCATGCCTGGCTTGGCTACTGGCTCTTGCGGCCCGACGGCTCGCGGGCCTGGCTGGCCCTGCTGCCGGTTGGCCTGGCGCTGGCCACCAACGCCTTCTTTGCCGAGCGCCAGGCCCTCTTCGTGGGCGGGTACCTGGCCCTGCTGCTGATCCTGCTGGCGGTGGTGCATGTGCGTGCGCAGGTGGAGGGCTGGGAGGCGCGCGGCAGCGATTATGCCACCGAGTTGGCGTTCGATCAGGGCATGGCCGCGACCCTGATCCTGTTCGTCGCGCTGACGCTTGCCACCGTGGCCCCGTCGCTGACCCTGGCGCCTGTGCAGCGCGCCTTCTGGGAGGTGGCCGCGCGACCGTGGCAGGCCGTCGCAGCCCGCGTGCGCGCCACCTTCCCCGGCATCATCCGCCCGGCGTACTCACCATTAGCCGGCACAGTCCCTGCCAGCGGCCTGCCGCGCCAGGATTTGCTGGGCACAGGCCCTGATTTGGCCGAAAACAAGTTGTTTCGCATAGCCATAAGTGACTATCAAACGGAGAATTGGACGCCGTACTGGAAAGAGGCCACGTTTGCGCGCTACACCGGACGTGGCTGGCAACTGGAGCCGGCCGCACGTCTGACAACGCGTGAGATGGCCGGGGGTCAGCCCTGGCGTGCTCTGGCGACCCAGGGCGAGACGGGGCAGGGCGCGCAGATTGTCGTACGCCAGGCCGTGGAGTGGCTGCAAGGGGAGGGGCAGTTAGTGCTGGCCGCCGGGGAGCCGCGGCAGGTCAGCGCGGCCTATCGCGCCATCTTTCGCCAGGCGGACGACCTGATCGGGCTGGAACTGCTGACCCCGCAGCGACGGGTGGCCGTACTGAGTGTGGCGCCGGTGTATGACATCGAAAAACTTCGCATAGTCAATAATTATCATAATAATTTCGATATTTATCAACAACTACCAGAGGTGCTGCCGGCACGCGTTCGGGACCTGGCGCGCACGGTGACGGCGGGCGCAACGAATCCATACGACCAGGCGAGCCAGATCGAGGCCTATCTGCGCACGTTGACCTATGATCTCAAGGTGCCCCTGGTCGCGGCTGATCGTGACCTGGTGGATGCTTTTCTGTTCGATCTGCGGCGGGGCTATTGCGACTACTTTGCCAGCGCCTTTGTGGTGATGGCGCGCAGCGTGGGGTTGCCAGCCCGCCTGGCCGTGGGCTACGCCAGCGGTCAGACCGTGGCGCCTGGTGTCTGGGTGGTCAGCGCGGCCGACGCCCATTCCTGGCCGGAGGTTTACTTCGAGGGGGTAGGGTGGGTGCCCTTCGAACCGACGCCGGCCCGGCCCATGCCTGCGCCGTTACGCGCGCCGCTGAGTGTGGCATCAACGCCCACGCAGAGCGCCAACGCTCAGCCCTTTGCCGCCGCCTGGTGGGTTGGCAGCCTCGCGCTTCTCCTCGCGGGAGCTTTCTGGCTGCTACTGCGCGCCAACAGGCCGCCGCTGACCGTCAGTGAGATGAACGAGCGCATGATGCAGTGGGGCGGGCACGCGGGCTACCGGCCGGCGCCAGGCACGACGCTGCGCGAGTTCGAGCAGGGTCTGAGCGCCCATTTGCAGCATCGGAACCGCGGACGAGCAGGTGACGCGCTGACGGAGCTGAGCGCCGTCATGCATCACGTCAGCCAGGCCTGTGAGGCTGGCCTGTACGGCGGGCCAGAGGCTGCTCTGACCCCTGCGCAACTGCGCGCCCTGTGGCAACGCTGGCGCCGCACTCGGTGGCTGCGCTGGCAAATGCGCAGACTTCCAAAGTTTCTTCACTGACTTCACTGACTTCACTGACTTCACTGACTTCACTGACCTTAATCCTCAGTGTCAACCCGGCCCCTGGTTTGCTTGCGTTGGCTGTGCTGACGTTTCGAGTGCAAGCGCTGCTCGCGCGACGAGCGACTGGGGCGGGTGGCCACGCGGTGACGGGGACGATGGAGGGCGCGGCGCAGGACAACCTGAAGGCGGGCCACGGTGTCGGCCCGGTTGTCGAGCTGGCTACGGGTGAGCGAGGAGACGATGTGCAGCACGCCTTCGCTGTCGAGCGAACCACCCAGGCGCGCGAGCAACCGTTGGCGCTGCCCGTCATTCAGGCTGGGCGATTGGCCCACATCGAACAGCAGCTCCACACGGGTTTCCGTGCGGTTGACGTGCTGACCGCCAGGGCCGCCGCTGCGGCTGAAGCGAAAGCTAAGCTCGCTCAGCGGGATGGAAAGGATGGAAAGGCCCTCCGCGATCTGAATCGAATCAGAGGACACGACGTTACTTGCGGTTGACATGCTGGTCCTTGAGCGGGAGCAGGAAATCGAGAATGGCCTGGTTGACGACGTCCGGCTGATCGAGGTTGCTGGCATGGCGCGAGTTGGCAATAGTCACGAAGCTGGCCTGCGGCAGGAGACGGCGCAGGCGTTCTTTATAGACCATGGGCACCACGGTGTCGAGTGTACCGGCCAGAATCAGCACCGGGCAGGTGATGCGGCGCAAGGCGCGGCCAGGCCAGAAGCGGGTGATGGCCCGCAGGCTGTGGCGATAGGCGCGTGGATCGTTGGCGGCCATACGTTGCACGGTGTAGGTGTGGAGTAGGCGCTGATCCTCCTGCGGAAAGAGCGTGCGCGCAATCAGGGTGGCGGTCGCGCTCATGTCCGCGGCGGGTCCGCGCAGCGCACGCAGGCGGCGCGTGGCCGTGCGCAGCACATCACGCGTGGGGGGCCAGGGGCCGGGCATGGTGTTGATCAGCACCAGGCTGCGCACCAGGTCAGGCCGGGCCAGGGCCAACTGCTGCGCAACCATGCCGCCCAGGCTCAAGCCGAGCACATGAGCCGGGCCAATGTCGAGCGTGTGCAGTAATCCGCTGACATCGGCGGCAAACTGCGCCATGCTGTACGGCCCAGGCGGCTTATCCGATAGGCCATGCCCGCGCAGGTCGAGCGGCAGACAGCGAAAATGGCGCCCCAGGTCGGGCAGTTGATAAACCCAGTCATCGGCGCAGGAGCCGAGGCCGTGCAGCATGACCAGGGGTGGGCCGTCGCCCCAGGTTTCGTAACGCAGGCGGACGTTGTTTACAGCGATAGTTGGCATAAGACTCAATTAGTTCCACAGACAGATAGATGGCGTTGGCGCATTCGTCTATAATCTACGGCTGTGCGCAGCCGCGTGTAGATTGTAATCGGAAACAGCCTTCCGGGCAATCCGAAACATGCTTGACCATGAATTCCAAATAAGGAGATCAAATGGAGTACAACGTTTCGAAGTGGCTTCGGTATTTCTCTCGTGCGAGCGCCGCAGGAACCATCAGCGCGGTGATGTTGCTCATGCTGTGGGCCGCCCTGGGGCAGGCGTTCGATGAAGAACGGCTCTATTTCTACGATCCGCAGGTCACGCCGCGCGCGGTGTTCAGCGACACGGAGGTGAGCAGTGTCCATTTCGACCTGGTGGGCAGCCTGGCGATCGCGGCCGGTTTCTCCGAAGCGGACGCTGCGCGCATCCAGGTCTACTCGCAGATGGTGGACAGCGGACGCCTGCCGGTGGGTCAGCCGATCTACAGCTTCACAGCCAGCAGCTTTCCCTCGGCCCCCCCGATTAGCTCGGTCATGACCGACACTTTCTGCCCGTCGCCCTCCACCACCGCGCCAACGGTCACGATGGGCAGTCTGGCCCTGGTGGAGTGCCCGAGCTGCTTCACATCCCGTTTTGGGCCTTACACGATCTTTTTTCACTTTCCGCACGACCGGCCGGACGAGCTGCAGGCGCTGCGCGCATGGGCATTTGGCGACGTAGATTCCTTGATGGGTGTGGCCACCTTTGGCTACAGCGGCACCTATTCATACACCTGGCTCAACGTGGCCAATCTTTTCGAGACGACGCCTTGCTTTGTCACCACCACCCAAACGGTGGACACAGGCGATGTTGTCGCTGGCTCGCCGCCGGCCTTTGGCGTCTACCTGCACTCGTTGGGTGACAACTGGTCGCACGGCGCCTGCATCGAAGCCGCGGATGCGAACGGGCTGCCCTTTGCCGCGCACGTGTTACGCGACGGGCCAAACGATCCGCTCTACGCCTGTCGCTGGACCAGCCACGAGGCTGAGTTTGGCGATCCGGCGCAGTTCCCGGACAGCAATCGCTCCTTCAGTGCCACGCTGGCGCTGTATCAGGAGATGATCGCCTTCTCGCAGAGCACTGGGTTTGCTCGCTACCATCCGATTCCGCTGACTGCGCAGAACAACTATCTCTACAACAAACTCTACACCTTTGCGCACACTTCCACATCGGCCAATCCGCAGCCCCGGCGCCGCCTGGCCGATGACCTACGCGCCTGGGCTTTGCAGACCCGGCAGGGAAACCCGGCTTACTGGCGCTTCCGGGCCGTTTTTCCACTGCTGCCGTAACGTTCGGGGCAGGAGATCGGGTGACGTTGACGCATCGAAGGATGATTTGTGGCGGGCGGCGGCGTCACGCCGGAGGCGTGACCTACGGCAGGAATTCCAAAATGTGAACGGAATGGCTGCCCGTAAATGGGCCTGCGCTCCTCGTTCGGGCGGTTTTGGCCCAAAATCCCCGAGATAGGTGGGCAGCAAGAGGGATTGTGGGCGTTGGAAAGCTACATTTGGAAATGCGGCGCCCGTAAGGGGCGCGCCTTGACTTGAGCGAGCGATGCCCCCCCACCCGTCGTCCCGTAGGGACGATTGAATGAGGCCGCCCGAGCGCAATCTAACCCAGCGGGGGAACCGCCGCGGGGAGCTCGTGCGGTGATGGCTGAGTCAGGTGTCCCTACGGGACGCGTCGCGCCCACCAGGACGGCCTGGCGCTGGCCAGTCACATGGATGGCTACATTTGGAACTGCTGGACCTACGGGGTGGGCATGTCACGCGGCAGGCGGCGTCGTCACGCCGGAGGCGTGACCTACGGCGCACCGGATGAATCCGGTGTTGCGGAATCAGCAGCCGGGGTGGGTGTGTCCAGCAGTTCCAAATGTAGCACACATTCAACCGCAAAGAGCACAGAGAACACAAAGAAACGGCAGATCAGACGCAAATCGGCAACTTCTCTGCGTTCTTTGTGATCTCTGTGGTAAAAAACCAGGCCACATTTGGAACTGCTGGGGTGTGTCACGAGGCGGGCAACGTCGTCACGCCGGAGGCGTAACCTACGGGGTGGGTATGTCACGCGGCGGGCGGCGGCGTCGCACTGGATGAATCTGGCGTTACAGGATCAGCAGGGCGGCGGTGTGCAGCGCCCAGCACAGCCATAGGTTGCCGCTCAGGATGAAGACGACGGTCGTGGCCAGGGCGAGCGCCAGGCGCGTCATTTCCCGCGGCGCGCCGGCTGGCAGGCGCATGGACGCACGTCGGGCCGGATCGGCCAGCCAGATCGTGACGATCAGCGCCAGGCCAAGCCACGCGCCGCCCACGCGTGCCATGTCGGCGTCAAGTCCCTGGGCCGTGAGCAGCCTGGCGCCCCCCACCCAGAGCAAAGCCCACAGGAGCTGCGTGGCCGCGGTTTCCAGCGGCAGCAGGATGTGCCTGACCCCAGGCGGCGCGGCCGCGTGAACATGACGCCACTGCCAACCGGCCACCAGCAAGATCAATAAGAATGCGCCGGCGACCGCCAATCCCTGCCCAAAACCCTGCACCCAATCGAGTTCGCTCAGCCCCATCTCGCGCAGATTGACCAGGCCGCTCTGCAACGCCAGGAACGACAACACGAACCAGACGCCATGCTGAATTTTCAGTTTCACCCCTCCTACCTCCTCCTACCTCCTACCTCCTACCTCCTACCTCCTCCCTTTTCCCCTCCCTCCTACCTCCTACCTCCTACCCCTCCTCCACCTCCTACCTCCTACCTCCCTACCTCCTCCTCCTCCCTCCTCCTACTTCCTACCTCCTACCTCCTACTTCCTACTTCCTACCTCCTACTTCCTACTTCCTATTTCCTACTTCCTATTTCCTACCCCCTCCTACAACGCCTTCACCACTTCGTTGACCCAGCGCCCTGATAAGACGCGCCACAGGCTGATGGCGAACTTGACGACTTCTTCGCTCATCACCATCAGTACAACCCAGTAGATGGGCAGGTGCAGGACGAACGAACCGAGCAGAGCCAGTGGCACGCCGATGGTCCACATGGGGCCTGTATCGGCCAGCAGGGCGAAGCGGGTGTCGCCGCCGCTGCGCAGGACACCCACGACCATCATCATGTTGCCGGCCTTGACCGCCAGCACCACGGACATGACGAACAGGATACCCAGGGCGTCGGCTTGCGCCTGTGGGGAAATGCGGTACCAGCCCAGCACAGGACGTGCGACCAGGGCCATGAGCAAGCCGGTGAGCAGGGCGCCGCCAACCGATAGCCGCACAAAGCGCCCGGCAAAACGCCGCACCGCGTCGAGGTCCCCGGCGCCGATGCGTTGACCGATCAGGATGGCAGCCGCGTTGCCCAGGCCGATGAACGGCACGAAGGCCACGCCCTCGATGGTGCTTGCGATGTTGTAGGCCGCGATGGATTCGGTGCTGATGCGGGCGTAGATGCCCGCGTAGACGGTGATGCCGAGCGACCAGATGATCTCGCCGATGATGACCGGCATGGAGGTGCGCATGAACTGGGTGAGCAGGGGTCGCTTGATGGAGACCAGTTCGCGCAGCCGCGCCGCGGCCGGCAGATCGTGCTGGTAGGTCAGGAACAGCAAGACGACGCACTCCAGGATGCGCGCCACGGTCAGCGCGTAGGCCGCACCGTTGACCCCCAGGGCCGGCAGCCCGAGTAAGCCGAAAATGAGGACATAACTGAGCACGGTCTTGAAGCCCAGGGCGCCGATGCTGACGGCCATCGGCGTGCGCACATGGCCGGTGCTGCGCAGGATGATGCCAAACATGGCGCTGATGCCGGTGGGGATGTAGCTGAGCGCGGCCAGGCGCAGATAACCGCTGCCCAGGGCGATGACGGCCGGGTCGTTGGAATAGAGGCGTAGCAGAAAGGTGGGCGCCAGTTGTGCAGCCAGGGTGAAGACGACACTGCCGCCCACGGCCAGCAGCAGGGCCAGGCCCAGGATACTGCGCACGTTTTTCACATCGCCGCGGCCCCAAAACTGGGCCGAAAAGATGGCCGCGCCGCTGCCCACGCCAAAGAAGAACAGATGCAGCAGGAAGAGAATCTGATTCGCCAGCCCGACCGCGGCCACCGCGGTGGTGCCCAGTTGGCCCACGATCAGCACATCCGTCGCGTTCAGCGCGCTCATCGCCAACTGCTGCAGGGCGATCGGCACGACCAATTGAAGTAATACGGGGTAGAAGTCACGATCATCGAACAAGGCACTCTGGCTCATCGTTTTCTCACAGCGGCAGCACGATGCGAAAGAGGCTGCCTTCTCCGGGTTGGCTTTCCATTTCCAGCCGGCCGCCGTGGCGCTCGACGATGAGGCGCGCAATGGGCAGCCCCAGCCCAAAGCCCGGTGTGGAGTGGCTGATGTCTTGCCGATAAAAACGATCGAAGATATACGGCTGCATTTCTGACGGGATGCCTGGCCCGCTATCCTGCACTTCGATCGTCACGCCGCCCGCCACGCGCGCGCTGCGCAGCGCCACACGCCCCCCGGCCGGCGTAAAGCGCAGCGCATTGTCCAACAGCTCGCGCAGCGCCACACGCAGCCGGTCGGCATCCATCCGAGCAAGCGGCAGATCAGGCGCTGCCAATAGCTGCAGGGTCAGCCGACTGGCGGCAACCCGCTGCGCCAGCGTAACCACCACATCGCTGAGCAGCACGTTCAGGTCGGTTGGCTGGAATGTGAAGGGCGCGTGGCTGTCCAGCCGGACTACCTCGGCCAACATGTCCACCAGCCGGGTGATGCCGACGATCTGCTGCTCGATCTGCGCCCGCTTCTGCTGGCGTTTCAGCGGATCGGTCAGCCGCTCCAGCAGATAGAGGTTGGTTTGCATGATGGTCAACGGCGTGCGGAATTCATGCGACGCGTTCTGCACGAATGCGCTAAGCAGCGCAATGCGTTCGCGCTCCAGCGCCAGCTCGAACGCACGTTGTTCGGCTTGCTTGCGCTCCGTGATATCCTGAATGGTGCCGTACATGACGACCGGCCGGCTCTCAGCATCGAATTCGAGCCTGCCCAGGCCATGCACCCAACGCAGCGCGCCGTCGTTTTGCCGGATGATGCGGTATGTACGGTCGAAGGAGGCGCCATTTTCAATGACTTCGTGCATGAAATAATCGCTCACCGCTTGGCGATCTTCAGGATGAATCAGCGCCACCCATCCGCTGACAGAACGCTGATAGGCCTTTTCGATGCCGAAGATGGTGTCGAGCACCTCCGAGCTGGTCCACAGGCCGCTGGCGATGTCCAGGAGGTAGCTGCCCAGATTGGCGACGATCTGCGATTCCTGGAGCAAGTGTTCACTCTGGCGCAGGGCATCCTCCGCGTGTTTGCGCGCGGTCACATCCATGAACGTGCAGATGACCTGGCGTACGCTGCCATCCGGGTGCAACTGGGGATTCGCATTGACCAGCAGCCAGATCCGGCTCTGTGTGTTGAGCCGGAAGACTCCCATCAACACGTCGTTGACGGGACGCCGGCTGGCGATGGCCCGCGGCACCGGGTGTGCGGGGCCGGGGAAGGGCGAACCATCTTCGTGGATGACATCCCAATCAGCATCGAGCGAGTTCTTGCCCAGCAACTGGCTCTCCGTCAGCCCCAGCAGATCGAGCGCCTGCTGATTGCACAACAGGATTTCGCTCGCCGGCCCTTGCAGCAGCACACCCACGTGCAGATCTGCGATCAACGTGCGGAAGCGTTCCTCACTTTCGCGCACCTGGGTGTACAGGCGAGCGCGGGTAATCGCGAGACTGACATGCTCACCCAGGGCCGTCATCAATTCAAGGTCCGCCTGTGTGAGGATGACGTCGCCGGTGCTCTCGATATTCAGCGTGCCCATGACCCGGTCTTCGTCGAGCAGGGGGACGCAGACTTCGGAGACGATGCCGGCGATGGCGCCCACGAAATCTGCATCGGCATGGACATCGGTCACCAGACACGGCTGCCGGCTGCGCACCACGCGTCCTGAAACGCCCTGCGTGATGGGGATTGCGGGAATGACAGTCGTATAGCCCACCTGGTGTTGCAGCCACAGGGTGTCGCCCTGCAGCAGGTAGAGGCTGACCTGGGCATAACCGAACGTCCCGGCAATGGCTTCGACCACCTTGCGCACGACTTGCGCCAGGTCCAGCTCGTGAAACAGCACGATCCGCACCTGATCCAGTAGTTCGCGTTCTCGTTCGCGCCGTTGAGCGGCCGCGTAGAGCGCTCGGAAGCGCTGCTCGCTGGCGGCCAGCGTCTCCTGCGCCTCCCTTTGCGCTGTGATGTCGCGCACGACCAGAACCACCTTCCAGCTGGACAGGGCAACCGGCGCCGCGCTGACCGCGGTCCAAGCCACACGGCCATCGGTGCGCACCACCCCGGTTTCGACATCGAACACCGCTCGTTGGGCGCGAATCGCCTGGGCGCTGGCGTACTCCTCGGCCGGCATGGGTGTCCCGTCGGGTCTGAGATAGAGCCAGCGCCGGTGTTGACCGGCCTGCAGCCCCTCGTTTGACAGGCCCATGATGTCCACCAGGGCCGAATTGGCGAAAACGACCCGGCGCTCCGCATCCAGGATCGAAATCCCCACCGGCAACAGTTCGAAGATCGCCTTGAGCTCTCTTTCGCTCTCCTGTACGGCTGCCGGCTCCACCGCGCGCTGCTGGTTGAGCAGAGCCAGAACCCCGTCGCGCTCGGCGGTCAAGTCCGCCTGCGCACGGCGCAGCTCGGCGTTCTCCGCCTCCAATTGGGTCAACCGGGCCTGGCTCGCGGCCATCCGCGCCGCGGTGCGCAAGTTCCTGGGGCGAGCTGACAGTTCCGCTGATGACGGGTCACCCGGGGCAATCTGTCTCTTTCGTGGCTTCATCGGGCCCTCCTTGTGTCCCCCTTGTGTCATCCTTGTGTCCCCCTTGTGTCGCCCGCCGGTGGCTGACGATCCAACACGGCGCGCAGTTTGACGGTCAGGTCGGCCATGGTGAATGGTTTGAGCAGCCAGGGGATGCCGGCCTGGCACAGTTCGCTGTAGGTGCTGCCCTCCGGCGCATGGCCGGTCATGATCAACAGCTTGGGCGCCAACGGCCGTGGTCGCAGTCGCCGGAAGAGTTCCAGTCCGCCCATCTCCGGCATCACCAGGTCGCTGAGAACCAGGTCAATGCCCTGACCCTGGGCGTCGAACAGGGCCAACGCCTCGGCGCCCGTGGCCGCGGAGAACACGCGATAGCCAAGCCCGGCCAGCGACTCGCCAATCGCCTCACGCGTGGCCACATTGTCCTCCACCAGCAGGATGGTCTCCGTACCGCTTGGCAGCGTGGCGACTGTAACACCCCGGGCTTCCGTCGGCGCCGGGATGTTGACATGCGGCAAATAGATCGTGAAGGCGGCGCCGGCGCCTGGTTGGCTGCTGACATCAATCGCGCCGTCGTGCTGCTTGACGATGCCGTAGACCTGCGCCAGCCCCAACCCGGTGCCCTGACCCGCGCCCTTGGTGGTGAAGAACGGCTCGAAGATGTGCGCCAGATGCTCCGGGGCAATGCCGGCGCCGCTATCGCTCACCGTCAGACACCCCCAGCGCCCCGGCCCCAGGTCGGGCAGGGGGGGCGTTTGGCCCGGCGCCAGCGTCAGGGTGGTCAGGCTGAAGGTGAGTTGGCCGCCGTCCGGCATGGCGTCGCGGGCATTCAAGGCCAGGTTCATCAGCACCTGCTGCAGCCGCGTGGGGTCGCCATGTACGATGACCTCACGCTGATCGTACTTGACGGCCAGCCGGATGCTTTCGGGCAGCGTCCGTTCCAGCAGCTTGACCATCTCCTTGGTCAGCGACAGCAGGTCGAGCGGGGCGCGTTCCATGGGCGCGCGCCGGCTGAAATCGAGAATCTGGCGGATCAGGTTGGCGGCGTGGTCGGCCTGCTGGCGAATCACGCCCAGGTAGTGCTTCGATCGCTCCGTCAGTTCCTGGGCCTTGCCGAGCAGTTCACTGTAGAGCACAATCGCGCCCATGATGTTGTTGAAATCGTGCGCGATGCCGGCCGCCATCTGACCGACGCTGGCCAGCCGCTCCTGGGCCTGGCGATAGCGCTGCCGCTCGCGCTCGTAGGTCACGTCGTTGATCACCAGGACCCAAGCGGCAGGCTCAGACGTGTCGCCAATCGGCCGGGCGATCATCTGGAAGGTGCGGTCATGGGCGCTGGTTTCGCGCCAGGGGCCGCGCGTCGCCGGCAGCAGCAGTTCCGTCAACGGCAGATCGCCCAGGCGGGTGATGATGTCGCCGACCGCGGCCCCGGCCAGGGTAGCCAGATCGCGGCCAGCCGTCGGGTTAGCCAGCACCACCCGCTCCTGCGCGTCGAGCAGCAGCACCCCCTCCGGCACCGTGTCCACGATCTGCTGCACGCGGCGCGCCTGCGCCTGCGTCTGCTGCCACAGACGCAGACGTTCGAGCGCGGTGGCTACCTGGCCGGCCAGGGTGGAGAGCAGTCGTTCATCGTCGGCGCTGAAGGAGTTCAATTGGGGGCTTTCGGCGTTGATCACCGCAATGACCCGCTCGCCGATCTTGACCGGCACGGCCAGCTCGGAGAGGGTGGTCGGCGTAGCCGCAACGTAGTCGGGGTCCAAGCGCACGTCAGCCACACGGTGGGACTGTCCCGTCAGCGCAGTCTGCCCGACCACCCCCTGGCCCGGGCGATAGGACTGGACGCGGCTCCCATCGCATCGGTGATAGGATGGATGCGGGCGTAGCCAACCAGCTTCATCTAGCAGGAAAATCCCGAATTCATCCAGCGCGAGCGCGGCGCTGACCAGTTGGGTGAGCCTGATGATCAGGTCGTCCCCGTCGCTGGCTTCGATACAGGCCGAGGCGACGGCATGCAGAACGGTCAGCGCCTGCAACTGCCGCTGCAGGGTGGCGGCCGCCTGCTTGTGCGCGGTCACGTCACGCGCCACCCAGAGCGTGCTGTCGTCTGTCAACGGTGAGATGGATGCTTCGAACCAGACGCGGCGGTCACCAATCGGCAGTTCGCGCTTTCTCCGAAAGTCGCCTCATATTCGATCTGGTTTGCTGGCTGGCCTGGCAGACGTCGGTGCACAGTCGGCAAAAACTCAGCCTCGGTTGCGGGAAAAATGTCGCGCAGGGTCTTGCCCAGCAGTTCCTCAGCCGGTCTGACGAGCAGGGCGGGATTGGTCGGCGCGATGCCGCGATAGACCCCTTCCCGATCAATGACCAGGACGACGTCCTGCATGGAGGCGAAGAGGGCGCGCAACTGCCTTTCCGAGGCGGCCAGGGCTTCTGTGGCCTGTTTACGCGCGATGGCAAAGGCGACATGGCGCGCGATGGTTTGGGTCAGCTCGATCTCCTCCGCGCTGAAGGCGTGCGGCGTGTTGTAATAGATCATGAATTTGCCCAACAGGCGCCCCTGGTGGCTGAGCGGAATGAAGGCGAGCGCGCCAATGCCTTCATCCACAAAAACAGCGCTGAGCGACGCCAGGCTGGCGTCTTGATGCACGTCAGGCGCCAGGATGGGTTGGGGCGCAGGGTCATCGAGCGACCAGGGAAAATGGCCGACCACAGCGCGGCGATACGCGTCGGACAGCCCGCGCCAGGCCTCGAAACGCGCCACGCCCGCGGAGTCGAGCAGCACAATGGCGGAGCGGTCCGCGATCAGAACGCTGTGCAGGCTGTCCAGCACGACCGTGTACACCTCAGTTACCGCTTCGGTCTGGCTGATGAGCGCGGTAATTTGATACAGGCTGTGCAGGGTGTCAAGCTGCCGGCGCAAGGCCTGCGCCGCCTGTTCGCGCGCGCTGACGTCACGCAGGATGACGGTGAAGAGGTCCTGTCCGGCGACGTGAATCTTGGAGATCGAGGCCTCGATGGGAAACTCCACTCCGTCTGCGCGCAGGCCATAGACCGGGCCGAACTGGCCTATCTTGCGCGCGGAGACGCCGGTCTGCGCAAACCGCTGGATGTGCAGGCGGTGGCTGGCGCGAAAGCGTGCGGGGATGAAGCGGTCGAGCGGTTGGCCGCAGGCCTCGGTCTGCGAGCAGCCGAACATCGCCTCAGCCGCCGGATTGAAGATGACAATGCGCTGCTCTGCGTCCGTAGTGATGATGGCATCCATGGCCGTGGCAATGATGCCGGTGACCTGCGCCTGGCTGACGCGCATCGCCGCCTCGGCCCGGATACGCGCCGTGATGTCACGGGCTACGCTGTACGCAACAGGCTCCGTGGAACTCTTTTGCTGCAGGCTGTTGCGATAGTCCAGGTAACGGGTTTCACCGCCGGCCGTTCGCACCTGCATGACGCCGGCCGCGTAGCCCTGTGTCCTGATTTCGGTCAAATAGGCATCGGCCAGGGGGCGCAACTTGGGGGGCAGCAGGTCACGCAGATTCATCTGCGCGAGGGCCTCACTGCTGTAGCCAAAGATGATCGCGGCCGCCTGGTTGACGAAGAGCAGGTTGCCTTCCAGATCGTGGGTGCAGATCAGGTCCTGGCTGTTTTCGACCAGATCACGGTAGCGCGCCTCGCTCGCCTGCAGAGCCACTTCAGTCTCTTGGCGCAGGCGCCTGCTTTCGGCCTGACCCAGTTCGCGCTCGATGACCGGGACCAGGCGCGCCAGATTGCTTTTCAGCAGGTAGTCGTGCGCGCCCGCCTTCATGATGATCGCGGCGGCCTCTTCGCCCTGCGCGCCGGACACGGCAATGAACGCGATGTCCAGGCCAGCCTCCTGCAATAGGGCGAGCGCGGCGGCGCCGCTGAACTGCGGTAAGTTGCAATCCGCGAGGACCACATCCCAGGGCTGCGCGGCGAGCGCGGCCTGCATCTGAGCGGCCGTCTCGACCCGCGCCGAGGCGACGCGGTAGCCCGCCGCGCTCAGCCAGTCCACCAGCCGGCACGCGTCGCTCTCTGAAGCTTCGACGATCAAGACAGCAAGCGCTCGATTCATTCTGTTACCTGTCCAGGAGGGTGCGCAGCCTGGCGGCCAGGTCGGCGATGGCGAAGGGTTTCTGCAGCCAGGGAATGCCGGCCTGACGCAAGTCCCCGTAGATGTCGCCTTCGGGCGCATGGCCGGTCATGATGAGCATCTTGAGCGCGGGCGCCTGGGCGCGCAGCCGCCGGAAGAGTTCCAGTCCGCCCATCTCCGGCATCACCAGGTCGCTGAGAACCAGGTCAATGCCCTGACCCTGGGCGTCGAACAGGGCCAATGCCTCGGCGCCCGTGGCCGCGGAGAACACGCGATAGCCAAGCCCGGCCAGCGACTCGCCAATCGCCTCACGCGTGGCCACATTGTCCTCCACCAGCAGGATGGTCTCCGTACCGCTTGGCAGCGTGGCGACTGTAGAGCCTTGGGCTTCCGTCGGCGCCGGGGTGTTGACATGCGGCAAATAGATCGTGAAGGCGGCGCCGGCGCCTGGTTTGCTGCTGACATCAATCGCGCCGTCGTGCTGCTTGACGATGCCGTAGACCTGCGCCAGCCCTAGCCCACTGCCTTTGCCGGGACCCTTGGTGGTGAAGAACGGCTCGAAGATGTGCGCCAGATGCTCCGGGGCAATGCCGGCGCCGCTATCGCTCACCGTCAGACACCCCCAGCGCCCCGGCCCCAGGTCGGGCAGGGGGGGCGTTTGGCCCGGCGCCAGCGTCAGGGTGGTCAGGCTGAAGGTGAGTTGGCCGCCGTCCGGCATGGCGTCGCGGGCATTCAAAGCCAGGTTCATCAGCACCTGCTGCAGCCGCGTGGGGTCGCCATGTACGATGACCTCACGCTGATCGTACTTGACGGCCAGCCGGATGCTTTCGGGCAGCGTTCGTTCCAGCAGCTTGACCATCTCCTTGGTCAGCGACAGCAGGTCGAGCGGGGCGCGTTGCATGGGCGCGCGCCGGCTGAAGTCGAGAATCTGGCGGATCAGGTTGGCGGCGTGGTCGGCCTGCTGGCGAATCACGCCCAGGTAGTGCTTCGATCGCTCCGCCAACTCCTGGGCCTTACCGAGCAGTTCACTGTAGAGCACAATCGCGCCCATGATGTTGTTGAAATCGTGCGCGATGCCGGCCGCCATCTGGCCGACGCTGGCCAGCCGCTCCTGGGCCTGCTGATAGCGCTGCTGCTGGCGCGCGTAGGTCACATCGTTGAGCACCACCACCCAGTTGGCCGGCGCGGAGGCATCTCCGATCGGCCGCGCGATGGCCTCGAAGCTGCGCGTAGCGGCCTGAACCTGGCGCCAGCCCTGTTGTCGTGACGGGACGAGCATCTCGCCCAGGGGGTGATCACCCAAATGGGTCAGGATGTCACCAACGCCGGCGCCCCCGCCGATCAAGGCCAGGTCATGGCTGGCCATGGGGTTGGCCTGCACGATGCGGCCGTCCGCGTCGAGCAGCAGCACCCCTTGCGGCACGGTGTCCACGATCTGTTGCACGCGGCGCGCCTGTTCCTGGGTCTCCTGCCACAACTGCAGGCGGTGCATGGTCGCGCCGGCCACCTCGGCCAGCGATTCGAGCAGCCTGACCTGCTCTGGAGTGATGCGCTGCGGCAGCGCAACCGAGACGTAGATCACACCGGCCGGACCCGCATCTGCGCCCCCGCCCAGCAGCGGCAGGCAGACGCCGCCCCAGCCGGCCGGCAACTGGGTCCCCACCGGAGGACGGGCCAGCGGGTCGCGGCTGAAATCGGGCGAGACGTGTGCCTGCCCGCTGGCAAAGACGGTTCCGGCGATGCCGTCGCCCGGCTTGATGGACATTTCTTCGATATTTTGGAACCAGCCGCGATCCACGGCATGGCGCAGCTCGTTGCTGTCCGCGTGATAGAGCCAGATGGCCCCGTGCTCCGTCTCCAGTGCAGCCAGGGTTTCATCGAGCAGGCAGGTCAGCGCTTCGTCACGAGTCCGGGCCGTGCGCAGGGCCGCGGAGACGGTGTGCAGGGTTTCGAGTTCAACCAGGCGCTGGCGCAGGCGGGGGGGGGGGGGCTTGCTCCGGCGCAGCGCATCTTCCGCCTGCTTGCGCTGAAACTCGACGCCCAACTGCGCGGCCACGGCCGCGATGAGCGCGACCATCTTGTCGTCTTGCGCCTGCGCTTGCGTCAGGAAAAAAGAAATCACGGCCTGCACGGTGTCGTGTGTGAGAATGGGAATGCCCACGGCCGTTTTGATGCCCACGGCGCGGGCCAGGGGCGCGCGTGGAAAATTGGCGTCCAGGGTGACATCGGGAATCCAGACCGGCTTCCTGGACGCCATGACCCGGCCAGGAAGGCCGACGCCGGGGCCGAATTCATAATGCTTGCTCATGCCGCGGAAGCCGAAAACATCCTCCGTGCGACAGTAGTAGGGTGCGCCCAGCACGAGATGCTCACCGTCCGCTGCCGG
Source organism: Candidatus Amarolinea dominans (assembly GCF_016704685.1). Lineage (NCBI taxonomy): Bacteria > Bacillati > Chloroflexota > Caldilineae > Caldilineales > Candidatus Amarolineaceae > Candidatus Amarolinea > Candidatus Amarolinea dominans. Next base: position 115,850 of record NZ_JADIZS010000001.1, read on the forward strand.
CACCCATACTTCGCCAAAGTTCCAACCGGCGGTCTCACAAATCAGGCTGAGGGCCAGGGTCAGCGCGGCATCGAAGCTCTCAGCATCGGAGATGACCCGCGTCAGCGCCAGCAGCAGATGGCTTTCCCTTTCGGCCCACCGACATGCGGTCACGTTCTCGTGTGCAATGACCAGGTTGCCGCCGGCGGCAAACCTGGTGACACGGGCATGGAACCAGTGCTGTCCGGTTGGGCTGTGGGAGGGGTACTCCAGTTCGAAATCCTCACTGACGCCGCCCAGCACCGCGCGGATTCCCAGGGCCATGGCCTGCGCACTCGCCTGCTCCGGGCCGCGGACCTGGTCACACAAGGTCAGGTAGTTGACGCCGATCCCATACGCGGGGCGACTTTCAGAGAAAGCGCCGGGCGGCGCGGGCGGGTTGGCATCGCCAAACGCGCGCCATGAGCGGTTGACGGTAACGATCTCGCCGGCGCGGTCGAGGACGGCGATGTGGGCCGGGAGGGCATCCAGCGTGGCCGTGGCGAACTGCTCGCTGGCCTGCAGTTGGCTTTGCAGGCGGCTGCGTTCCGAATTATCCGAAGAAACACCGATGATCCCGATCAACTGGCCGTCGTCATCCAGGATGGGGGTGTCGGTGACCAGGGCGGGAAAGCTGCGGCCGCTGCGGTGGCGCACCGAAAATTCGCCGCTCCAGGTCTGGCCGACGCGCAAGCTGGACATGATCTCCTGCGCCTGCTCGACGCTCTGCTCAGTGGGGGTGATGTCGAGGATGTTGCGCCCCAGGACTTCGGCGGATTCCCAGCCGTAGAGCTGCTCGGCCGCCCGATTCCAGTAGGTGATGGCGCCATGCAGGTCAGTGGCGATCACGGCCTGGCCAATCGAATTCAGTAGGCGCGTCTGTAATTGCAGGCCAGGCTCAGAGGCTGGCAGGGCATTCGTCGCGCCGGGGGTAACGCCTTGTGGGTTTACTTGTGCGGTATTCACCAGGTTGCCTTTCTTCACTGGCGCTGTTGCGCTATTGAGCGGCCGGCAGCAACGGCGCTGCCAGTCCTATGATGTCAGCCGAGAATAGGGGATCTACAAGAAACCGTCAGCACGCGAGGAGCGCGAAGTCCAGGCCCCATTATAGTGGTTTCACGCCAACCAGGCAAAGGATCGGTCACGAAGTCTTGGTGCAGAACGCGGAGCAAGGTAAAAAAGGTAAAAGAAGCGTGCCGGTCGTCGGGTGGACCGGCACGCTGAGTAACGCAAGCCGCTGGCTTGCGTCGTCGGCGCTGCAATCCGGAGGATTGCGTTACAGGGGGCGCTGCTTGCGCCGCCACGCGTAGGCAGCCGCCAGGGCCGCGCCGGCCGCGAGCGGCAGCGCCACGAGCGGGAGGCCTACCGGCATGGGCGCCGGCGACTGAGTCCCATCCAGGCTGCTGAGCGTGAGCGCGGTGGGGGCCTGCACGTCGAGCGTGAGCGGCACGATCACCAAGTTGGTCCCATTGCCGGGGCCGGGATCGGGATCGTTGCTGGAGACGCACAGGTTGCCGGTGTAGGTGCCGACGGCCAGACCCGTCGAGTCGAATGTGACCTGCACAGGGGTTGACGCGCCGGCGACCGTGGTGCCGTTGGACGGGGTCTCGCTGACCCACGGGATGTCGCTGGGCGCATCACAGAGCGGTGGGACGGGAGCAGCCAGGCTCACGTCATCGTAGAAGACCGTGGTCGCGTTGTTGGCGAACAGATCTACAGCGCCGATATTCAGCACACCGCCGACGCTCACTTCGTCCGTCCAGGTGCCGGTGTAGAGGAGCTGGTTATTGTAGTAGAAAGACTGCGTATTGACATCGAGGTTGATCTCGTCGCGCAGTTCAACCCACTGTCCCTTGATCAGCGGCAGCGTGCCGCCGGTGGCGCCTTCGTTCACAACCAGGTTGGTTCCTGCATCGAACTGGACCTGAACCGACCAATTGTTGGTGCCGACGTCCACGTACGTATTGAGCAGAATGAAGTAGGACTGGCCCGTATAGTCGGTGGGCACGTACTGCCAGGCGGTGTAAACCCATGACCCGCTGCTATAGCCGCTGTACTCATGCACCAGATCAGAGGCGCCGAGAATATCAACCGAGTTGGGTGCGCTGCGCGCCTGGATGCTGCTGGTGCGCGCGCCGGCGGCCGGGTCGTTGGCCCAACCCTTCCAACCGCCCTGGCCATGCATTTGGCTGCCAGTCGCGTAGCTGTCGAAGTTGTCGCTCCAATCCACAAGCTCAGGTGAGCCGTTGGCATCCTCAAAGACGGTCCACGTCAAGTCGCTGCTGCCGGCGCTGCTGGTGTTGCCGATAGTCAGTACCTGCTGTGTCTGAGTGTTGGTAGCCTGGGTGCTGGCCAGGCTGAGCGGAGAAACGTTGATATTGGCCGGGCCTCCCGAACTCAACACCACATTGTCGCTGGAGTCGAGCGGGTAGTTGCCCGAGGGCAATCCTGCCGCATGATCCTTGCCATCTGGGCTTTTGGCCGTGACACTGCCCACGGCTGCGAACAGCAGCACGAACAGCACCAGGATACGGACGATGTTCTGACGTTGCATGATCGAAACTCCTTTTCCACTGATCAGAGGGCGCGCACTGCGCACGCTGCGCATACTACGCCCTCTATTTGTCGCTATCCGAAAGAATGACATGCGAATGCGCAAAGTGGGTGTCTGCCTCCTTTCTGGTCAACCCGGAGAAGAAAGTCCATTCGTCGGCCAGGTTCTTGGGTGAGAGAAAACAACTTTCGTCCCAGGTGAACCGGCCACGGAACCTGAGGTGCGGGTATTCTACTGCATGACCTGTTCCGCGTCAAGCAACACAGTTAAAAAATTCTCATTCCTGAACGGCGCAGAATCGGTTTGTGTGGTATACTCGGGGCCAGGAGGCGCCTATGCGTTTTTTCACCACCGAAGGCCCCGTCAACTGCGAGAAGCACTACTGCCTGCCGCCGCTGGCACGGTTCGACCTGGCGGAACTGCTGGCGCTCGTCGGCCAGGAAAAATACTTCCTGCTCCACGCCCCGCGCCAGACGGGCAAGACCTCCTGTCTGCTGGCGCTGGCGAAGCATCTCAACCAGATCGGCCAGTACCATGCCGTGTACGCCAATATCGAAGGGGCACAGGCGCACCGCGAGGATGTGGATAAGGGCATCGCGACCGTCGTCACCGATATTGCAGCCTGGGCGTATGATCTCGTCGGCGATGCGGCAGCAGTGACGCTGGCGGAAGAAACGCTTGCCACGATAACGCCGGCTTCGGCCTTGGGCGTCTTTCTGTCGCGCTGGTGCCAGCAATTGGATAAGCCCCTCGTCCTCATGCTGGATGAGGTGGATGCGTTGGTGGGCGACACGCTGATCTCGCTGTTACGCCAACTGCGCGCCGGCTATCCCAAGCGCCCCCACCAGTTCCCCCACAGCCTGATCCTCTGCGGCGTGCGCGACATCCAGGATTATCGGATCCACTCGGAGGCGCAGAAGACGATCATCACTGGCGGCAGCGCGTTCAACATCAAAGCCAAGTCGTTGCGCCTGGACGATTTCGGCCCGCGCGAGGTGAACACGCTGCTGTTGGAGCATACGGACGAGACTGGCCAGTCCTTCACGCCGGAGGCGCTTGATCTGGTCTGGAGCCTGACCAGCGGCCAGCCGTGGCTGGTCAATGCGCTGGCCTACACCGCCTGCTTCGAGTTGCGCGCCGGCCGCGACCGCACCCAGCCGATCACGGCCGAAATGATCCAGCAGGCCAAAGAGGAGCTGATCCTGGCACGCGTGACGCACCTGGATCAACTGGCCGACAAGCTGCAAGAGCCGCGCGTGCGCCGCGTGGTGGAAACGATCCTGGCCGGCGAACAGACCGCCGAAATCATGCCGCCGGACGACATTACCTACGTGCGCGACCTGGGGCTGATCAAGACCGAGGGCCAACTCACGATCGCCAACCGCATCTACCAGGAAGTCATCCCGCGCGAGTTGACCTTCAGCACGCAACTCACAATTTCGGAACAACCGGCCTGGTACATCGCCGCCGATGGCCGCCTGGACCTGCCAAAGCTGCTGGCCGCATTCCAGCAGTTCTTCCGCGAGAACTCCGAGGTGTGGTTGGAACGCTTCGACTACAAAGAGGCCGGGCCGCAACTGCTCATGCAGGCATTTTTGCAGCGGATCGTCAATGGCGGCGGCCGGGTGGAGCGCGAATATGGTCTGGGACGTCGGCGCACCGATCTGCTCGTGCTTTGGCGCTACCCCGGCGGCGTGCAGCGCGGGGTGATCGAGTTGAAGATCCTGCGCGACTCGGTGGAGAAGACGCTGGCGGCCGGCCTGGCGCAGACCTGGGAGTATGCCGACCGTTGCGCGGCCGACGAGACGCACCTGATCATCTTCGACCGGCGCCCCGACAGACCGTGGGCTGAAAAAATTTGGCGGCGCGGCGAAAGCCATCACGGCCGGCCGATCATGGTGTGGGGAATGTAGCCCCCAACCGGCTGGTGTGGCGCAAACTATAAGGAGGCGTGGTGATGTTAAAGTTTCCCTACGGTATCAGTGATTTCTATACCATCAGAACGGAAGGCTATGTGTACATAGACCGTACCGACCGGATTGCGCTGGTGGAAGAGGCCGGGAAACAACTGGTCTTCCTGCGGCCGCGGCGGTTCGGCAAGAGCCTGTGGCTTTCGACGCTGGAGAACTACTACGATGTGGCGAAGGCCGGCGAGTTTGCGCGGCTGTTCGGCGACCTGGCGATTGGACGCAACCCGACTCCGCGCCACAACAGCTACTTCATCCTGCGCTGGGACTTCTCGCTGGTCAGCGCGCAGGGCGGCGTCGCGGAGATCGGGCAGGCGCTGCACAACCACATCAACACGGCCATTAAGAACTTCGGCTTGCGCTACCAGGCGTGGCTGAATGCGCCGCTTGATCCGCATCCTACCGACGGAATTGCCTCATTTCAAGTCTTGCTGGGGCTGGTGCGCCAAACGCCCTATCCTCTGTATCTGCTGATTGACGAATACGACAACTTCGCCAACGAGGTACTGATGAGCCGCGCCCCTCCTGAGTCCCCCCCTGTAGGGAGGGATATCGGCGGCGGCGGCGCCGACCGCTACAAGGCATTGCTCTACGGCGAAGGGCTGCTCAAGACGGTGTTCAAGGCGGTGAAAGGGGCCGGCAGCGGCCTGGGATTGGATCGCGCCTTCACCACCGGCGTCGCGCCAATTGTGCTCAGCGACTTGAGCAGCGGTTATAACGTGGCGCGGGATGTTTCGTTCAAGATCGGTCTGGAACTGCTGTGCGGGTTCACGGAAGCGGAGATGCAGGGATTGCTGGCGCAGGTCGCGGGGAGTGCGAACTGGCGCCGGCGCACCGCGGCGCAGGACACCATGCGCACCTTCTACAACGGCTATGCGTTTGGCGAGGAGCCGGCGGAACTGGTCTACAATCCCACGCTGGCGTTGTACTTCCTGCAACACCTGGCGGAGACCTGCAGCCCGCCACGCGAGTTACTCGACAGCAATCTGGCGATGGATCGCGGGAAGATTGCGTACATTGCGGGCTTGCCGCACGGCGCGCCGGTGCTGGCCGCGATCCTGAATCCCGACACGCCGCCGACCATCCCACGGCTGGCGCAGCGGTTCGGCGTGGAGGATGTGCTGACCCAGGTGAAAGACGAGACGTTCATGGTCTCGCTGCTCTACTACTTCGGCGTGCTGACACTGGAGCGGATCACCGAGGAAGGCAAACTGGCCTTCCGTATCCCGAATCTGGTGGCGCGCAAGCTGTACGTGGAGCAACTGCGTGACCGCCTGCTGCCGGAGTTCGGCGAGCGGGCCGCGATGCGCGCGGCCGTCGAAGCGGTCTACTATCACGGCGATCTGCAACCGTTGTGCGACTTCATCGAGACGCGCTACTTTCGGGTGCTCGACAACCGCGACTACCGCTGGGCGAATGAGTTGACGGTGAAGATGGCGTTTCTAACGCTGCTGTTCGACGACCTGTTCTATATCACCGACTCGGAGCCGGCGCTGGAACGCAGTTATGCCGATATGACACTGATCGTGCGGCCAGACATGCGCAAGTACACGCTGCAAGATGCGCTGCTGGAGTTCAAGTACATCCCGCTGAGCGACCTGGGCCTGACCGGCGAGGCGGTCAAAGCGACGTCCCGTGAGGAGCTGGCGTCGCGGCCCCTGGTCGCGGCGGCGCTGGCCGAGGCGACGCGCAAGGCGACGGACTACCGCGCCACGCTCCAGGCCGTCTATGGCGCCAAGCTGCGTCTGCACACCTTCGCCATCGTATCGCTCGGCTTCGACCGGCTGGTGTGGCGCAAACTATAAGGAGGCGCGGCGATGTTGAAATTTCCCTACGGCATCAGTGATTTCTATAAAGTGCGGACTGGCGAGTATGTCTACGTGGATCGCACCGACCGGATTGCGCTGGTGGAAGAGGCCGGCGACCAGTTGATCTTCCTGCGGCCGCGGCGGTTCGGCAAGAGCCTGTGGCTCTCCACGCTGGAGAACTACTACGATGTGGCGAAGGCCGGCGAGTTCGTGCAGTTGTTCGGCGACCTGGCGATTGGGCGCAACCCGACCCCGCGCCACAACAGCTACTTCATCCTGCGCTGGGATTTCTCGCTCATCAGCGCGCAGGGCGGCATCGCGGAGATCGGGCAGGCGCTGCACAACCACATCAACATGACCATTAAGAACTTCGGCTTGCGCTACCAGGCGTGGCTGAATGCGCCGCTTGAGCCGCATCCCACCGACGGAATTGCCTCCTTTCAAGCTTTGCTGGGTTTGGTGCGCCAAACGCCCTATCGCCTCTACCTGTTGATTGACGAGTACGACAACTTCGCCAACGAGGTGTTGATGAGTCACGCGGTGGAAGGCGCCGACCGCTACAAGGCGCTGCTCTACGGCGAGGGGCTGCTCAAGACGGTGTTCAAGGCGGTGAAAGGCGCCGGCAGCGGCATGGGGCTGGATCGCGCCTTCACCACCGGCGTCGCGCCGATTGTGCTCAGCGACTTGAGCAGCGGCTATAATGTCGCCGAAGACCTCTCGCTACTCCCGGATTACTATGACCTGTGCGGCTTCCACGAGGCAGAAGTCGCGGCGCTCCTGGAACAAGTGGGCCAGACGTGTGACCTGTCTCCGGCTCGAATCACGGAAGCATTGGCGCTGCTGCGCACGTTCTACAACGGTTATCGCTTTGGCATGCGGGCGACCGCTTTGATCTACAATCCCACGCTGACACTCTACTTCCTCAAGGCATTGCAGCGGGAATGTGAAGCGCCGCGCGAGTTACTCGACAGCAACCTGGCGATGGATCGCGGGAAGATTGCGTACATTGCGGCCTTGCCGCACGGCGCGCCGGTGCTGGCCGCGATCCTGAATCCCGACACGCCGCCGACCATTGCGCGGCTGGCGCAGCGGTTCGGCGTGGAAGATGTGCTGACGCAGGTGAAAGACGAGACGTTCATGGTCTCGCTGCTCTACTACTTCGGCGTGCTGACGCTGGAGCGGATCACCGAGGAAGGCAAACTGGTCTTCCGCATCCCGAATCTGGTGGCGCGCAAGCTGTACGTGGAGCAACTGCGGGACCGCCTGCTGCCGGAGTTCGGCGAGCGGGCCGCGATGCGGGCGGCGGTCGAAGCGGTCTACTATCACGGCGATCTGCAACCGTTGTGCGACTTCATCGAAACGCGCTACTTTCGGGTGCTCGACAACCGCGACTACCGCTGGGCGAATGAGTTGACGGTGAAGATGGCGTTTCTGACGCTGCTGTTCGACGACCTGTTCTATATCACCGATTCGGAGCCGGCGCTGGAACGCAGTTATGCCGATATGACGGCGCTTTCTCCGAAAGTCGCCACGCTGATCGTGCGGCCGGATATGCGCAAGTACACGCTGCAGGACGCGCTGCTGGAGTTCAAGTACATCCCGCTGAGCGATCTGGGCCTGACCGGCGAGGCGGTCAAAGCGACGTCCCGCGAGGAGTTGGCGTCGCGGCCCCTGGTCGCGGCGGCGCTGGCCGAGGCGACGCGCAAGGCCGCGGACTATCGTGCCACGCTCCAGGCCGTCTATGGCGCCAAGCTGCGCCTGCACACCTTCGCCATCGTGGCGCTCGGCTTCGACCGGCTGGTGTGGCGCAAACTATAAGGAGGCGCGGCAATGTTAAAGTTTCCCTACGGTATCAGTGATTTCTATACCATCAGAACGGAAGGCTATGTGTACATAGACCGTACCGACCGGATTGCGCTGGTGGAAGAGGCCGGGAAACACTTGGTCTTCCTGCGGCCGCGGCGGTTCGGCAAGAGCCTGTGGCTTTCGACGCTGGAGAACTACTACGATGTGGCGAAGGCCGGCGAGTTTGCGCAGTTGTTCGGCGACCTGGCGATTGGCCGCAACCCGACCCCGCGCCACAACAGCTACTTCATCCTGCGCTGGGATTTCTCGCTCATCAGCGCGCAGGGCGGCATCGCGGAGATCGGGCAGGCGGTGCATGCTCACATCAACGCGCGTATTCAGGGGTTCGCGGAGACCTATCGTGAGCAGTTGGCTTACCCGATCACCGTTCACCCCACCAATGCTATCGCTTCCTTTGAGTCGTTGCTGACCGCGGTGCGCGCGACGGACTATCGCCTCTATCTGCTGATTGACGAATACGACAACTTCGCCAACGAGGTACTGATGAGCCGCGCCCCCCCTGAGTCCCCCCCTGTAGGAAGGGATATCGGAGGAGGCAGCGCCGACCGCTACAAGGCATTGCTCTACGGCGAAGGGCTGCTCAAGACGGTGTTCAAGGCGGTGAAAGGGGCCGGCAGCGGCATGGGATTGGATCGCGCCTTCACCACTGGCGTCGCGCCAATTGTGCTCAGCGACTTGAGCAGCGGTTATAATGTCGCCGAGGACCTCTCGCTACTCCCTGATTTCTATGACTTGTGCGGCTTCCACGAGGCGGAGGTTGCGGCGCTCCTGGCACAAGTGGGCCAGACGTGCGACCTGTCTCCGGCGCAAACCACGGAAGCATTGACGCTGCTGCGCACGTTCTACAACGGTTATCGCTTTGGCATGCGCGCGACCGCTTTGATCTACAATCCCACGCTGACACTCTACTTCCTCAAGACATTGCAGCGTGAATGTGAAGCGCCACGCGAGTTACTCGACAGCAACCTGGCGATGGATCGCGGGAAGATTGCGTACATTGCGGGCTTGCCGCACGGCGCGCCGGTGCTGGCCGCGATCCTGAATCCCGACACGCCGCCGACCATCCCACGGCTGGCGCAGCGGTTCGGCGTGGAGGATGTGCTGACCCAGGTGAAAGACGAGACGTTCATGGTCTCGCTGCTCTACTACTTCGGCGTGCTGACACTGGAGCGGATCACCGAGGAAGGCAAACTGGCCTTCCGCATCCCGAATCTGGTGGCGCGCAAACTGTACGTGGAGCAACTGCGCGACCGCCTGCTGCCGGAGTTCGGCGAGCGGGCCGCGGTGCGCGAGGCCGTCGAAGCGGTCTACTATCACGGCGACCTGCAACCGTTGTGCGACTTCATCGAGACGCGCTACTTTCGGGTGCTCGACAACCGCGACTACCGCTGGGCGAATGAGTTGACGGTGAAGATGGCGTTTCTGACGCTGCTCTTCGACGACCTGTTCTACATCACCGACTCGGAGCCGGCGCTGGAACGCAGCTATGCCGATATGACCCTGATCGTGCGGCCGGATATGCGCAAGTACACGCTGCAGGACGCGCTGCTGGAGTTCAAGTACATCCCGCTGAGCGATCTGGGCCTGACCGGCGAGGCGGTCAAAGCGACGTCCCGCGAGGAGTTGGCGTCGCGGCCCCTGGTCGCGGCGGCGCTGGCCGAGGCGACGCGCAAGGCCGCGGACTACCGCGCCACGCTCCAGGCCGTCTATGGCGCCAAGCTGCGCCTGCACACCTTCGCCATCGTGGCGCTCGGCTTCGACCGGCTGGTATGGCGCAAACTATAAGGAGGCGCGGCAATGTTAAAGTTTCCCTACGGTATCAGTGATTTCTATACCATCAGAACGGAAGGCTATGTGTACATAGACCGTACCGACCGGATTGCGCTGGTGGAAGAGGCCGGGAAACAACTGGTCTTCCTGCGGCCGCGGCGGTTCGGCAAGAGCCTGTGGCTTTCTACGCTGGAGAACTACTACGATGTGGCGAAGGCCGGCGAGTTCGCGCAGTTGTTCGGCGACCTGGCGATTGGGCGCAACCCGACCCCGGGCCACAACAGCTACTTCATCCTGCGATGGGACTTCTCACTGGTCAGCGCGCAGGGCGGCATCGCTGAGATCGGGCAGGCGGTGCATGCTCACATCAACGCGCGTATTCAGGGGTTCGCGGAGACCTATCGTGAGCAGTTGGCTTACCCGATCACCGTTCACCCCACCAATGCTATCGCTTCCTTTGAGTCGTTGCTGACGGCGGTGCGCGCGACGGACTATCGCCTCTATCTGCTGATTGACGAATACGACAACTTCGCCAACGAGGTACTGATGAGTCGCCCCCCCCCTGAGTCCCCCCCTGTAGGGAGGGATATCGGAGGAGGCGGCGCCGACCGCTACAAGGCATTGCTCTACGGCGAGGGGCTGCTCAAGACGGTGTTCAAGGCGGTGAAAGGGGCCGGCAGCGGCATGGGATTGGATCGCGCCTTCACCACTGGCGTCGCGCCAATTGTGCTCAGCGACTTGAGCAGCGGTTATAACGTGGCGCGGGATGTTTCGTTCAAGATCGGTCTGGAACTGCTGTGCGGGTTCACGGAAGCGGAGATGCAGGGATTGCTGGCGCAGGTCGCGGAGGAGTGCGAACTGGCGCCGGAGGCGCGCACCGCGGCGCAGGACACCATGCGCACCTTCTACAACGGCTATGCGTTTGGCGAGGAGCCGGCGGAACTGGTCTACAATCCCACGCTGGCGTTGTACTTCCTGCAACACCTGGCGGAGACCTGCAGCCCGCCACGCGAGTTACTCGACAGCAACCTGGCGATGGATCGCGGGAAGATCGCGTACATTGCGGGCTTGCCGCACGGCGCGCCGGTGCTGGCCGCGATCCTGAATCCCGACACGCCGCCGACCATCCCACGGCTGGCGCAGCGGTTCGGCGTGGAGGATGTGCTGACCCAGGTGAAGGACGAGACGTTCATGGTCTCGCTGCTCTACTACTTCGGCGTGCTGACACTGGAGCGGATCACCGAGGAAGGCAAACTGGCCTTCCGCATCCCGAATCTGGTGGCGCGCAAACTGTACGTGGAGCAACTGCGCGACCGCCTGCTGCCGGAGTTCGGCGAGCGGGCCGCGGTGCGCGAGGCCGTCGAAGCGGTCTACTATCACGGCGATCTGCAACCGTTGTGCGACTTCATCGAAACGCGCTACTTTCGGGTGCTCGACAACCGCGACTACCGCTGGGCGAATGAGTTGACGGTGAAGATGGCGTTTCTGACGCTGCTGTTCGACGACCTGTTCTATATCACCGATTCGGAGCCGGCGCTGGAACGCAGTTATGCCGATATGACGCTGATCGTGCGGCCGGATATGCGCAAGTACACGCTGCAAGATGCGCTGCTGGAGTTCAAGTACATCCCGCTGAGCGATCTGGGCCTGACCGGTGAGGCGGTCAAAGCGACGTCCCGCGAGGAGTTGGCGTCGCGGCCCCTGGTCGCGGCGGCGCTGGCCGAGGCGACGCGCAAGGCGACGGACTACCGCGCCACGCTCCAGACCGTCTATGGCGCCAAGCTGCGCCTGCACACCTTCGCCATCGTGGCGCTCGGCTTCGACCGGCTGGTGTGGGTGAAATTGTAATCGTGTTCGTATTCGAGAAAAACTTGGGAGGCAACATGGCACAACGCTACACAATCCAGGCAGTGATTTATCCAGGCGATGAATCGGGGTACGTGGCCGAGTGTCTCAACCTGGCTGTGGTCACTCAGGGCCAGACGCTCGATGAAACGGTGCAGAATCTGCGCGAGGCAATTCACCTTCACTTAAAGGGTGAGGATCTGGCAGAGTTAGGACTGGTCGCGCATCCTCCGCTATTGGTTACCATGGAGATGGAGCCGGTATATGCCTAAACTGCGCCGCCTCTCAGGATCCGCGGTCATTCAGATACTGGAAGGCTTTGGTTTCATCGTACACGCGCAGGAAGGCAGTCACGTCAAGTTGCGGCGCATTGGCCCGTATGGCCAGAAACAGATATTGACGATTCCGCGTCATCGGGAACTCGATACCGGTACCTTGCGAGCCATTTTCCGACAGGCAAGCCAATACATACCGGATGAGGAACTGAGACCTCATTTCTATACTGAGTAATTATGACCGACCAACCGGCCCTCGTTGCCCCCTTCATCGCGCGCTGGCGTGCCTCCGGCGCGGCCGAGCGCGCCAACTGCCAGCCTTTCCTCTCCGAGCTGTGCGACGTGCTGGAGGTGGACCGCCCCAATCCAACCACGCCCGACGAGGCTGCCAACGCCTATGTCTTCGAGAAATCGGTGCCGCTGCCCCACGGCGCGACCGGTCGCATTGACCTCTATCGCCGCGGTTGCTTCGTGCTGGAGGCCAAGCAGGGTCGCGATGGCGACGCGGGTACGCCCGCGCTCTCGCTGGCCGGACAGGCGGCGGGCCGGGCGCGCAAACGCGGCACGGCGCTGCGCGGGGCCGCATCCTGGGACACCGCGATGGAACGGGCGCGGCAGCAGGCGCAGTCGTATGCGCGCAATCTGCCCCCCGCCGAGGTCGCGGACGGCGGCCGGCCCCCCTTCCTGATCGTCGCCGACGTGGGCGACAGCCTGGACCTCTACAGCGAATTCACCCGCAGCGGCGGCAACTACGTCCCCTTCCCCGACCCCGCCCATTACCGCATCAGTTTGACCGATTTGGCCGACCCGGACGTGCGCACGCTCCTGCGCCAGCTCTGGCTCGACCCCATGAGTCTGGACCCCAGCCGGCGCAGCGCACGGGTGACGCGCGACATCGCCGACCGCCTGGCGCGGCTGGCGCGGGCGCTGGAGGGACAGCACGATCCCCAGACCGTGGCCCATTTCCTGATGCGCTGTCTCTTCACCATGTTCGCCGAGGATGTGGGGCTGCTGCCGCCCGGTAGTTTTACGCAACTGCTGGCCGATGCCCGCCACAACGTGGCGCACTTTCCGGCCTTCGTGCAAGAGCTGTGGCGCACGATGGCGGCCGGCGGGTTCTCGCTGGCGTTGCGCGTGCCCATCAAGCACTTCGATGGCGGGCTGTTCGCGGACGCGAGCGCGCTGCCGCTGAGCGCGGATCAACTGCAACTGCTGATCGAGGCCGCGCAGGCCGATTGGCGCGACGTGGAGCCGGCCATCTTCGGCACGCTGCTGGAACGGGCGCTGGACCCGGCCGAGCGGCACAAGCTGGGCGCGCACTTCACCCCGCGCGCCTATGTCGAACGCCTGGTGCTGCCGACACTGGTCGAGCCGCTGCGCGGCGAATGGGAAGCGGTGCAAGCCGCGGCCGCGCGCCTGGCCGACGAGGGCGAGATCAAGGGAGCGCTGGCCGAGGTCGAGGCCTTCCAGCGCCGCCTGGCGAGCGTCCGGGTCTTGGATCCCGCGTGCGGGACGGGCAATTTCCTCTACGTCAGCCTGGAACACCTGGTGCGGCTGCAGGCCGAAGTGCTGGAGGTGCGCGGGCAGTTGGGCGGCAGCCAGATGCTGCTCGACGTGGAAAGCGTCACTGTCTCCCCGCGCCAATTCCTGGGCCTGGAAATCTCCCCGCGCGCCGCGGCCATCGCCGAACTGGTGCTGTGGATCGGCTATTTGCAGTGGCGGCTGCGCACCGAGGGAGACCTGGGACACATCGCCGAGCCGATCATCCGCAGCTTCCACAACATCGAGTGCCGCGACGCGGTGCTGGCCTGGGACGCGGTCGAACCGCTGCTGGACGCCGCGGGCCGCCCCGTCACCCGCTGGGACGGCCGCACGACCAGGCGGCACCCCGTCACCGGCGAGCAAGTGCCCGACGAGACCGCGCGCGTGCCGGCCTGGCGCTACCTCAACCCACGGCCGGCCGCATGGCCGCAAGCCGATTTCGTCGTAGGAAATCCGCCGTTCATCGGCACGGGCCGGATGCGCGAGGCGTTGGGCGACGGCTACGCCGAAACGATCCGCCGCGTCTACCCCAACGTGCCCGACTCGGCGGATTACGTGATGTTCTGGTGGGACAAGGCCGCCGAACTGGTGCGCCGCGGCCAATTGCGCCGTTTTGGCTTCATCACTACGAACAGCCTGCGCCAGACCTTCAACCGCCGCGTCTCCAAAATCACCTGGTAGGGGCACCCCTTGCGGGCGCCCAGGGCGGGCAGGCGCAAGGTGGGCAGGCGCAAGACCTGCCCCTACACATCGCGTTTGCCATCCCCGATCATCCGTGGGTGGATTCGGCAGACGGCGCGGCGGTCAGGATTTCGATGACGGTGGCTGCGCCAGGGAATCAGCAGGGGCTTGCCGCGTTGTCAGGGAGGCGGCCACAGATCATGACGAAGATCAACGTGGCTTTCTCGCCCGCGTTCGGAGTGATTCTGCCGACCTGACGGTAGGTGCAGATGTCACTTCGGCAACGCCGTTGGGGGCAAACTCGGAACTCAGCAATCGTGGCGTCAGCCTGTTCGGAGTGGGTTTCATTGTGACGCCGCAGGAAGCGAAGCAACTTGGTCTCGGTGTAGTTACTGGTCTGGAAAAGCACATTCGGCTCTACCGAAACGGCCGCGACTTGACAGCGACATCCAGGAATGTGATGGTCATTGATCTCTACGGCTTGACCGTAGAAGATGTGAGGCGGCGCTTTCCAGAAGTTTACCAGTGGGTGTACGAACGCGTGAAGCCAGAGCGAGATCAGAACAACCGAAAATCACGTCGAGAAAACTGGTGGCTGTTTGGTGAGACCAACCCGAAGCTCAGAGATCAGCTTTCAGGATTGTCTCGCTATATTGCAACAGTTGAGACGTCAAGACACCGCTTCTTCGTGTTTCTCGACAAGACCATCTTGCCCGACAACAAACTCGTCAACATAGCTTTGGAAGATGGCTATTTCCTCGGTGTCCTATCGAGCCGCATCCACACAACTTGGGCTTTGAAGGCGGGCGGGTGGCTGGGCGTCGGCAACGATCCGGTCTACGTCAAGACCGCCTGTTTCGAGAAGTTCTCCTTCCCCGACGCCATCGACGCGCAAAAGGCCCGCATCCGCTCCATCGCCGAAGAGTTGGACAGCCACCGCAAGCGCCAGCAGGCGCTTCACCCCAAGCTGACCCTGACCGACATGTACAACGTGCTGGCGAGGCTGCGCGCCAGCGAGGCGTTGACCGCCAAAGACAAGATCATCCACGCGCAAGGGCTGGTCTCGATCCTCAGGCAACTGCACGACGACCTGGATGCGGCCGTTGCCGAGGCTTACGGCTGGCCGGCGGATTTGCCTGACGAGGAGATTTTGACGCGGCTGGTCGCGCTCAACGCCGGCGCGGGCCGCGGAAGAGGCGGCTGGCGTCATCCGCTGGCTGCGGCCGGACTACCAGGCGCCGGCCGAGTCCGCGCCGCAGGCGCAGCAAGCCGGGTTCGAGATCGAGGAGCCAGAAACCCGGTTTCTCGGAGAAACCGGGTTTCTGAGTGCGCCCTGGCCCGAGGCCATGGCCGCGCAGGCGGCCGCCGTACGCGCCGCTCTGGCCGCGTCCGCCGACCGACCCGTCACCGCGGCCGAAGTCGCGGCCGCGTTCAGCGGGGCCGCGCCTGCCCGTGTGGCCGAATGGCTCGCCACCCTGGTCGCCCTGGGTCAGGCGCGGGCGCTGGAAGATGGGCGCTTCGTGGCGGGGTAGCGTTGCGCCGTTCAATAGCAGCAGTTCCAAATGTAGCCTGGTTTTTTACCACAGAGATCACAAAGAACGCAGAGAAGTTGCCGATCTGCGTCTGATCTGCCGTTTCTTTGTGTTCACCAACCCCCGCATGTGCTCTTTGTGGTTGAATGTGTGCTACATTTGGAACTGCTGGTTCAATAGGCACGCACTTGACAGGTATATCACAATGTGATAGAAAGTCGAGGAGGGATCCGATGAGAAGTAATATCCGCGAGGCCATCGGCGAGACCGTCCAGGGTCTTGTTGACTTGGGCCTTCCCACCACATTCACCAAGATAATTTTCCCGCGCGCGCTGCGCTGCTTGCTGGCTGCGGCCTTTGCCCTTGCCGGCGCAGCCAACTTCACGGTGTCATCTCTGCCGGCGATGGCCGACCTGCCGCCCGCGTCCTCCCATGCCGACCCGTCAACCTTTCGCTGGGTTGCCACGTGGGGCGCAGCAGCCGTCGCCGGCGAACTGACCGCTCCCACCGACATCGCGCTCGACGCCGCAGGCAACGTCTATGTCGCGGACACCGGCAACCATCGCGTCCAGGTCTTCACAGCCGCTGGCGTCTTCCTGCGAACCTTCGGGCGCCTCGGTCGGGGTCAGGGCGAATTCTACAACCCGCGCGGCATCGCCGTGCGCGGCGACCGCGTCTACGTGGCCGACACGAACAACAGCCGGGTGCAGGTCTTCACCCTGCAGGGCGACTTCGTGCGCCAGGTTGGCCGCTGGGCCGCTGGCGACCCTGACGGCCTGTCCGATCCGGTCAGCGTAGATGCTGATGCCGCCGGACGCATCTTCGTCTTGAGTCTTACCGGTCGCGTAACCGGGAATCAAACGTATCAGCGCCTGTCACGCTTCGCATCTGACGGCGCGCCGCAAGGCTCCCGTGAGGTTGATTGCGCCAGCGGCGCCCTGGCCGTGGACACCGATGGCGTCGCCTATTGTTCACCCGCCCTATTCGGCGTCATACGCATCCTGCCCAGTTGGGAAGAAGGGCAGCGGATCGGCGCGGTCAACGGTCAGCCGGGCTTCCTCTACTCGCCGCGCGCGCTGACCCTCGCGCCTGACCACAGTCTCTGGGTCTATGAACTCGATGACAGCGTGGTCAAACATTATGACGCACAAGGCGCCTTCTTGAGCAGCTTTGCTCTGCCAGCCGGCGTTATCGCGCTGGCTGCCACCGACAACCGCCTGCTTGTGCTGACCAACGCGCCCCAGGTTGTCATCTACGACTGGAGCGGCCACCGGCTGGGGGCCTGGGGCACACGTGCCTTCGCCACGCCCGGCAACTTCGAGCACCCCGACCATCTGGCCGCCGCGCCCGATGGTACGTTTTACGTCCTCGAAAAGAACCGTGGGCGCATCCAACACCTGGACGCGAATGGGCGCGTGCTTGGCGAGATTAGCGCCGGTCGTGCGGACCAGGGGAGCCTGGAAAAACTCCAGGCATTGACCGTGGACGCGCTGGGGCGACTCTACGTGCTGGATGCTGTGTCACCCTGGGGCTTGGGACAGAGAATCGTTCGTTTCTCGGCCGGCCGTTTCGAGACAGCCTTCTCTGCCGGCCAAATTCTCTATCCCACGTACACGACAGCTCCATTCATCGCGCTGGCGGCCAAAGGCAATACCCTGCTGGCCATGAACCTGACAGGTCAGGTCATGCGCATGGATCTCGATGGCGTCCGCATGGGCGAGTGGAACACCCTCGATTACCAAACCTGGTATGCGAGCCTGGCAATCACGGCGACCGGTCGCGCCTACCGGGTGCAACAGGCTCCTGCGCCATCGGTCAAGGTCACGACGTTGTTGGGCCAGACGCTCTTCGCCTGGGGTAGCGCTGGCGGCGTTGACCTCGCTCCCGGAACTTTTGTCGTACCGAGCGCCGTCGCCACCGACCTGCGCGGCCGGGTGTTCGTGCTGGATACCGATAATCGCAGCCGGCCGCTTGTGTCCCCCATCTTCAGCAGCCGGGTGCAAAGCTTCGACGAAGATGGGCACTACCTGGCTTCCTGGGGAAGTTTCGGCCGGGGCAACGGCCAGTTCGCCGACGCCCAGGCCATCGCGGCCCTGCCCGATGGCCGCATCGTCGTCGCCGACAGCGGCAACAATCGCTTGCAGGTCTTCGCGCCTGACGGCCCCCTGCCGCCATACAACCCGCTGCCAGGGCCAACGCCTTTCGACGTCTCGCTTCCACCCCAGGCCGTGGCTTGGGAAGATTACGGCCCGGTGGGCGGCAGCGCACCTGAGCGCCTGGCGCTTCCGAGCAGCCTGGGCCCGGAATCTCCACTTATCGCCTCGACACGAGCGGGACAAGCGGCTGGCTCCACCGACGGAAGCCAATGGATGCGACGCACCGCGTGGCAGCCGCCGTTCGTGTTCTACGCCGGCAGCCGCACCCTCATCGGCACCGACCGCGCGAATGTCTGGCGCAGCGTTGACGGCGGTCAGAACTGGACAGGGCTGTCCGGTGCGTTCCATCCCGGCTACCGCAATATCGTCGCTTCGCCAGCCTACGACGCCAATGGGGTCTTGTTCGATGCCTCCTACGGCAGCGGCTTTTGGCGCTCCACCGACCGAGGTGACACCTGGGAACTGCGCAGTCTGGCCGGCGCCAAACTCGAATACCCGGCGGTGGCGCGAAACGCCGACGGCACACATACGATCCTGATCAGCCAATCCACGAGAGCGACCCCAGGAAAGCACTGGCGCTCAACCGACGACGGTCTGACCTGGCAGGCCACCGGCTTGGGTGAAAGCCACATCATCTTTTCGCCCAACTTCGCCGCCGATGGCACGGTCTTTGCCCTGCACTGGTGGAATACGGGCGAGGCGGGCATCCGGCGCAGCACCGACGGCGGCGTGACGTGGGCACAGATCGGCGTTGCCAGTTTGCCCGGCGCTGTGGCCTGGAGCGGGTTGGCCATTTCGCCCAACTATGCGACCGATCACACGCTGGCAGCCTGGACTCGTCGGGGAGACGATCAAGGGACATACCTCTCCACCGATGCCGGCCAAACCTGGGTTGGCATCGCACCCCGTGAGTATGAGCAGTATTTTGTTGCGTTCTCACCCAACTACGCCCAGGATCACCGTCTGTGGCGGAGTAAAGCGGGTTCCGGTGCGCACTTCCTGGTGACCACCGACAACGGCCAATCCTGGCAGGCGGCGGGCAATATGCCAGGTGCGACTGTCCATAACCTGATCGGCGCCGGGCTACAGAGCGATTCTCCTCTGTGGTCGCTCACGCCTTATGGTCTCTTGTCCACCAGCCCGAGCGGCGCCGCCCCGACCTGGCTGCTTGATTACAGCAGCGCATCTCGAAGACCCAAAGCGCCGTCGGTGCTGGCCGCCTCGCCTGTCTTCGCCGCAGATGGAACGGCGGTCGCGTTCGATTCGATCACGACGGATGGCGGCGAGTCATGGCAGGCGCTGAGCTTTAGCGCAGAACTGCGCGAGGCGCGCACCAGCGCGGCCGCGTTTGCGCCAGACTTCGCCCGCAGTCATACCATGGCCGTCGCATGGGGAGTCTACGATCGCGGGCAATTCGGCTATTTCGCGGTGTCAACCGATGGCGGGGCATCTTGGCAACAACACACACACGCCGTGGCCGCGCCCATCGTCATCGCCTTCGACGCAGCCTGGCCGGCTGCACAGACTATCTGTATCGGCGGTGAGTTGGGATTGGTCTGTACATCTGATCTGGGAATGACCTGGCGGCGGGCCGGCGATCCGGTGGGCTGGCTCAACGTGACCGGCCTGGTGAGCCGCATGGAGGGCGCCACAAGCGCGCTCTACGCAGCCACCAACACTCACGGCGTCTGGCGTAGCGCGGACGGTGGGCAGACATGGACAGCCTTCAATAGTCGGCTTCCCAACGGTCACGCCTGCGCCATCGCCCACAGTGCTGACCTTCTCGCCGTCGGCCTGTGCGATGGCAGCATCTACCTATGGCAACGCCAGCTAACCGCCTGGCAACGCCTGGGCGGCCCAACGCCAGGCGGCGTCAACGCCCTGGTTTTGCGCGACGATGGCATTGTTTGGGTCGGCGCCAGCAGCGGCATCTTCCGCAGCGCCCGCTTGGCGCCGCAACAGCAGTTTCCGCTGATCATGGCAAAGTAGCTAACGCGCTTATCGTTTGTGAGCAGGGCAAATGGTGTGGTATCTGAACGTGCCGTGGGATCGTGTCGTAATCGGCGTGGTGCTGATCCTCTACGCGGCGTACATGCTTTGGGAACACCTGGTGGCCTACGAACGCATCTATTCGCCCTCGCGGGCGCTGAGCCAGGCCATGCTGAAGACCGCCTATTGGACCGCCGGCTACGGCCTCACGTTCGGCGCGGTGTTCTGGGCCGTGTCGCAGTTTCTGCCCGCGGGGAGAAACCGGTACATGGTCGGGGTCGCGGTCTGGTGGGTCGTATCCAACGTCCTGAGTGCGCTGGTCTGGCAGCCGCTGAGCCGCATGATTGATAACCTGTTGGATTGATGTGGGTCAGGCGCGGGCGCTGGACGACGGGCAGCTTGCTTCTACTCCCAGCGGAATGTCTTCGCCGAGACGATGATCCCCAGCACGCCATCGCGGGGGGGGGGGGGGGGGGGGGGGGGGGGGGGGGGGGGCGCATCTTCGTGGTCTCCTCCGGGGCGGGGCGGGGGGGGCGGGGGGGGGGGGGGGGGGGGGGGGGGCGGGGGGGGGGGATGGAATTGTTTACCATCATGATATACCCTCCAACTTGATGGACATATTGTATGACTGGCACCCATCACTTGTCAATCCCCCTTAGGGAATTTGTCGCGACCTAGGCCGCCAACACCCCCTCGATGCGGGCTACATACGCCTGGCTGGCCTCGTCACCGGTGACAAAGCGGATCTTGGACGGCCTTGACGTGTTTGTGAAAATCAGCCGGCATGCAAATTGATGTAGCCGAGGGGCGCGCGCGTGATCTGCTCGACCGGCATCACGTCAATCAGCTCATAGGTGCGCGAGCCCAGGCCCAGCTTCTCGCCGTACTCGACGACCTTGTACGGATCCTTGAGCGGGCCGTGCAGGTGCTGGAAGGGATGGCCCTCGGTGTACCAGGGTTCCATCGAGAGCGGCACATTTTCCTCGATCAAGCGGCTGTGCGCGATCATGTCGAGGGACGCCTGGTCAATCGCGACGATGTCGTCCGAGCCGAAGATGCCGACGTCAGGCAGGATCGGCAGGCCGGTGAAGCCGAAGCAGTCGCAGACGGGCGTCATATGCGTGCCAATGTTGATGAAGGTGGTCTTGCCCGGCGCAAAGGTGGAGAGGGTCAGGCTGGCCGAAATCGCGCACGCCTCCTGAAACGCGTGGAAGTTCACCGGGTCAATCTTCAAGGAGCCGGCCGGCGCCACCTGCAGACAGCGGCCGCACTGGTTGCAGTTCTCGATGTGCAGGTGCAGGCTGTCCGGGTTGTGCTTGTCTTGCACCACGGCGCCATGCGGGCAGGCGGCGATGATGGCCTCGCGCACCAGGGGGTCGGGGCAGAGCTCGGGGAACCAGTACGGATCGAAATGACAGGCATCGTGCATGGCGCCGCGGGTCGGTTGCATCATGCAGCCCAGGGCCAGGTTCTTGAAGGCTCCGCCGAAGCCGCACGAAGGATGCCCCTTGAGGTGCGAGAGGTCAATCAGGAATGTCGCATCCTGGATGCCGCCGCCCAGCATCCACTCGGTCAGGTTCTTGAACGGGTGCGTGTGCCGGTAGTAGTAATGCTCGTCCATGCCGCCGATGGGGAAGATCGAGCAGCCCAGGGTTTCGGCCGTGTAGCCGCGGCCGGCCGCGTCGCCGGCGGACCAATTCAGATCCACGATGAAAGGCCGGCCGCCGCCGTCCTTGACCGCCTGCACCACACGCCGCACGAACACCGGGTGCAAGGTCGAGTAGCCGACGTTACCGCCCAGGTGCATCTTGATCGCGACATTCTCGCCCTTGACCCGGTCGCGGATCCCCAGCTTGTCCACGATCAGGTCCAATTTGATCGGCAGCGTTTCGTTGGCTTCCAGCCGCGTTTGGCGGGGCGAAGCATAATACACAGTGCTTGGCACGGTGCTTGGCATGGTATATCTCCTTCGATGTGGTAAAATAAGCGCTGCAGGCTAAGGCCGTCATCGGCCCGCAGCAAGTGACGAATTACGCAAAGTATCTCGCGCAGAGGAGAGTTTGTCAAATGGACAACTGTTTGTCAGTTTGACAACTGCATCATCATGAAGTCAATCCCTTGACCCAGGAGAAGCTATGAAAACGCATTGGTACAAACTAGCGGCCGCGGATGCACTCAAGCAGCTCGGCAGCGATCCGGCGCCAGGTCTGACGGGCGCGGAGGCACAGACGCGCCTGGCCACGGTCGGCGCGAACGAGTTGGTCGCGCGCGGCGGCCGCACGAGCTGGGAGATCATCGTCGAACAGATCACCGGCGTGCTGACGATCCTCCTCTTCATCGCCGCGCTGGTCTCGGCCGTGCTGGGCGACTGGATCGAGGCCATCGTGATCCTGGTCATCGTCGTGCTCAACGCCGTCCTGGGCTACACCCAGGAGGTCAAGGCCGAGCAATCCATGGAGGCCCTCAAGCGCATGGCCGTACCCAAAGTGCGCGTGCGCCGCGACGGCCAGACCCAGGACATCTCGGCCCGCGAGCTGGTGCCCGGCGATGTGGTGATTCTTGAAACCGGCAACATCGTGCCCGCCGACGGTCGCGTCCTCCAGAGCGTCAACCTGCGCGTCGAGGAGGCCGCGCTGACCGGCGAGTCCGAGCCGGTGGAAAAGGACCCGACCCTGGTCTTCGAGACCGACAAGGCCCTGGGCGACCGGCGCAACATGCTCTACAGCGGCACGATCGTCAACTACGGTCGCGGCGAGTTCGTGGTGACCGAGACCGGCATGGGGACCGAACTGGGCCACATCGCGACCCTGATCCAGGATGTGGTGCAGGAGCAAACGCCGCTGCAGCAGCGCCTGGATAAGCTGGGCAAGTGGCTGGCCGGCGCCGCGTTGATCCTGGTCGTCGTGATCTTCATCCTGGGGCTGTTGCGGGGCCAGAGCGACATCAAAGAGCTGCTGCTCACCGCGGTCAGCCTGGCGGTGGCGGCCGTGCCCGAGGCGCTGACTGCGGTGGTCACGATTGCGCTCTCGCTCGGCGCCCAGCGCATGCTCAAGCGCCAGGCGCTGATCCGCAAGCTGCCGGCCGTGGAAACGCTCGGCTCGGTCACGGTGATCTGCTCGGACAAGACCGGCACGTTGACGCTGAACCGCATGACGGTCACCGCGCTTGACATCGCCAACCATGCCTTCGAACTGACGCAGGCGCAGGGCGAAACGGAGTTCGAGCTGGTGCCGACGGGCAGCATCCCCACGCCCGGCGCGCAGCCAACCCTGGACCTGCTGCTGATCGCGGGCGCGCTGGACAACGACGCCGTGCTGTCGTCCGACGAGAAGCAGCCCGGCCGCTATCACGCGGTCGGCGATCCCACAGAAGGCGCGCTGGTGGTGGCCGCGGCCTACGCCGGTATCAGAAAGGATGACCTCGAAGCCGCGTTCCCGCGCGTGGCCGAGGTGCCGTTCGACTCGGTGCGCAAGCGCATGACCACGGTGCATCGCACCCCGCAGTCCATCGCTGAACTGCCCGCCAGCCTTGCGCCCATCTGGGAGCGCCGCGTCAACCAGACCGTGATGCCGCCGTTCGTCGCCTTCACCAAGGGCGCCATTGACGGCATGTTGAACATCTGCGGCCAGGTGTGGGTGGAGGGCGAGCTGCACCCGCTGGATGATGCCTGGCGGACGCGCACCATGGCTGCGCACGATCAGATGGCGGCCAAGGGCATGCGCGTGTTGGGCGTGGGCCTGCGCATCCTGGATCGCCCGCCGGACGAGACGACCGACAAGGCGTTGGAGCACGATTTGATCCTGGTGGGGATGTTTGGGATGATTGACCCGCCGCGGCCGGAGGTGCGGGCCGCGGTGCTGGAATGTCGCAGCGCGGGCATCCGGCCGGTGATGATCACCGGCGATCACCCGCTGACCGCGCGCCACATCGCGCAGCAGGTCAGCATCAGCGACAACGACCGCTTCCTGACCGGCCAGGAGCTGGACCGCCTGTCGGTGGAAGAGCTGGCCGAGGCGACGCGTGACGTCTCAGTCTTCGCCCGCGTCTCGCCGGAGCACAAGCTGAAGCTCATTGATGCGTTCCAGCGGCAGGGAAACATCGTCTCGATGACCGGCGACGGCGTCAACGATGCGCCGGCGCTGAAGAAGGCCGACATCGGTGTGGCGATGGGCATCACCGGCACCGACGTGGCCAAGGGCGCGGCCGACATGGTGCTGCTGGATGACAACTTCGCCACGATCGTGGCCGCGGTGGCGGAGGGCCGGGTCATCTACGACAACATCCGGCGCTTCATCAAATACCTGCTGACCTGCAACGCCAGCGAGATCGCGGTCATGCTGATCGGCCCCATCCTGGGCATGCCGCTGCCGCTGCTGCCGCTGCAGATCCTGTGGATGAACTTGGTCACCGATGGCCTGCCGGCGCTGGCCCTGGGCGTCGAGCCGCCGGAGAAGGACGTTATGCGACGGCCGCCCTACACCGCCAGCGAGAGCATATTCGGTCGCGGCATGGTGCAGTTCATCATCGGCATCGGCGCCATCATGAGCGTGCTGGCGATCGGCGCGGCCTGGGGCCTCTGGCACGCGGGCGACCCGCGCTGGCAGACGGTGCTATTCACAACCCTGGTGCTGTCGCAGTTGGCGGTCGCGGTGGCGACGCGCTCCGAGGAGCACCCGATCTGGAGCATTGGCCCGTTCACCAACCGGGGCATGGTGCTGGCCGTGATCCTGACCGTTGCCCTGCAATTGGCCGTGATCTATCTGCCCGTAGCCAACCGGATCTTCCGCACACAGCCGCTGCTGCCGATTGAGCTGGCCCTCAGCTTCGGCCTGGCCCTGCTCACGTTGCTCATCGTGGAGATCTGGAAGGCCGTGGCCCACAGGCGGCACCGCGCGCGATAGCATCTTATCAGTGAAATTCTGGTACAGCGAGCAAGAAATTCTAACGCAAAGACGCCAAGCCGCAAAGCGTTTTCTTAGCGTCTTCGCACCTTGGCGCCTTTGCATTGAAGCATTTGGCTCCGGGTTAGGGTTTGTCTACGTATCACACGAAATTGTTAGCGGCGGGGAGTCACTTTGATCTCACCGGCCTGCTTTTGCCGCCGCAGATGTTTGCGCTCCCCCTTCGACAGCCGCTTGCGCTCGGACCCGGTCCCAGCGCGAGCCGGCTGGGCCGCGGCCACGCCGAGGGCCGCGGCCGCCGGTGGGGTGATCTCCTTGATGTGAGCAGCCAGTTCTTCGGTCTTAATCTCGTCTACCATTGTCTGAACTCCTTGTACGATCATTGACCCCATGGGTCGCGTTGTCACGAGTGAAAGTATAGCCGAACGGCACGCCCCCGTCGTCAGCACAAACGATGGTGGTCTGTGTGACAAACAAGCGGCCTGTCAAGCCGGCTCCTTCACGTTTGTTGTACGCCATTTAGTGTACGCGCCGGGCGACCAGTTCCAGCCTGCGCAGGCAGGCTTCGCAACGGTTGCCGCGGTTTCAACCGCCGGGCGACGTACGGCCTAGCAGCCGACCAACCAGCGATTCGCCACAAACTGAATATCCGACACGTTTACCGCTCCGTCCTTGTTGAAATCGTAGGCCGGCACATTCAGGCCAAAGGCGCTGGTCACCAGTTGCACGTCGATGATGTCCACACCGCCGCTGGCGTTGACGTCAATCACGCAGCGCACCTGGACCTGATAAGGCGTGTTGTCGCCAGCGGTTCCGCTGAACTTGATCCAGCCGAGGTTCTCGCTCCAGGCGTGGCCCCTGAAGTTGCCCGCACCATCCACCGTGACCCCGTAGTTGGCATCGAGCGCCACGTCGTCCAGGAAGAAGATCGTGATACCGCCGAAGACCTCCGACTTGAACTCCAGCAGGTGCGCGGCGTCGTCGGCATAGGCGCTGACGTCCACCGTGACCTGGCGGTAGCCGGCGCCGCAACTCGGGTCGGCAGCCGTCGTCACCCACAGCGGGGCGCCGTCCAGGTTGACCTTGAGGTAGTCGTAGTCATAGCCGGAGCAGTAAACGTTGCTCACCCAGAAGCTCAAGGTAGCCGGCTGACCGTAGGGGATGATCACACTCTGTGACACGCTGCCGGCTTCGTAGGGTCCAGCCCCGCCGAACCACACAAACCAGAGGCCGGTGTGCGAATTGCTGCTGCAGCCAGGGCCGCACAGCGGGGTGCCGAAGTTGGTTGACGCCTCAGTCCAGAAGGGGTTGGGCGTGCCCAACTCGAAGCTGCCGTCCCGCACCACGTTGCCGGAGGGCGCCTCGCGCAGAGCGCGCAGCTCCTGGGCGCTGCGCTGGACCGGGCTGGGCGGACCCAGGCGGGTGGGGCTGCCGGTGACTTGGGCCGTTGCCTCGGCGTTGTTCGCCCGCGCCACGGACGCGCCTTCCGTGTTCGCGATGCCCAGGGTCAGCCAGGTCGGGTCGAACTTGATCCAGCCCGAGGTGCTGCTCCAGGCGTAGCCGGAGAGCGCGCCGCCGGTCGGGTTACGGTTCACGCCGTAGTCGGCGGCCGAGCTGTTGGCGTAGGTCCATGCCCCGCCGCTCGTGTGCGTGCCCAGGCGGATCCAGCCGGCGTTCTCGGCCCAGGCGTAGCCCTCCAGGTGGTCGGGATAGACCGCGACGCCGTCGGTGAACGCGCCGTTCGGGGCGGTCGGCGCAAAGTTGATCCAGCCGGCGTTGGTGCTCCAGGCCCATTTTTTGGGCGGGACGCCCAATACCACGTTGTCGCTGAAGTCGAGCTGGTAGGCGCCCGTATCGCCGACGCCGTAGGTCGTGATGACCGCCCAATAGGTTTTGCCTGGCGTCAGCGTCACGTTATCGGCCAGGGTAATGGCGCTCAGGTAGCCCGCGCCATCGTCGTCGTCGGTGATCACGCCGTTGACGGTGGGGGCCGCCGCATTGAAAGGCTGGCACGATACGCTCAGGAAGGTGTCGCCGATGGTCGTGCCCGCGGCGTTGACTTCGATCTGGATGGGACTGTTGTTGGTGACGTGGAAGGCGTGGGCTTCGTAGTAGAAGCCGCCACCGAACGGGTTCGGAGTCCATGTCGAAGCACAGTTGACCGTGACAGCCGCACTCAAATCGGGACGGGTGAAGGTGGGGTCGCTGCCGTCCAGGGTTCCATTCACCGTCGGTCCCACCAGGGGGCCAACGATTTGAGAGGGCATCCCGGCTGCAGGACCTTTTTCACCTGGGCCTTGGGCTGCGACGTTTCCCACCGCGGTCGCCAGCAACACCAGCAGCACCAGGTAAGCGGACAGAAAGATAGATAGTCGTTTTTTGTCGTTCATGGCATAACCTCATTCGTTAGAGATGAATACGGTCCTACTATTCTCAGTCGAAGCCTCATTGTCCGCCACGCACTGGCCACACGTAGTAGGTGCCCGACTTGCCGTCGCTGCCCACCCAGCCATTGTTCAGGATCACGAGCCAGGCGGACGACGGGTTGACGTCGCGGGTGGTACTCGTCCAGTAGAAGTAGGACTGGACGCCGGTGAAGGGGTGGCCTGCGGGCAAGGCAGGATTGAACTGTGTCAGATCGATCAAACTGTGCAGCTCATTCACATTCGGCAGCCGCCAGTTGCCGGCGACGGAACCGTCGCTGAGGCCGCAGGAACCGCTGGCCAGCGTGTTGGCGTCGCTCAGGGCCGTCGCCCAATTTCTAGTCCCATAGCAATTAGCGTTCTTCAGCCAAATCAACGCCGTCAGGTTGTCCGTCACCGTCCCATCGCCATTGTCCGTAAACCGCACCCCCGTCCACGCCGGTGTGTTATACGCATTCGTGAATGCACAGCACGTCGGCGCAACCACAGGATCGATCCCCGCCTGGTATTGCCCGTCCTGGCCCGTGCCGGCACACGAGATCACGGTGCCAGCGCTGTCGTAGCACGTCGTCTGTCCCGTCTTGGCCACGCGCTTCGCCAGCGCCCGTGGCTGCGCCTGCGCCATGATCTGGTCCAGCGTGTGCATCGTCCCCGTCCCCGGCCCGCTCGCCGGCTCCGTGAACCCGCTCTGCTGCGCAAAGTAGTTGCCCGTCGTCAGCCGCTGGTAGATCTGCTCCAACGTGTACGAGCTCGTCGTTCCCGGCGGGTTCGGCGGATCCACCGGCCCGTTCCCGGCCGCATTCAGCAGGCCCACGCCCGCCACGGCCAGCACGACCACCACCATCAAAATCGCCATCAGTCTGCTGCGCATGAGAATTCCTCCTATCGCGGAACACGAACCTTGTTGGTCGCTTCGCCGTTCCATCGTCATCAGCCATCAGCTGCCGCCGACCTGCCGCGCCGAAGCCTCATGGTCCGCCACGCACCGGCCACACGTAGTTGGCGTCCGTCTTGGTGCAGGCGGCGGCGAAGATGCCGTAAACGAAGCCGACTTGCAGGCCCACACACCAGGCCAACGTCGGCCCGGCGGTGATGGTGGTGCTCGTCCAGTAGATGTTCGACTGGACGTTGCTGAAGGGGTAGCCGCTTGGCAGCGCAGGGGAGAACCGTTCGTAGTCAACGAGGCTCTGCATCTCGCGCACGTTAGGCAGCCGCCACGCGCCGGCGGCGGAACCGTCAGTGAGACCGCAGGACCCGCTGGCCAGCGTGTTGGCAGCGGTTAAGGCATTTGCCCAGGTTTGTGTCGAAAAGCAGTTTGCATTCTTCACCCAGATCAGGCCGGTCAGGTTATCCGTCACCGTGCCGTTGCTATGATCGGTAAAGCGCGGGCTCGGCCAGGCCACGCCTTTCTGCAGGGCGCCATCGTCGCCGGCGGCGAAGGATGTGGTTTGCCCAGTCTTGGGAACTCCCGCCTGATACGTGTTACCGAAGCTGGCCGTGCCGGTTCGCAGGCCCCACTGCCCGCTGGTCAAACCCCAGAAGGTCTTGCCGTTGGCCACGGTGGCAGCCGTCGCGCCGTTGGCGACGTCCAACGCCGGCGCAGCCGCCATGATCTCGTTCAGCGTGTGCATCGTCCCTGAGGTCGGCCCGCTGGCCGGCTCGGTGAAAGTGCTCTGTGCCCCGGCCGCGCCGGCGTTCAGCCGGGTCCAAATGTCGTTGAGCGTGTACGAACTCGTCGTTCCCGGCGGGTTCGGCGGATCCACCGGCCCGTTCCCGGCCGCATTCAGCAGGCCCACGCCCGCCACGGCCAGCACGACTATCATCATAAAAATTGTCATCCATCTGTTACGCATGAGGGTTCCCCCTATCGTGGAATAGTTCCCACAATCCCCTTCACTGGCCTCCCCCCCGTCTGTCCGTAGCTGACTGGACGCGGCAATTGTAAGGCCGAAGGGGGGAAACCACCAACCCGCGCCGGGGGGCGGGGGGAGCGCCGGGAAAAAAGGGCCGGGGCCCTCCGGGGCCGGCCGGGGGGCGGGGGGGGGGGGGGGGGGGGGGGGGGGGGGGCGGGGCGGCGGGGGGGGGGGGGGGGGGGTCTGTCAAACGCTTTTACCACTCTTCCCCAGTCCACTGCGATTTGCGTTGTCGAAACAGGGCGCCGCCGCGCCGGCTGAATAGGCACCCGTTTGTCCCCAATGGCCGGCTGCAAGTTGAATGTCGAAAATGTCCACGTCACCGTCGATCAACCACAGGGGAGTTACCGCCTGTGACAGGCAGCAGGGCGCCCATCAGCGGCAACTGCCGGTTGGCCTGCTCGCGTGTGGGCCCACGGCAGGAGAATTCAACGGCTCATTCCCAGCCGCATACAGCACGCCTGCACCCGCTATGGATATCACCACCACCATTAAAATCGTCATCAGTCTGCCACGCATAAGAGTTCCTCCTATCATTGAACACGAACCTGTTTGGCGCTTGCGCCTGTTTCCGCACACCGCCCTCACGCCACGCCTTCCGCTTGCCGCACGCCGTGGCTCGACCCGACCTCTCAGTGGGCTGGTGCTGAGATGCTCGAATGTCTCAGTTTTCGTTCTGGTACCCGTTCAGTTCTATTCAGGGACGGGGGGGGTGCCGGTACCCCGGGGATTGTCCGCGCCCCGCCGGGTAGATGTACTTGCCCTGCTCGTTGACGCCTGTCCGCCACGATGTTGGCCGGCGTAGGGTCGGCGGAGCGGGATCTGCCGCTTTCAGCCCGCCGCCGGCAATCACGAACTGGTTGGCGCATCTCTGGGAGTGCAGGTGGGCCAGCGCCAGGCCGTCAGTTGGTACGAAGTCCTTGTTCACGCCTCAAACAGGGGGCAGCGTGGGCCGGGGGGGGGCGGGGCGGCGTTCTTGTATAGCGTGCCAGCCACCCAGGTCGTGCCGTGGACCACGGCGGCCTGCCGTGCTCGGCGGTCGTCCCGGTCCCGGCCCCGGGCCGGCGGGGGCGGCGAGGGCCGGGGGGGCTGCGGCCCCACAATTGGTACTGCTCCTGAAGTCCCGGTCGAATAGCCCGCGTGGAGCCGGTTGGGGCCCGGGAGCGCCGGGGCGGCGGCACGTTGCGTGTGCACAGATTTTTGTGCGTCCACGTGGCGTAGTCAAAGCCATAGATGTACCCCTGCTCGCCGGTAAACCCGATAGCAATTCCCTTGCCCGCAGCCGCGGGCAGCGGGGTGCTGTCGCCCTGGAACCAACTGGTGCCGACAACGTTGAACCTGGCCCCGGGCGCGCGGGTGCCGATGCCGACGTTGCCGCCTACCGGCTGCATGACCAGCGGCTGGCCGTCGGTAGTGCCGATGAAGTTGGTCGTCGGGTTGGTGCCGGCGTTGCCGGTGAGCAGCCAGCCGTCGCCGCCGCCCGTCCACGTGCCGGTTTGATTCCAGTGGCCGGCAGTGAGCTGGATGTCGAAGACGTCAATGTCGCCGTCCTGATCCACGTCGCAGGCCGGATCGTAGGCCGCGCCAAACGCGCAGGGCGCGGCTGCGGCAGGCAAGACAGCCGCGATCGACAGGACGAGGACTAAAAGAAACACACTGAGTTTGTGATGCATGAAGCACCTCCTTAGCTGAATACGAACCATGAATCTCATCTCGCTTCGGCATACACGTCGGTGCTCAAGTACCGCAGCCCCGAGTCAACGATGATGGTCGCGACCATCGCGCCTGGGCCTAGTTGCCTGGCGATGCGGATCGCCGCGACCACGTTCGCGCCGGATGATGCGCCCGCGAAGATTCCCTCCTCGCGCGCCAATCGCCGCGCCATCGCCTTGGCCTCCTCACTGGTCACCGTCTCAATCGCATTGACGAGTTCAGGTTGCCATAGCGGCGGCAGGAAGCCAATGCCGATGCCCTCGATCTTGTGGGAGCCTGATGGCCTCCCGGACAGCACCGCGGACTCCGCAGGTTCGACGGCGACGGTCAGGATGCGGTCGTTGTGCTTGCGCAGGGATTTCGTGACGCCATGAATCGAATGCGCCGTGCTGACCGCATGCACGAAGGCATCAATCTGCCCGCCGGTCTGCTGCCAGAGTTCGTCGCCCAGCGGCAGATAGCCTTCGATGCCATCATGATTGTTGAGTTGGTCGCAATACCAATGGCCGGGCCGCAAACTGATCTCCTCGGCGGTGCTCATCAAGGTTTTGATTAGCTTTTCGTTGATATTCTTGTTGTCGCTCAACACATCGGTGATATGCGCACCAAACGCCTGCATCGTCCGCCGCTTCTCCAGACTGAATGCGTCGGAAAACACGATCTCCAGGGCGTAACCTTTCGCCGCGCACACAAGCGCCAGCGAGATGCCTGTGGTGCCCGCGGTGTATTCCACCACCGTGCCGCCCGGCCGCAAGCGCCCGTCGGCTTCGGCGCGCTCGATAACCGCTTTGGCCATTCGATCCTTCATACTCCCGGTCGGATTCGCCCATTCCAGCTTGGCCACAATGCGCGCCAGGCCGGGCGGAACGACTTTCCGCAGTTCGACGAGCGGCGTGTTGCCAATCGCGTCCAGTATACTGTGCGTGGCGGTGATCATAATCGGTCCTTTCTGGATTATCCGTGGCGCGTTACATCGCCGCCGGCCTCACGGAGCAGGCCGGCGGCAACTTCATCATTCAGTGGTTGAAGATGGATACCCGTTACTGGCCTGGCGCTCGGTAGTTGGGGGATTTCTTTGCGGCAATATCCACTTCTTCGGGTGTCATCAGCACGACCGTCTTTGTAACAACGGCGCCGCTGGCGCAAACCGTCAAGGCCACGGCCGCGGCGGTGGCGTTGTCTGGCAAGTCAGCGATCACATAACAATCGTGTTCGCCGAAGGAGAAGTAGTAGGCCTCAATTTGGCCGCCCATTGATTGAACCATCTTCTCAGTTGCGGCGTGACGACTCGAGCCACCTTCTTTTAGCAGCCCCTTCACACCTTCACCGACATAGTTAACTTGGAACAGATACTTTGACATGTGCCTCCTGTTATTAGAACGAAGTCAGAATATGCTTCTCGCAAGAGAAAGCACAACCATTTTATCCCCATCCCCTGCGTGACGATAGACATAAACTAATCTACTTTTGGGGCAGTTTCGCTACAATAATTTGTAAGTGGTAACTGCTCAGCCAGGCAGTGAGAATGGTCTCGATAGCGCCCGGAGTGCCCCCCTGCCCCCCAATCCTGGGGGGAAAAGCATTCGGCTCCCCCAGGGTTGGGGGGCAGGGGGGCCGCCGGCTCAGTGAGGGAGGTGGAAGAGGTTGAGCAGGCTGGTCAGCCTGGGCAGGTTTTTGCCGTCGGGAGAGGGGTAAGGACCGCGCACAGCAGCCGCCCACACCTGCTCGGCCACATCGTACGCCGCACGGGGACGCCCCAGCCGGCGCGCGTGGCGGGCGCGCTCAGCCAGCAGCTCGCCGTCGTTGTCGAGCCAGCGGCGCATGATCTCCAGGGCTTCCGCTGGACTGCCGGCCAATTCGCTGGCGCCGCCCGCGATGATATACTCGGCATTGCCGGTCTCTTGGCCTTCGATCACGCTGATCAATAAGATCGGCAGCCCGCACGCCAGCGCCTCGGAGACGATCAGCCCACCGGCCTTACAGATGATGCCATCGGCCGCCCGCAGCAGGCTGGGCATATCCTCCGTCAAGTCATAAACATGGGTCGGGGTATGCCAATCTGTGTCGCACAACTGCCGATACACCCCGTCGTCGCCACCGCTGACAACCACCGTTTGCAGTGGCAATCCGGCTTGATCCAGGGTGTGGAGCGTCTCGACCAGGTGCAAGACGCGCGTGCCGCCAACGGCCAGGATGGTCGTCAAGTCAGGACGCCAGCCCAGGGCCACGCGGATGGCTGCCGGCGTGCGTGCGTCGCTTGACAACTTGGGATTGACTGGGATACCGGTGATCTTGACCTTGTCCGCCGCAAGACCGGACCCGACGGCCAGATCATACGCGTCCTGCGTTGCCACCAGACAGAGATCACTGCTGTCGTTGAACCACATGCGGTGTACCGTCACCAGGTCCGTGACCACCGTGATGAGGGGCACGTGCTGCCCGGCCAGGGTGAACACCGCGCCCAGCGGCGCGAGATAATCCGGGTAGACGGTCACAATGGCATCCGGCCGGCGGCTGCGGACCAGATCGCGCATGACGTCAAACAAGGCGACTGTCAGCCCGCTCTCGATGACGGCCGTGGGCAAGGGCGCGTCGCTGAGGTCATAGCCGAGCTTGTACAGCTCCGGCATGCGCTGCACGATCTGGTCATAGGCCGTCTGGCTGTCGCGCAAGAAGCCCGGCGTGCGGGCATCGTCCAACGGATTGACGATTTCCACCAGGCATTGTGCGCCGTACAGTTCCCGTAAGGCTGCTGCAATCGCCTCGGCTGCGCTGCGGTGACCGGAACCCGCCTCAGCCATCAAGACAAGGATACGCTTCGCGTCGTCCACCGTCCGTGACTCCCTATCTACCCATCACCCGTGAGCGACAGGCATCATCTGGTCCGGCTCTACAAGCGGCAGAGCCACTGGCTCTGCCGCTTGTAGACTTGTAGAATGGTCTTTCATCGTAGAAGAACAGCTATCTCGTGGCCGCCCTTCAGTGTTTCGCGTTGTGAACGGCATCCTTGACGTCGTTTCTCACGTTGCGAGCGCCATCCCTGACGTCGTTTCTCACGTCCTGAGCGGCATCCTTGACGTCGTTCTTCACGTCGTGTGCGGCATCCTTGACGTCGTGCTTGGCGCCCTCGACCTTGTCCTTCATGTCCTGAGCGGCATCCTTGACGTCGTTCTTCACGTCGTGTGCGGCATCCTTGACGTCGTGCTTGGCGCCCTCGACCTTGTCCTTCACGTCCTGAGCGGCATCCGTGGCCTTGTCCTTCATGTCGTGAGCGGCATCCGTGACGTTGGTCTTGGCGTCGTGAGCGGCATCCTCGACCTTGTCTTTCACGTCGTGCATGGCATCCGTGGCGTCGTGCTTGGCGTCCGTGGCGTCGTGCTTGGCGTCATGAGTGACACCCTGGACCTTGTCCTTCACGTCCTGAACAACATCCTCGACCTTGTCCTTCACGTCCTGAACAACGTCCTCGACCTTGTCCTTCACGTCATGAACAACATCCTCGACTTTGTCCTTCACGTCGTGAGCGGCATTCTTAATGTGGGTAAACATACATCCCTCCAGATGGGTGAAATGGCGAGCTGCAATCAGACAGATCTGCCTGACAAAGGCATCATCTGTACTGGTTCTATAAGCGGCAGAGTCAGTGACTCTGCCGCCTACAGAACGATCTTTCATGGTAGATGGACAGCCCAGGGCCGCCCCTCAGCTCTTCGCGTCGTTAGCCGCATCCTTGGCGTCGTTCTTCGCGTCGTGAGCCGCATCCTTGACGTCGTTCTTCACGTCGTGAGCGGCATCCTTGACCTTGTTCTTCGCGTCGTGAGCCGCATCCTTGACGTCGTGAGCGACATCTTCGACCTTGTCCTTCACGTCGTGTGCGACATCCTTGATCTTGTCCTTCACATCGTGAGCGACATCCTTGATCTTGTCCTTCACATCGTGAGCGGCATCCTTGACATCGTGCTTCACGTCCTTAACGGCATCCTTAACTTTCTGTGTGTTGGTTGACATACATCCCTCCAGATGGGTGAAATCGTGAACTACCTTATCAAACAGATCTATCTGACACGCGTGTCAATTTGGCTTGATGTCGTGCGCACGCCACGCCGCGTGTCGCCTATCACCAGCCCTATCGCTTTAACGAGCACCCACGCGATCAGTGCATAGACGAGGATCGCCACCAGTGGATTCACCTCGAACACGCTGCTCCCAAAGCGCGTCGTTCCAAACAATCCCACGAACGGGGCGAGGAACGGTTTCGTGACGCTGTAGATGAACTGCGCAAAGCCTGCGGCCGGGTTGGCGCCCAGTAGAGGCAAGACGAAGCGGATAGCGAGCAGCCCCTCCAGAATTCCGAACAGCAGATAAATGCCATTCTGGACTCGGAGTGTCCCCTCCCGCCGCACGGCGTACGGGTCGCTGGTAAAGGTCTCCGTCTGCTGCGCCGTTGTGCGGGCAGAACCGCTCGTGCTTACATTCAGGGGCCTAACATCGGCGGCCTGCTCGTCACGTCGTTCGATTATCATCGTGTACCCTCCAATTGGAGAAGGCTATCTCCGCCAACAACCTGGCGGATCGCTCTTCCTGCTATTCATAGCATACCAGAAGGGGGCGACCCTGTCGTCAGCGCAAACGCCAGGTTTTTCGTAGCAAAAACATTGCCCCCAAGGGCAGCCCTTGATACGTTTGATGTACGGTGTTTGGCGTACAGGTTCCACGAAGAACCTTGTCTGCAACTACGCCTCGGCCCTCATCCCCGCGTCCGTCAACCCTTCCCGCACCGCATAGAGCGCGGCCTGGGTGCGGCTGGCCAGATGCAGTTTGGCGAGGATGCGGCTCACATGGGCACGTACGGTGGACTCACTGATTGCGACTCGATCGGCAATCTCCTGGTTGCTCAACCCCTGGGCAATCAACTGAAGCACCATCACTTCGCGCGCCGTGAGCGCTTCGGGCGTGGGCTGCAGCTCGGCGGGGCGCGCGATCTCTTGCAACAACTTGCGGGCAATGGTCGGATGGAGCGATGGCTCGCCGTGATGCACCTGGAGGATGGCCCGTATGAGTTCGCTGGGAGAGGAGTCTTTGAGCAGGTACCCCAAGGCCCCCGCTTTGATCGCGGGGAAAACCTTGTTGTCGGCCGCAAAGCTGGTCAGCACGAGGATGCGCGTCTGTGGCTGACGGCTGATGATTTGACGCGTCGCCTCGATGCCGTCCATGCCAGGCATCAGCAGGTCCATCAGGATGACGTCAGGCTGGCTCTCCTGCGCACGCAGCACGGCGGCCTGGCCATTGTCCGCTTCAGCCACCACCTCGAAGCCACCGGCTTCAGAGAGCAGGGCGCGGATGCCCTTGCGCACGATGGCATGGTCATCAACAATCAAGACGCGAACGCTTGATTCTTCTATCAATTGAACGGTTTTTTTTGCCATCGTATCATCTTCTTTACTCGCCTGCCCTGGCACGGCGCGCTTGCATACGTCCGTCTGCGCTCAGGCGACCGGCAGGTTCACGAGGTCTGCCGCCCCCTGCAAGCGCTTCACCGAGTCGGCGGCGACAACGAGCACATCTTCCCCGATGGAGAGCATCTTATCGCCTGGGATCGTCAGAATCTCGCCAACGACGTTCATGCCTGGCGGGACAGAGATGGAGGTCAAGGCGAAAGTCACCGGGTCGAATTCATAATCACGCACTTCGCCCAAGCGCTCCCCGTTCTCAGTCATCACTTCGTTGCCAATGACCCCGCGCTTGGCTTTGACCAAAGCGAGGGCTTCGGGCGCGTCGGCGGGAGTTCGGGCGTCGGCTTCTGTATTGATCGTAATGGCATCATCACCTACGCCATGCACGGCGTCGGCCGATACCCACAGCCGCTCGCCACCCAGCATCCCCATCCCACCGCTGCGAATGCGCAGCCATCTCACCGCCTTGCGCTCAGCGTCAACGACCAGGTCGTCAACCTTACCAACTTGTTTGCCCTCTGCCATCGTGATGACAGGCAAACCCTTCACGAATTCGTAGCGCGCCATGTTTCAACCTCCCCAGTTCAATCCGAATGTTAAACTTAGAAACGAGAACTAAATAAGTGTCTGAACATAGCCACCCCGTGGGCCGTTAAACCAGACAATTAAAAATTCTCGTTCCTTAAAACAGCCTGCGGCGACCTGAAAAGGCCCGCAGGATGGCGATCACGATCATCGCGCCGATGAAGGCCACGAGAATGCTGGTGACGTTGATGCCGTTCACGGCATCCGGCATCTTGAGCAGCGTCGAGGCCAGGAGGCCGCCCAATAGGGCGCCCACGACACCCAGGACCAGATCGCCGACCAAGCCGGAGCCGCGACCCTTCATCACTCTGCTGGCCAACCAGCCAGCGATCAACCCAACGACGATCCATGCGAGAATACCCATGGTTCTACCCTTCCTTTCCTCGAAAGACGGCTATCGCC
Organism: Candidatus Amarolinea dominans; assembly: GCF_016704685.1. Classification (NCBI taxonomy): domain Bacteria; kingdom Bacillati; phylum Chloroflexota; class Caldilineae; order Caldilineales; family Candidatus Amarolineaceae; genus Candidatus Amarolinea; species Candidatus Amarolinea dominans. The sequence goes on from NZ_JADIZS010000001.1 coordinate 153,243, forward strand.
GTCAACAACTGAAAGACGGCTTTCTCCGTCAACAACCTGGAAGAACGATCTTCCTTCCGTCATAGCATAGCAGAGGGGCGCCGCCCTGTCATCAGCGCAAACGCCACGTTTTTCGTAGCAAAAGGGTCGCCTCGAAGGGCGGCTCGCGCGACTTTTGATGTACGATATTCGGCCTATTACAGTTAGGCGTAAGTGATCCGCTGGTTCGTAGTGGCGACTTCAGTCGCTCTGTGGCCGCAGAAACGGCTAAAGCCATCTAGTGACCGGAAAATAGACATGGTTGATCCGGGGGACCAGAGTGAGTTGGATGACCGGGAAATAGGCGTTGTGGGTCCAGGGGACGAGAGTCAGGTTCAGGTTCGTGGCTGGGTCGCCCAGCAGGGTGAAGGTGTCCACCAGGTCAAGCGCGCCGGACCCGCTCGCCACCAAATTCAGCTTGCCAGCGAGTGTTCCCGCGCCGATGGTCCCTTCATGGCGTTGAAAGGTTGAGGCCAGGAAACCTTGTGCTAATGGCTGGTGGCCGGTGGCGACGCCCAAACCGGTCGCCCCCCAGACAGCAACCGCGCCGCCCGCCGCCGCGCGCAGCAGGGTTTCATCCAGCGTCGTGCCGCTTGGCTCGTGAAACAGTCCGGTGAAACAGGTCATTTCCAGGACGACGGGCAATTGGCTGGCGTTGTGCAGCGCGGCGACATCGTCGCGGTGAAAAAGGCGCTCGGCGGCCCACTGGCGCACCGACGAGTGGCCGCTGTACAAGATCAGCCCCGCGCCCGCGTTCCAACGCGTGAGGATGGCCTGACGCGTGTCGGTAACGGTCGTGGTTGGCGGCGCATAGTAAATCGGGCGGGGGGTGAATGGCGCTTGAATGAAGGCCGCGGCCAACCGATCGGCATCGGCGGCAAAGTCCCCGGCGTCGTCCGCGTCGTCAGCGACGAAGACGACGTTGCTGTTCCATGCGCCGGGGAATGGAGAGGTTTCGTAACGCACGATCTTGTCCACGACGATGTGTGTCTCCGCAATCGTGTTGACCGGCAGACGGCCCACGAGCAGATCAGGCAGAATGTCGCCGCCGCCTTGCGCGCCGCCATCGAGCAGTGCATACCGATTGTCGGCCGCGGTCTCGCCCATCCACGGATCCACGTCGGCCAGGTAAGGCGGCAGGAACGACTCTTTTGAATCGGTGCGGTAAAGTTTGGGGTCGTACGATCCGTCGCCCACCAGCAAAACGTACGCCGGCCGCGGATTCCACGTCATGTAGGCGTTTTGCAGGTAGGCGTGAATCGCCTGAGGCGTGGGGCGGCCGTCGAACGCGTCGTAAATCGCCTGCAGGTTTTCGACGGCCACTAGCAAACCCTGGCTCTGCCGCAGCGCGATCAAATCGGTCAATGCCGGTATGAAGGGGGAGGGGGAAAGGATCAGGGTGTCGGCCCCGCTCAGCGGCTGCAATTCTGTGGCGAGGCGCATGTCTGCGGGCGGTTGAATCACGACGGCCGAGGTCAGCAGGTAGCGATGGGCGCCGCCGCTGACGGGATCGGTCACTGTGATGCGAGCAGGGACGATCCCGACGAGGCTGATAGGATTGTTCGGGACCGTCACATCGTAGCCGCGCAGGCCGACGGTCGAGGTCAGGCCCAGGCTGTACGTGTGCGGCTCGCCATCCCCCGTGAAGAGAACCGATGATCCGGCGGGGACATTGCCCCGTGCGTAGCGCAGCGCAAACCCATCGAGCCACATTCCTTCGACGACGCTGCCCACCCCGGGCAGATGCAGGCTGAGGACATTGTTGGCCGCGACCAGCACGCCCGGCGCCACAGGAAGAGTGGCCGTGATGGCTTGCCGACCATCCCATTCGATGCGGCCCAAGCCGAACCCGTTGAGAGAAACATCGACGCGGTGATCGGGTGCGAGGTTGGGGAGGTCGGTGTAACTAATGAGCCAGAGTGTGACGGTCGCGGGCTGAGTTGCATCCAGGGCGGGGAACGCGCCGAAGGAATAGGCGGGGTGTGCGCGATCCGGCTGGCGCACATCGTCCCAGGTCCAGCGATCGCCGTCGCGCCCCGGCGGCAGGCGCCCGCAATAACAGGTCGGAGTATAGAGGGCGTTGATTTCGACCGTCCCCGTGAGCCAGGCGGTTCCGGCGGGTTGAGGCGCGGGATTGGCCGGGCGGCTCGTCATGCGCAGGCCAGGTTGATCGCCGACGGTGAGGTAGTACACATCGGTGTTCGTCCACCGGCTGAAGCGGGGGTCAGCATAGAACAGCAGGCGTTCACCCGCTTGGAACGAGGGGGCAGCCGAATTCCCATTGCCGTCCCATTGCATCGCGATTTCGGTCCCGGCGCGGGTGAGGTGTAGAAACTGCGGGTCAAGGCCGGCGAGGGGAAAACCGATCGCGGCCAGGCTGGCGTAGGAAATGGCGACGAGTCCGGGCTGTGCCACGGTAAGGGTGGCACGTGGCGACCCGGTTTGCCGTGGGGTCAGGGCAGGGGCGGAAGGTAATGGGGAAGGCTGGACTTGCTCTGGATTGATCACCAGGCGTTTCAAGACCGTCAGGAGCGGATCCACCGGCGCGGGGCCGGAAGGGTGCGGCCACGACGTCTCGCCGGCATTGAATCTCAGCACAACGTGAATGTGCGTGGTGACGCGCAGTTGGTTAGCCATGGGGCGCACCGGAAGGAACGAGAGCCGGGCGAGAGACACGCCGCGCAACGTTCCAAGCAGGGTCAGCGTCACAGGCGGATCAAATTTCTCCGGGCATCCTATCGCTGCGAGACAAGGGGTATCTGTGCTTGCGGCAAAAGCACCGCCGATGACATGGCCTTCCGCATCGCGTTGAACGCCTGCCGGACGCGGCGCAAGCGCCAAGGGGCCGGGCAGAAGCAGATCGGTTGCTTCTACCCGGCCGATTTCTAACGTGGGGTGCGCGCCCGGCGGCAGGGCCACCAGTGCAGACGTCAACGGCAACAGCGGCACGCCGGGCGTATCGGTTTGGGCATAACCGGGGATGTTGACGGCCACGGTCCCGTCGGCGCGGCGGCTGAGGTCAGGCAGCGCCGCGCGCCATTCCAGGCTCAGTCCGTCCGCCAGGGCGCCCACCACGGGGGAGGCGTGCGGGGGATGGAGAGAAGGCGGCAAGGCGCTTGCCAAGCCATCCGCCCCTCCAGACGCCAGTACGAAAACCAGCAGGGTGACGACCCACCGGCGGATGCGGAACATGCCTGGTGCGATCCTATCGCCGCGTGGGGCGGTGCGCTCGATTGTTCAAGCCAAATGCCACGACGCCGAGGCTGCCGACGGCCAAAGCCATCAACACCAGGATCCAGGGAGAAGCTCCGCCCTGGGGAGCAGCCGCGCCGGTGATCGGCAAACCAACGAATACCGTCGGCGTGGCCGTTGGCGCAGTGATGGGCGTGCCCGTCGGCGCTGGGGTGATTGGCGTGTTCGTCGGCGCTGGGGTGATCGGCGTATTCGTCGGCGTCGGTGTGTTCGTCGGCGTCGGCGTGTTTGTTGGCGCCAGTGTCGGCGTGTTTGTTGGCGCCAGAGTTGGCGTGTTCGTCGGCGCCAGAGTTGGCGTGTTCGTCGGCGCCAGCGTTGGCGTGTTCGTCGGCGCCAGCGTTGGCGTGTTCGTCGGCGTGATCGGCGTGTTCGTTGGCGTAAAGGTTTCGGTCAGGCCGACAGGCGCCATCGAGGTGTCGGCTATGGCGAGCGGCAGGGTGCCGAAGACCAGCGAAACTGTTGTCAGGCCAACGAACAGGCTAATGAAAAGGTAGATAAACGTATGGCGGTTCATGGAATCCTCCTTCAGGCGAAACATGGCTGGCTAACGTTTCCCCATCCATGGTAGATAGATCTGGGTCTGGAACTGCACGGCGATGGCGACGGATGGATTGTAGACCGTCTGGATGCCCTGGGTATCAATGTCGGCCAGCCAGTACCACCATGTGCCTTGAACCGGAGGCATGTCGAGATAACGATAGGTCGCGCCGGAACCAGTACCGCCCTGGATGGCCGACGGCTCGAAGTGGATCAACTGGGCCAGCGAGAAGTCGTCTACTGGCGCGCGGTACAGGTTGAAGCCATAGTTGTCAATTTCTTCTGCTGTCGCCCAATTCAGCAAAACAGTCTGTCCATTCCAGCTTGCCATGAAATAGAGCAGTTCCACCGCCGTCGGTGGCGGTGTGTTGGTCGGGGTTGGGGTGCTCGTAGAAGTTGCCGTCGCTGTTGGCGTAGGCGTGGGCGTGCGGGTCGCCGTTGCGGTGGGCGTGCGGGTCGCCGTTGCGGTGGGCGTGCGGGTCGCCGTTGCGGTGGGCGTGCGGGTCGCCGTTGCGGTGGGCGTGCGGGTCTCCGTCGCGGTCGCCGTGGGCGTATCCGTAGAAGTCGCCGTGGGCGTACCCGTAGATGTCGCGGTTGCGGTTGGGGCGACGGGGCAACTCAGGTAGACGTTGTTGGTATCCAACGTCACGGCGCCATTTTGCGCCAGGGCTCGACCGTTCAAGTTTGCGCCGCTCGTCAGCGTGATGGACGCGAAGGCGAGGATATTTCCTCTGAACTCAGAGGCCGTACCAAGCGTGGCGGAACTGCCGACCCTCCACCACACGTTACATGGGTCGCCGCCGGTAACAGATGAACCGGACGATGTAATAAGCGTTGAATCAGATTTGAAAATCCAGACGCCAGATGACCCCGTGAGGGTTAGATTTCCAGTCAGCGCGAAGGAGCCGATGGCGCAGTAGACACCCGGTACGAGAGGAGAGAGTGGCGTTAGGTCCTGCCCGTCCGGGTAGGTGAAATCGCAAGGCTGGTCGAGAAAGCCGAATGCAGCGCTGTTGTCAATCTGAGCCGCAGCCGCGTGCCCATCAGCGGCGTGGAGCACGCCGGGAGGGCCGACGATTCCCGGAGGGAAGCCAGTGACTGCGGAGCCTGGATAGACACCCAGGTCTCCGGTCACAGTGGTCGGGCCAGTACTGGTTACTGTCGAGTAACCCAGAACTGAGTAACTTTCCGCCTCAACGAGTATCGGAGAGGTACCCGACGGCGCGAAGCCAGCCATCTGAGACAAGGGGCTGCCCGTTGCCGTCAGAAGCGCTATCCCCATGAACAGGACCGCTGCCAAACGAATGGGCTTAAGCATGATTGATACCTCCTCGGTAAAACGAACGATTATTCGTCATCATTTCTTCCATACATAGCATAGCACCAGGGCGCCGTCTTGTCATCAGCGCAAACGCCAGGTTTTTTACAGCAAACGTGTTACGCTTTGGGGTAGGCCCTACTGCTTTTGTCGTATGCTGTTTGGTGAACCGTTGCGCCGCAGAATAGGGTCGTGGCTCGTGTCAGCGGTCTGTACAGCAGCAGCTTCCGCCAGCATGGCCGTCACTTCGCTGCCATTCACCGTTTCGTGCTCGCACAAGCGCTCTGCCAGCCGGTCGAGGGTCGCCCGGCGCCCACGCAACAAGGCCGAAAGCCTGCCACCCGGTCAATTGACCGGGTGGCAGGTTTTCGGGTGGCCCAGCAAGATCGGGACGCTATCAACTGCGCCAGACCTTGTGATATTTCTCCCTAGATCACCTTTAGCAGTGTCAGGATGACCAGAATCACGGCGATGACGAGCAGCGTATGGATGAGGTTGCCCGTCCGGGGGATGCTGGAGCTGAGGCTTGGCCCGAAAAATCCAAGCAGCCATAGCACAATCAGAATCACGATAATGGTTGTAAGCATGGGAATTCTCCTTTGTCAGTGTCTATCTGTTGTAGGTCGGTTTTGCAACGCACGATTTTATCTACAACGATTTGCGTCTCCGTGAATGAACAGACTAATGAACTAGCGTTTCCCCATCCATGGCAGATAGATCTGGGTCTGGAACTGCACGGCGATGGCGACAGATGGATTGTAGACCGTCTGGATGCCCTGGGTATCAATGTCGGCCAGCCAGTACCACCATGTGCCTTGAACCGGAGGCATGTCGAGATAACGATAGGTCGCGCCGGAACCAGTGCCGCCCTGGATGGCCGACGGCTCGAAGTGGATCAATTGGGCCAGCGAGAAGTCGTCTACCCGCGCGCGGTACAGGTTGAAGCCATAGTTGTCAATTTCCTCTGCTGTCGCCCAATTCAGCAAAACAGTCTGTCCATTCCAGGTTACCATGAAGTAGAGCAGTTCGACCGCTGTCGGCGGCGGCGTGTTGGTCGGGGTGGGGTGCTCGTAGAAGTTGCCGTCGCAGTTGTCGTGGGCGTGGGCGTGCGGGTCGCCGTCGCGGTCGCGGTGGGCGTGCCCGTGGGCGTGCCCGTGGGCGTGCCCGTCTGGGCCGATGTCGCTGTGGGCGTGACCGTGGGCGTACGGGTCGCCGTCGCTGTGGGCGTGGGCGTGAGCGTGCGGGTCGCCGTCGCCGTCGCTGTGGGCGTGACCGTGGGCGTGCCCGTTTGGGCCGATGTCGCCGTGGGCGTGCCCGTCTGGGCCGATGTCGCTGTGGGCGTGACCGTGACCGTGCGGGTCGCCGTCGCGGTCGCCGTCGGCGTCTCCGTAGAAGTCGCCGTGGGCGTACCCGTAGAAGTCGCCGTGGGCGTACCCGTAGAAGTCGCCGTGGGCGTACCCGTAGATGTCGCCGTGGGCGTACCCGTAGATGTCGCCGTGGGCGTACCCGTAGATGTCGCCGTCTCGGTCGGGGCGACGGGGCAACTCAGGTAGGCGTTGTTGGTATCCAACGTCACGGCGCCATTTTGCGCCAGGGCTCGACCGTTCAAGTTTGCGCCGCTCGTCAGCGTGATGGACGCGAACGCGAGGATATTTCCTCTGAACTCAGTGGCCGTACCGAGAGTGGCGGAACTGCCGACCCTCCACCACACGTTACACGGGTCGCCGCCGATAACAGATGAACCGGACGCTGTCGTGAGCGTTGAATCAGATTTGAAAATCCAGACGCCAGATGACCCTGTAAGGGTTAGATTTCCAATCAGTACGAAGGAGCCGAGAGCGCAGTAGACTCCCGGCGCGAGAGGCGAGAGACCGGCCAGGTTCTGCCCGCTCGAGTAGGTGAAATCGCAAGGCTGGTCGAGGGTGCTGAATGCAGCGCTGTTATCAATCTGAGCCGCAGCCGCGTGCCCATCAGCGGCATGGATCAGGCCGGGAGGGCCAACGGTTCCCGGAGGGAAGCCAGTGACTGCGGAGCCTGGATAGACACCCAGGTCTCCGACCACAGCGGTCGGGCCAGTATTGGTTACTGTCGAGTAACCCAGAACCGAGTAACTTTCCGCCGCAACGAGTATCGGGGAGGTACCAGACGGACGCGAAGCCGTGGCCTTCTGAGACAAGGGACTGCCCGTTGCCGTCAGAAGCGCGATCCCCATGAACAGGACCGCTGCCAAACGAATGGGCTTAAGCACGATTGATACCTCCTCGATGATCATGAAACAAACAGCCGTTTTCTGGCTGGCTTATTTGAGCGCGACTTCAGTGCTATCTTTTCCGGCTGAGCGTGTCCACATGCCGAAGCCAAGTACCGAGGCTCCCAACGCCAGCAAAAGCAGCGCCAGAGATTGTCCCCAAACATTCTGCAGGATGTTCACGCCCGTGGGCGGCAAGTCGAGGGGCGCCTTCGTTGAATCCAGATGCGCGATCGTGGTCTGCTCGTTCGTGCCGCTGGCCGGCTTGAAGACCATGCCGTCCAAGGGGATAAAGGTGACGTTCTGGCTCGACGTATTCTGAACCACGAGGTCGGCTGTCCCACTGTAGGGCAACAGTTCTGGGTGAGCAGCATCGCTGACCGCCTTGAGGTTTTCGATCGTGACCTTGAGGCTGCCCTGGGAGACCGCTAGTTCCAGGGTGTTGGTAGGCACTGGCGAAACGCTGAGCTTGAGCGAGTCGCTATAGATCTGTTCAGCCAAGACGTGGCCGGCGCCGGCGACATCGTGGAAAGCCCCATCAGTGGCTCGCCAGATGGCTAATTGAGTCTGATAGGAATCCGATTCGGTCGCCCCACGTGCGAGCGCGGCTTGCAGCGCCAGCAGCGCGGCGTCCGATGGGCGAGTGATCGTGCCATCAATGGCGGCGGGGAAGGGTTTGTCGAAGTCAAGACACCACAATCGGATGGGAATGCGTACCGTTGCATCCGGTGCGAGGGTGATGCTCACCTCCGTGGCGGCGGCTGTGTTGTTGTCCGCGCTGAATCCAACCAGCGCGACCAAGACCATGACACACAAAATCAAACTACGCTTCATTTTCTCTACTCCTAATCCATGTTGATGGATCGGTGAGCCGTCGGCTCACCGATCCCCTGATAGTCCGGCTTCAGACTGTGCTAACGCGCCTTTTCCCCGGCGAGTATCGCCTGACCGCGCTGCTCCAGTTCTACAGCCTGCTTGCGCACGTCGTGCGTGATCTGGCGGGCGGCGCCGCGGGCCTGGTCCACCGCGTCCTCCACGGTATCGGCCGCCTGCTCGCGCAGCTCATTGCTTTGCTTCTGCAGCTTAGCCCGTGTCCTCTTCCCCGATTGCGGCGCCAGCAACAGCATGGCCGTCGCGCCCGCCAGGCCACCGATCAGTGATCCAGCCAGCATACCGCTCCAAAAGCCCACCGGCTCCTGGACGTTGTTCTCATGTTCGACATTTTGGTTATGGTTTTCCATTGTGCTTCTCCTGTGTGATCATTCGTCATCATCTCTTCCATACATAGCATAGCACTAGCGCGCCGTCTTGTCATCAGCGCAAACGCCAGGTTTTTTGTAGCAAAAAGGCCGTTCTTTTGAGCGGCCCTATGCCTTTTGTTGTATGATGTTCGTTGTATCTCCTGCCTCACAAGGCATACCCACCGATGATCCCCCCCAGCAGACCCCAGGCGCTGCCCAGGATGGCTCCCGCCAGCACGTCCCGTGGGTAGTGCGCCCCCACGTACATGCGCGTGATGCCCACCAGCAACGCGCTCGCGTAGAGCAGGCACACCGCCCAAACGCCCGCGTGGAGGTACCCGGCCACGAGCGTCGCTATGAAAAAGGCCTGGCTGGTATGCCCGCTCGGAAAGGAACGGCCACCGGCCCGCTGGCCGACAATACGCGCCTGGGACAGCCGGATGAAAGGTCGTCTCCGGCGCACCAGCAGTTTCACCAGTTCGACCACCAACCACAACGTCAACGTGCCCAAGATAAGCTCGTAAGCCAGCAGACGATCCCCGGCAAAGTACAGGACCAAGGCAAGCGCCGTGGCGACCATGCCGTTGCCGATCTGGGTGAAGCTCCACATCAACGTATCGAGCCAGGGCGGGTGGCGCCCACGCACATTGAAGAACAGGAAAGTCCAGGCGTCCATACGCTGGCCGGTGGACCACAGCAGCGAGAGTGTCAGCAAGCTAAAGCCCACGGTCATACTTGCCAGGATGGGCTGGGCCTGCAGGCGGTGCCAAAAAAACATCCGCACGTAGGGAGGTAGCCATGCCAGGAACAGCAACAGGCCGGCCGTGAGGGCGACCAGCCAGGCAAGCGGGCGATTGAGACCCACCCAAAGGGTCAGACGCCGCCAGGCGCCAGGGTTCTGATCTCCAGGTAAGCGCATGTCATCCAGCGGCTGCATGCGTCTGTGCCTCACTCTCGCTGGGGCCGGGCGCCGGCTGGCCGACCATCACAGCCAGAACGCGTCGCCGCACTTCGATCCGCACCCGCCCTTCTCCTAGCGCGTTCCCATCCGCCATGATCGGCATGGCAGGCTGGGTGTCAATATCCACCCGGCGCACGTGGTAGTGCTCGATGCGTGGGTCTTCCGGCTTACCGGCGCCCACCCCCTGGAAAGCATAGCTCAGCAGGTCCAGCTTGGATAGGTCGGCAAAGAAGAGCACATCCAACAAGCCGTCATTGAACGAGGCTGCAGAGCCAACCTGATAATGGAGGCCGATAAAAGGCATGTTGGAGACCAGGACCACGTGGCCCAGATTGCGGACTTCTTGCTTGTTGTCCAGCACCAGGCGTATCTCGGCTGGCGGGGAACTGACCAGTGTGGTCAGGAAATCGCGGGCCCGCGCCAGATTGCCGTGTTGGACATCGTCGGCCGAGGGGAAGAGCGTCGAAACCAGCCCCACCGAACAAACTTCCAGGAAAGGCGTGTTCATGTTGCCGCACGCGGCCATGCCAACGTCCACTTTGATGCGGCGGCCCGTGCGCAGGATGGCGATGGCGGCCGGTAGATCGGTCGGGATGCCCAGGCTGAGGGCTGTGTTGTTTTGCGTGCCGCTGGGGATGATCCCCAGGGCGCCGCGTGTACCGGCCAGGGTTCTGGCCGCGGCGGAAATGGTGCCATCACCGCCGCAGACCACGAAGAGGCGGATCCCCCGACCGAGGGCATCCTGAATCGCTCCTGGCAGGTCGCAGCCGGCTTCGACCAGGAAGGTATCCGGCACGAGCTTCCAGGTCTGCATCTCGTGGATTACATCCACGAGCTCGATAGGCGATCCTCGGGTTGCCCCCGCACTGGGATTGAAGATCAGCATGACCCTCATGCGGCGTTTACCCGTGGAGCGAGGTCTCTGGTCATGAACTTCTTTCATGTTGTTGCTGCCTCCGCTGGTAATAGGAGACGCTCAAGTAAGCGCCAAAGAGAAAGATAACGCCGCTCAGGTAGGCCCACGTCAGGATCGCGACAATGGCTGCCACCGAACCATAAACCAGGTTCGAAACGGAGATGTAGGTGGAAACAAAGAACAAGAAGGTTTTCTTGGCCAGTTCCCAGAGCAGGCCGGCCCCGATCGCGCCGGGTAAAATCTCGCGCCAGGTCGAAGCTGCATGCGGGAGCATGATGTAGAGCACCATGAATAAGGCCACATCGAGCGAGATAGCCAATACCAAACTGATACTGCCACCGATCGGAATGATGGAGTCAGGCAACCAGGCGCGGAAGTTGGCAAGCAGGCTGCTGGCAAACGAAGCCAGGAAGAGAGCCGGGCCAACGAAGGCGAGGACAAACAGGATGGCCAGACCGCGCCGCTTCCAAATAGGCCGACTTTGTTTATTGCCCCAAATTCCATTCAAGGTTTGGGTAAGCGTGTAAAAAACGGTCGAGGCAGACCAGATCAAGCCAACGAGCGCGACGCTGGTCACTGGCCCGCGCGCCCGAACGATCTCGTCAATATTGGGGCCTACCAACTGGCCGAGGGCAGGTGTAATGAACTCGAGTTTTTGTACGACGAGATGCTGGTCCATCAACGGGCCCAGGGTGAAGCTGGCAATAGAAATGCTCAGGAGGGTGAGGGGAAACAGGGAGAAAAGGGCAAAGTAGGCAATCGCCGCGGCCGTAACCGCCGAGTCAGGCTTCAAGGCTTCCCCGGCTGCGCCCGCCAACATCCCTAACCAGCCGTTCGTCCGCTGATCAAACTGGTGCGCGCGGCGGATGACCCGCTGCCAAAGCAGTGTGAATTCTCTGGGCATTTTGAGTGCGGCCATTTTACGCTCCCTGTTCGGGCTGAGGCGCAACGGGTAATAACAGCTTGGACGGTTCAGCCGGCAGAGCCGCTTGCAGAATCGGTTCGGCTTTCACCATCAGTTGGGTAAGCCGCTCCATGCTGCTGGTCACCAAGGGCAGAGACGGCCCTTCCATGGCCCTTATCGTAGCCCACAGGCGTTCTTGCCGCTCTTTGAGGTCTGAAACCTGGGCCGCCGCCCCAGAAACCGCGCGGCGGCTGACCAGGCGGCTCCACAAGATTTGGCAGACCACGGATAATGGGGGCGCGACGATGATGCCGACAAGGCCGAAAGCGTCTGCCAGGGCAATGAGCAGAACAACGGTTAAAATGGGATTATCCCATCGGTGGTTGAAAAGCCGCGGCTTGACCCATGCGCCCAGGGCAGTCAAGACGACGAGCGCATAGAGAGCCGTAAACAGACTGAGCTGCACACTGGTCAACAGCCCGACCAAAAGTACCGTGATGACCGCCAGGGTTACTCCAACCACGGGTATCAGGCAGACCAGAGCGCCAGCCAGCGCCAAGAGCACTGGGTATGGGGATCCGAGCAGCCAGAAACCAAAGGCTAACAGCAGTCCCGCCAGGAGACTCTGGACGACCTCGCCGCGCAGGTAAGCGCCGATGTCAGGCTCGATGGTCCGCCAAACACCACGCGCCTCTTTGCGCTGGCCAGACGGCAGCAACGAGAGCCAGAGTCGTTCAAAATGAATCTGATTGATCATCCAATAGATGCTCAAGAACAGAATGACGAGTACGCCGCTTACGATGCCGCCAATGCCCTGCGTGAAGCCAAACAGGGCCGGCAGCACGAGCTGCCCCTGGCTGCCGGTCACCGCTTCGAAGAGCGTACTTGGCGGTGGCAACTGCCCCGCCAGCGCCAGTTGGAACGAGCTGCCCTCCAGCCAGACCGGCAGCTTCCACTCATCCTGCACCGACACCGTACGAGCCAACAGTTGAATCTCATTGATCGCGGCCTCACCGGTCAGGAAGAGCAAGAAGCCGAAACTGCCCAGGGCCACCAGGACCAGTAGAATCCAGGCCACGCGCACCACAAAGCCTCGTCCGACCAGGCGCTGAACCAATGGGCGCGCCGCGGCCGCAAGCGTTAGCGAGATCAACACGTAAACGACGACAATACGGAACTGCCACAGCACCACCAGCGCCAGCAGGGTCGTCATAACGGCCGCGCCGAATCCTACCACTTGTTTCGTCATGATGCACCTGAAGGTCGGACCTGCGCCAGCAGCGCGTCAAGGTCGGTCGTAATGGTCTCGATCTCATCCATCACCTGGTCAATCTGCTTGACCCTGAGGTCCGAGCCTCTTTTCTTGAGCCGCGCCTGCTTGCGCAGGTCTTGGGCCAGGTCTTGCGCTTCATAGCGCAGCCGGCTGGCATAATCGCGGCCAGGAGAGACCTCCGGCTCCATCGCTGCTGAATGGAAGACGAAACGCTCGAGTAAGAGCTGCAGAATGGCGGCCATGGGAATCGCCATGAGCGCGCCGGCAATGCCGAGTAGCGAGCTAAAGGCAAAGAACGCCAGCAAGGAGACGAATGGATTAACTCCCACTGCCCTGCGCATGACGCGCGGCACCAGCACGCTGTTTTCAAGCTGCTGAATAATCATCGTGGCGACGATCACCCAGATCAACTTGGAAGGCGAGATGGATAGGGCAATGACGGCCGCAGGAATGGCGCCAAGCAGCGGCCCAACCATCGGTACGGCCTCCAGCACGCCCGCCGCCAGCGCCAGCACCAGGGCATTGGGCAAGCCGATGAGCAGATAGGCAACCAGCGCCATGATGCCAATGACCAGGCAAAGGACGCCTTGTCCGGCCATGAAGAAACCAACCTTAGTTTCCATGGCCGAGATCAGTTCGCTAGTGCTCTTGCGTTGGCCCTTTGGAACCAGCAGCAACAAGGACTGAATGGTTCGCGGCCCATCGAGCGTCCAGTGAAAGGCCAACAGCAGAATGACGATGGCGGTAAAAATGGCTTTGGCCGCCGATGCCACATAACCGAACGCTTGCCCTGCCGAAGCCAGCATTTGCTGTCCCGTTTGTTGTGTCGGCGCCAGGCTTGGTAGGGTCGCCGGCAGGAACTCACTGAGGCGCACGATCAATTGATTCGGATAATGAACCATCCACTCACGCAGGCTTTGGTAGTAACCCGGCACCGCGGCGGCAATCGTTGTCCCTTGCTCGACAATCACCGGGAATAACAGCAGCATGAAGCTGATGACCAAGGCGAGCAGCAGCAGGTAGACAAGAATGACCCCCACCATCCGGGGGAGTCCCCGCCGGTGCAACCAGGTTACAAGCGGCCTGATTACCGTGCCTATCACGATGGCGACAAACAAGATAAAAATGACCTGGTTGAACCGATAGAGAAGCCAGAAGCCAAGCGCGACAAAAACGAGAACAAGAGTCGCCCACATGACGCGGCGAAATGTCCATTGATACGGTTGTGAAGACGGATAGAGTGCCATGCTTTCCCTACCTTTTGTGAATGTCTGAGATACGCCTGGACTTATCAGGCAATTGCATTTTTCGACCGAAACAAGAGTGTCAACGCACGGCGTGCGACAAATCCGCCGATGTGCGCCATGTAAGCCACGCCGCCCGTATCTGCCGTATTAGAAATAGAACCGATGCCGCTAAAAAACTGCAGCACGATCCACAGCCCAATGACGATCAGCGCGGGCATTGGCATCACGCGATTGCCCATCAACACCCTCACTTTTCCCTGCGGGAAGAGGATGAGATAAGCGCCGAGCACGCCCGCAATCGCTCCCGAGGCGCCCAAATTCGGCACGTTTGATCCGGCGCTAAACGCCAATTGGGCAAACGTTGCCGCAAGCCCACAGAGCAGGTAGAAAATGATGAACTTGAGGTGCCCGAAGCGGTCTTCGACATTATCGCCGAAGATCCACAAGTAAAGCATGTTGCCTGCCAGGTGAACCCACCCGGCGTGCATGAACATGGCCGTGAAGAAGGTCAGGAGACCGGCGCCGGGATCGGCAAGGAAGCGAGCCGGTACGAAAGCCCACTTCTCGATAAAGGGATCGCCCCCGCTCAGCTCCACGAAGAAGAACAGGACGTTCAGGGCGATCAAAACGTAAGTGACCACCGGAAAAGTCCTGCGAGCGCTATTATCATCACCGATCGGGAACATAAGATTTTCCTCCGTTTACTCTACTTGGACAAAGGACATAAGGAACAACCCTCAGAATTGAGCGGCAGCCCAGCGCACCGCTTCCGCCATCGTCGGATACGGCAGCATCGCCTCAGCGAGCATCTTAACCGTCAGGCCGAAGCGCATCGCGTAGACTACGGGCGCAATCAGATCGCCCGCGTTCGCGCCGAGAATATGCCCGCCGAGCAGCTTGCCATCCGCATCCGCCAGGAGTTTCACGCTGCCGAAGGTCTGATTGTTGGCGATCGCGCGATCGAGTTTGTTGAATTGCACGCGCCCCACGCGGTATTCGATCTTGGCCTCTACCAAGTCTGCCTCCGAGGCGCCGACCCGGGCGAGTTCGGGATCGGTGAATGTCACCCAGGGGATGACGCGATCGTCGAACGCTTGCGGCTCCTGGGCAAACACGTTGTGCGCGACCAGTTCGCCTTGATCGGACGCGACATGGGTGAATTGATAACGGCTGGTAATATCACCGGCGGCCCAGATGTGCGGTACATTCGTGCGCAAGGTCGCGTCGGTCGGAATGCCCCCTGCGGTAGTTTGGACACCGGCCGCCGCAAGATTGAGCGCGTCCAAAGCGGGTTGCCGCCCCACCGCCACCAATAGCTGATCGGCCATCAGATCCTCTTCTTTGCCCCCTTCACCGTGGATGTGGATACATTTGCCGTGCTCGCCGATTTCGCCGCAGCGCATCTCGGCGCCAAATTCCAGCCGGATACCCTCGGCGGTAAGCTGCGCACAAAGCGCCATCGCCAACTCGGGATCTTCGCGTGGCAAGGGTTGCTTTTCACGCTCGATCACCACCACCTGCACGCCGAAGCGGCTGAACATCTGCGCGAACTCCAGGCCGATGGGGCCACCGCCGATCACTACCAGGCGCTTCGGCAGTTCGGGCAATGACACGGCTTCCACGTTGGTCATGTAGCCGGCCTCTGCCAGCCCCTCGATATCCGGAACAAAGGCGGTTGTGCCTGTCGCGATGACGAAGCGCTCCCCGCGTACGATCTCGCCGTTTACGCGGATTTCATGCGGTGACGTGAACATCGCTTCGCCCATGAACAGGTCAACGCCTTGCGCCGTGATGCCCGCGCGGGCCTGTTCGGGTGTGCCGCCGCGAATGGTTTCCTGCACCTGCCGCACATGCGCCTGTACCGCTGCCCAATCGGCTTCGGCTTTCGGGATGCGTAAACCCAGCACGGCGGCGTGCCGTGCGTGGTACAGCGTGTGCGCAGTGTGCAACAGCGTTTTGGTTGGATCGCAGCCATAATTCAGACACGTGCCGCCAAGCTTATCGCGTTCGATCAACGCGACGCGCTTGCCCAACCCTGCTGCGGTCGTGGCCGCAGTGCTGCCCGCGCCGCCTGAGCCGATGACGATCAAGTCATATGCGTTTTTAGGCATGGATTTCTCTATTCCGGCGCTGAAGTGTTCGCTCGTCCTTCCCCGCCCGGGGGGGGGGGCGGGGGGGGGGTTGGGGGGGGGGGTTGGGGGTTTTTTGGGGGGGGGGGCCCGGGGGGGGGGGGGGCGCCCAAACTATCCTCCCAGCGTGACATCCTGCGACTCATACCACCGCAATGCATCGAAGAAGTGCTCCGGTTTGAAGTCCGGCCAGAGGTCATCTATGATGTAGAAATCCGCGTATACCGCCTGCACGGGCAACAGACCGCTCAACCGCCTGCGGCCTCCCCAGCGCACCACAAGGTCAATTCTTGATACTTCCGCCGAACCGATGCATTCCGTAAATGACTTTCGCTTGCCGCCGGTGGCGCCGCTCATTTTTGTCGCAGCCTCGCTCAGATCCCAGCGCCAATCGTAGTTCACCAGGAAATTGACCTTTAGCGTGCCGTCGCCGAGTCCCTGCCGGGTCCTGTAGGGCTTCAGCTCGGGAGGGAAGAGCGGCGAGTCATCATTTCCCACTACCAGTAGCGAAGCGTCCAGCTTAGAAAGCCCGGCTACAGCATCCACGCACGCCTGCCGAAACGCAGCCGTCTGTTCGGGAGGCCGCTTTGTGTTGTCGCTTGTGAATCCGTAGACGGTCAACTCCTCGATTCCGAGGGCTCGGCAAATGTCATAGAGCTGGAACCCTGGCGCCAGACCGGAGGCGTAACCCTCTTCTTTGCGCAACCCTCTGTTTTGTGCCCATCTGCGGTTGCCATCGGGTATGAACGCCACATGTCTCGGAATACGTCTGAATGTCGGCAAATCCACGAGCGCTACCTCCCTTTCACAGCCAACTCTGCACCCCCAACAAGGGGCCCACACTTCATCATCAACGTCTTGATGAACCGACTTTCCTGAAATCAATAAAGCCGCGCTCAACGTCCACATCAACCAATTGCACGCGAATCCGGTCGCCGACATCCACGCCCTCGAACCCGCTCATCACCTTTCCTTCGACAGGGACGGTGAGCAGCCTGACCCAGGTGCCCTTGTCGGAAGCGCCTGTGGCAATCGCATTGAACTGTTCGCCGATCCTCGATTCGAGGAGGAGCGCCGCGGCGGATTTGCCGACCTGCCGTTCGACCTTGTTAGCGGCGTCCTCTTCTGCGGTGAAATGTTTGGCCAGGACGTCCAGTTCAGCATAGCTATAGGGCGCCGCTCGGCCCGCGATGGCGGCCTTCAACAGGCGCTGCGTGATCAGATCGGGATAGCGGCGATTCGGGGCGGTGGAATGGGCGTAGTCCTTAACCGCGAGACCAAAGTGCCCTGGGGCCGTGTCGCCGGGTCGTTCGGCGACATATTCGCCCGCGCCCAGCAGTTTGATCACCGCGAGGGAGAGGTCAGGGAAGCCTTGTGGATCGGCAGCTCGCTCCGTGACGAGGAATTTATCCAGCGCTGCCGAATCCGGGGTGTCGGGCAGCTTGGCTCCTTGTTCGCGGGCCAGCTCGACAATCCGATCCCAACGTTTGGGCGTGCGCACCACGCGGCGGATCGAAGGGAATTTCTTGGCCGCGAGATAGCGGGCGGTCACGCCGTTGGCTGCGATCATGAAATCCTCGATGAGCTCCTTGGCGCGGTTCTTCTCGTCTACTTCAAGGTCACGGATACGGTCGCCATCGAAGACCGGTTTCGCCTCGATGGTTTCCAGGCTCAGCGCCCCATGGACATGCCGCAGATTCTTCAGGCTCTGGGCGATCCGATCCTGCACGCGCAAGTTCTCCGCCAGGCCCTTGACGGCCGCAATCCCATCGGGGAGAGCGCCGTTCCCCTCCAGCCAGGCCGCCACGCTGTGGTAGGCCAGCTTCGCGTGATTGCGGACGCGCGCCCGATAGATATCCGATCCCAGCAGAGCGCCGTCCGCGCCGACCACCATCTCCACGACCACGGCCAGGCGCTCCTCAGCGAAATTCAGGGAGGTGAGGTCGGTAGAAAGCGCCTCAGGCAGCATCGGGAAAATCTCGGCCGCCGTATAAACCGAGGTCGTGTTGTGCGCGCGTGTTCGTCAATGGCCGAACCGTCCTTCACCAGCGCGTCCACGTCAGCCACGGCCACACGAATCTTGACGTTGCCTCCGGGGAGAGTCTCAGCGACAGTGAGCTGATCCAGGTCGCGCGAGTCGTCGTTGTCAATGGAGGCCCACAGGAGATCGGTCAGGTCACGAATTGACTCAGCGTTCGTTGCCCCTGCGGCCGCTTGAATCTTGTCCAGTTCGGCCAGCGCCGCGGCCGAAAAGTCGGGAAGTAACCCGCGTTCGATCATTGCCCTGTGGGCAATACTCTGCAGAAGAGTACGGTGCTGTTGGTCATTGCTGTGCATCGAATCAATCTCCTATCACTAATGCAGTCCTTCATTCCTTCATTCCTTCATTCATTCATTCCTTCATTCCTTCATTCCTTCATTCCTTCATTCCTTCATCCCTTCATTCATTGCGAGAAGATCAGCACACTGTAGGGGCCAACCGAAAGCGCCGCGTGGCAGGGAAAACCGTCGTACTCGCCCGGTTCGGCAACCACATCGGCGCTTGAATGATCTCCGAAGGCTTCGCTGTAGCCTCGCCAGTCGCTGTTGAAACGCAGCTTCCAGATCCCTGCGGCCGGGAAGCCGATGACGTAGCCATCCTGTGGCTCGCGGAAAAAGTTGGCGACGATCACGACGTCATCCGCCGGGCCGCCCTTATCCCAACGGTGGAAGGCGATGACTTTGCGTTCGTCGTGCAAGTGAAAGACCCGGATAGACTGCCCGCAAAGGCCGCGCGTGAAACCGTCGCGGTTGAGTCGCAGCCCGATCAGGTCGCGATAGAGCCGAACGATGCCGCGGAACTCGTCGCTCTGGTCCCAGTCAAGCGGAACCGTGTCGCGGAACCACCCGCCTTCGAGGAATTCCTGACCCTGAAAGAGCATGGGAATGCCGGGGGCCGTAAAGACCAGCGCGGCGGCCAGCGTCGAACGTTTCTGCGCGTACCAGCCTTCGGGGTCGTCCGGATTGATCTCTTGCGGCACGCGCGCCTGGCCGCTTGCCACCTCGTCGTGCGATTCGCTGTAGATGACCCTGTCAGATGCGTCATCGTTGTAGCGATAACAGATCGCATCGCGAATAGCGGCCAGCGAGCGTTGCTCATCCTGGGGGGTGATCACCGCCTGGCGGATGGGGTGGACGAAGTTGGCATCCCATTGCGAGCCGAACCCGGCGCCGCCGGCATCAACGTCCTTGGTGAGCCATTTGTTATTCTGCAAGTCCTCGGCGATGGTGATCCGGCCGGGGTATTTCTGCTCGACCAGGGTGTTGATCGCCTGGAGCAGACTCCAGCCATCGGGCAGATCCGCACTGCCGGGGCCATGCGGGGTGCGAATGTAGACCGTGCCATCGAAACGGAGGCCGTCCACGTGGTATTCGTCGAGCCACATGCTGGCGTTATCGAGGATAAATTGGCGCACCTCGCCGCGTCCGTAATCGGGCCGGGTATCGCCCCAGGGTGTGCGCGCCCGGTCATCGTTGTAAAAGTAGATGCCGCCGCGACCATTCTCGGACCAGCCGTCGAACTGCCAAAGGTCGAGGTCGCTTGGGCCAAAGTGGTTGTAAACGACGTCGAGGATCACCGCAATGCCGTTCTCGTGGGCGCGCTTGATGAACCGCTTGAACCCCAGGGGGCCGCCGTAATCGGTCTCCACCGAAAAGATGTGCGAAGGGTTGTAACCCCACGACCGTTCTCCTGCGAACTGGGCGATCGGCATGATCTGGATTGCGTTGACGCCGAGCTTTCTCAGATGCTCCAGCCGGGCCGACACCGTGGCAAACTTGCCGGGGACATTGTCGTCTACCTCGTTGAATGTGCCGACATGCAGCTCGTAGACGACGAGCTCGTTCCAGGGGGCGAGCTGAAAGTCGTCCCCCGCCCAGTCGAAGCTCGGGTCGTGGACGATGGCGTTGCCGACCGAATTGGTTACCTCGCGGGCATATGGGTCAATGCGCTTGAACTCGCCCTGCACGGTGGTCAGCAGGAACTTATACTGATCGCCGACATGCGCCCCGGCTACGTTGGCGTACCAGGAGCCGTTCTCCTCGGCCTGCATGGGGTGTTTGCCACCGTCCCATTCGTTGAATGATCCGATGACGGCGACCTGCTGCGCATAAGGGGCCCAGACGCGAAAGGCGACCCCCCCTGCGTGAGGGATCGCGCCCATGCCCTGGATCCTGGTTTCATCGCTCATGGTTGCTCCTGACGTGATGACTGTTCTGTCTGCTCGAAAGGACAGACAGGACAGTCACTTTTCATGTTTACCCTAATGCGCGGCGGCCCTGCAACAGATTCACCGCCATGACGACCAGGGCGACCACTAACAGAATGTGAATCAGCCCACCGCCGATGTTGGCTACCAGACCTAGTAGCCACAGAACCACGAGAATCACTACAATCGTCCATAACATTGGAACACCTCCTTTGTGAAAACTTCGATTTGCCATGCCGCAGACACCGTTTGGCGATGTCCCGCAGCCCGATTCGCGCTATAGTCCGCGCCCTGGCTAACGCCTGCGGCCGGATATCAAGCGCAGGAGCGCAATTAAGACCACTGCGCCGAGGAAGGTCAACAGGACGCTGGTGACAATGTACCTTGATGCATCATCCGTCGCATCCTGGACTCTGCTCTTCGTATCATGCGCCGCATCCTTGACGGCGATCTTGGCGTCGTGCGCCACATCCTGGGCGGCGATCTTGGCGTCGTGCGCCGCGTCCTGAACCGCGTACTTCACGTTGCGCGCCATGCCCGCATCCTGGACCTTGTCTTCGGCATCGTGCGCCGTGTCTGCATCCCGGACCTTGGCCTTGGCGTCGTGCGCCGCGTCCTTGACAGCGTTCTTCAGGTCGTGCGCAGTGTCCTTGACAGCGTTCTTCACGTCGTGTGCCGTGTCCTTGACGGCGTTCCTCACGTCGTGTGCCGTGTCCTTGAGCTTCTGTTCGGTGTTCGACATACGTTTTTCCTCCTATACCACGGGGTGCGCCTGTCTTAATGTTGACATAATGTCGCTAAAGGCATCCAAATCGCCGTAGCCGACGAATTGCAGGGCCTGTCCGTCCAGGACGATCAGGATGACGCGCGCTGGCTCGCCGCTGAAGGTGACGATGTCGGCGCGCACCGCGGGCACGCCATTAATGGCTGTTTGACGCAAGGCGGGGGGCGCGCCCTCGTGCGCCTGCATCAACTGTGCGGCCAAATGCGCCAGGATGGTCACGCCGGCGCGACCTTCTGCGGAAACGTCGGGTACGGGCACAATCTCGATTTTGCTCTGCGGTGCCTGCACCGTGCCCACCTCAGTCGTGGCCGGGTAGGAGTAGAGGGTCGTCAGCCAGCCTTCGTCCGCTTCCACCCGCCAGCCGGCCGGGTAATCGAGTTCATACCCGGCAATGCCATCGCGCAGCGTCAGCCGAGCCGACGCTGTGTTGATTTCCTGCGCCATGGCTGCACTCGACGTGGCGCTGCTTGCGCGCACGACGGTCTCTCGTACCACCACGCCGGCAAGCACAAGAATTGCGGCCACCAGCCACGGCCAATGGGTCGTTCTCGGCATGGACCGTGGCTTCGTAGATGACCACTCAGTTTTCACCATTTCCCCCAGGCGCCTTGACCTTTGCACATCCCTATGCTCCATAATTCGGCGTTCAACATTCCCTGTAGCAGTTCCGCCAGTTCAAGTCATTACGGCAGATCACGTATGCCCAAGGTGCGATGTCGGCCGCGGTCCCTTCCAAATCAGTACGATGGCGAGCAGCCCGAGCACCAACAAGGCTACCATCGCCGTCAGGGTCCAGGTGTCGGCCGGGACATCGGCAATGGCACGGGGCAACACGGCCGGCAGGACTGGTGCGACCAGCAGTGCAACCGGCGCCGGATTGAGCGCCAGGCGTGCTGGCTCGGTATTGATTTCACCCAAAGCCCAAGCGGCCTGGGCCTGCACCGCGGGATCCGGGTCCGAGAGCAGGCGGGCCAGATCGGCCACCGCGCTCGCAGGTTTCAGCCAACCGAGCATTTCTGCGGCATTCGTGCGCACCACGGCGCTCGAATCATTCAGGGCGGCCACCACTGCGGCCACGGCGGGTTGGCCGGCCCTCTCAAGGGCACCCATCGCCGCGTGACGCGCCGGCGTCATCGGTTGGTCGGCAAGCGGCGCCGTCAGGCCGGCCATCGCCGCAGGGGTCCCGATGGTTGCCAACGCCTCGGCCGCGTGCCGGCTGGCCCAGGGCCCATCGTGTCGCAGCATGGCGCTCAATGACGGGATCGCTTCTTCAGCATGCAGCCAGCCCAGGGCCGTGGCCGCGCGGGCGCGGATGATCTCGTCGGTATCAGACAGGGCAGGCATGAGCAAGGGCACGGCGCTTGCATCGCCTAACCGGCCGATGGCCTCAGCCACCTGATCGCCGGCAAGCAGGTCAGGATCGCGCAGGTCCAGCAGGAGGATAGGCAGCAGCGCGCGATCATGAGAGAAGCCTATGGCGCGAGCGGTCGCGGCACGCATGCCGGGGTCGGGGTCAGACAGCCCGGTCGCGAACGCGAGGCCTACGTCCAAACCAACCACCTGAGTTCCGTGAGGGGTTGGAATCAGGACGGCGAGCAGCGGGCCAACGAGCGGGGTCATTTGCGCGATGGATTGGTCAAGATGTTGTGCCGGCGTCATTTCAAACCAATGGCGGCCGTCGTCAACACTGATGAACGCAAGCTGAATGCTGTGCAGCCCTTGGGGAGTAGCCATGCTGAACGTTGCGGTCGCATAGACGACCTGCTCATCACCAGGGCTTACCGCGAGGGCGTTGATCGCGAGCGAGCCTGCCCCCACCTGAGACAGCCTGCCGCCGGCCGCCTGCCAGGTCTCGCCGCCATTGAGGCTGGTATAGAGACCCTGGGTATCGGTCCCCAGGAAGAGCAGGCCCGATGGGTCGGAATGGCCGGTCATCGCCAGAGCCAGCGGCCGGCCGGGCAGCGAGGCCACGCTTGCCCAGTTGACGCCACCGGTCTCGCTGTGCCAGAGGTTGGCGCCGGTGCGGGCGAACACCACGGTGTCGTTCATAGGGTTGGACACCAACTGCAACACACGCTCAGGGACCATGCCCGCGTCCGCCCAGGTGCGGCCGCCATCGGTACTGCGCTGCACCTGCGTGGTGCCATCTGTCTGGCTGGTGTAACGATACGTGGCCTGTGGCGCATCGAGCGCGGGTGTGCCCGCCTGTTGCGGAACCGTCGCATCACGATGCGAAGCGGCCGCGATTGGCGCCATGCTGCCGATGAGGGCGCAAAGCGCCAGGCAGAACATCACCCGCATGGGTGTTATCTGCCGCGAATCGGCGTGTATCCCAACTATCTTGTGAACCTGCGAAGCATTTTGTACGATCATGATTGCCCTCTCCCGGGGCGTCCTTCACTAGGCACGACCCGTGTACATTCCTATTGATAAATCACATATAGGACGGCCCCTGAGTAGACAGGCAGCGGCATCGGGCCGACGAGGCAGTAGGGCGGGGTTGCTACCACCTCGTCGGGCGTCATAACATAGGCGGGGAGCTACATGGGCGGGGAGCTATTTAGCGGCCGATTCTGCGCTTGCTGCGATTTGCCGCGGCCTTGACATCGCTTTTGGCGTCGTGAGCAACGTCCTCAACCTTGTGCTTGGCGTCGTGAGCAACGTCCTCAACCTTGTGCTTGGCGTCGCGAGCGACATCCTCAACCTTGCTCTTTGTGTCGCGTGCGGCGTCCTTGAGCTTGTTCTTCACATCGTGAGCGGCATCCTTGACATCGTTCTTCACGTCGTGTGCCGCGTCTTTGACGGTGTTCTTCGCGTCTTGAACGGCATCCTTTGCCTTCTGTGTGTTTTTGGACATAGTTCCCTCCAGATTGACGAAATGGTGAACTGCAGAATGCAGATTCAACGGCTAATTTTGACTAACGCCTGCGGCCGGACACCATCCGCAGAATGGCGATCAGGATCACCGCGCCGACAAAGGCGACGAGAATACTGGTGACGTTGATGCCGTTCACGGCATCCGGCATGTTCAGCAGGTTGGCGGCCAGGAAACCGCCGATCAAGGCGCCTACCACACCCAGAATGATGTCACCGATGACGCCGTAACTCCCACCGCGCATCACCTGGCTGGCCAACCAACCAGCGATTAACCCAACGACGATCCATGCAAGAATACCCATAATCCTACCCTTCCCTTCCTACCCTTCCTTTTGCCGAGAGAAGACTAGCTCCGCCAACAACCTGGCAGATCACTTTTCTTTCTGGTCGTAGTCTATCGGAAGCGGTCAGCCCTGTCGTCTGCAATTACGATTGATTTTACATAGCAAAAAGGGCCGCCTGAGAAGGCAGCCCTTGATACGTTTAATGTACATGGTTTGGTGTAGACGTTCCACATTCTCTAGCCTTGGGTGACAGAGGAAAAGCACACGGGTTCTAAAGTAAGAACTATTACACCGCTTGCCTCACCTACGTGAGATACTATGTATACTCTGTTCATTCTTTCCAGGGAGCATAACCTATGCCAAGCACATTGACCTATCCGGGCGTCTATGTCGAGGAAATTGCCAGTGGTGTGCGCACCATCACAGGGGTCAGTACGTCCGTTACTGCGTTTGTCGGTTCGGCGCGGCGCGGGCCGATCAATCAGGCCACTCGCATGTTGAGCTTCAGCGACTTCGAGCGCCGGTTCGGCGGTCTCAGCGCCAATTCGGAACTGAGTTACGCGGTACGCCAGTTCTTTACGAATGGCGGCAGCGAAGCGTGGGTGGTGCGACTGGCCAAGGATGCCGGCCCCGCCGCGCGCATCTTGCAGAACAGCACGCTGACCAACGTCCTGGAGCTCACAGCACAGGATGAAGGCTTCAGCGGCAACGGCATCGAGGTGCGCATTGACACCAGGACCGCGAACCCGGCCAGCACCTTCAATCTGACGCTGAGCTACACCTCGCAAGAGGCGCCCGATGAGAACCGCAGCGAGACCTTCCAGAATCTCTCCATGAACAGCCACGATGCCCGCTACGTGGAGAATATCTTGCGCACCTCACAACTGGCGATTGCCAAGCGGGTGGCATCCCTCGCCGTGCTGGCGGCGTTGGGCGCCGGCACGAGTCTCAGCGATGACCTGGCTTCGGGTGGCGCGTTGGTGGACGTAGCAACGCTGAAAGATGCGAACCACGACCAGTTCCAGGTTTCCGTCAACGGCTCCCCTCCTGTACCCGTCCAGATCGCCGACGCCGACCTGGTCGGCGCGAACGATGTCGCACGGCTGGCCGCCCTCTGCACCGCGATCACGGCCAAGGTTACCGCCGCGGCAGGCAGCAACCCGCTGGTGGCCGGCTTCACCTGTGCGCCCGACGGCAACCGCATCCGCATGACCTCCGGCGTCGCGGGCGAGGCTTCCAGCGTGCGTGTGCTGCCCGGGGCTCGCAACGACCTTTCGGCCCGCCTGAAGTTGGGCACAGCCAACGGCGGCGCCGAAACCGATGCCGTGGCGACGCTTCGTCCCGTGGAGCTGCCCGATCACGGCACACTCACCGGTGACGTGTTGGTTGCGGCTGATGTGCCCGCCAACGCTGCTGATCCTGCTGCGATCCCCAGTCCAACCCACAACAGCTTCAAGATCAGTCTCGATGGCGATACAACTGCCGTCGTAAACCTGGGCAATACGGCTGTTGGAGGCGGCAGCCTTGGGGACCGGCTGGGCATTATCGCCGACCGGATTCAGACGGCCGTGCGTGCCCTCAAGCCGTCCAAGCCCGCTTATCGCGACTTCACGGCCTCAGTGAGTGGCGGCAACCGGCTTGTCCTGACATCCGGCTCACGCGGGGCTGGCTCGTCCGTCGTCGGCGGCGCTGCCGACAGCAGCGACATCGCCGGTAACCTCAAACTGTTGGTCGGGGCCACGACCACGCTACCGCAGAACGTGATGTTGCAGGGCGGTACTGAGAGCGCCTTCACCGCGGACGAGGCCTACAACCTCTTCATTGGCAACCGTTCCCTGCGCAAAGGCATCTACGCGCTCGAGTCGGTTGATCTGTTCAACATCTTGTGCCTGCCAGGGGTGAGCGATGCAGGCATCCTGCAGGACGCGGATGCGTACTGCCAGGAGCGGCGAGCGTTCTTGATCATTGACCCGCCGGAGATCACGACGAAGCCCGACGCCATGGGCACATTGGCCACCGGCAGCTCGCTGCCCAAGTCCAAGAACGCCGCGGTGTACTACCCATGGATCTCGGTCGCCGATCCACTGAACGGCGGCAAACTGCGCAACACCGCTCCCAGCGGCGCCCTCGCCGGTCTCTATGCGCGCACTGATGCCACCCGGGGCGTGTGGAAGGCGCCAGCCGGCACCGAGGCGACCCTGGGGGGCGCACAGGGTGTTGCCTACCTCCTTACCGACGGGGAAAACGGTACGCTGAACCCCCTGGGCGTCAACTGCATCCGCAGTTTCCCCGTCTTCGGCACGATCTCTTGGGGCGCCCGGACATTGCGCGGCGCCGATCAGATGGCCGATGAGTGGAAGTACGTTCCTGTCCGCCGGACCGCGCTCTACGTCGAAGAAAGCCTGTACCGCGGGCTGAAGTGGGTAGTCTTCGAGCCGAATGACGAGCCACTCTGGGCACAGATTCGGCTTAACGCCGGGGCATTCATGCACAATCTTTTCCGGCAGGGCGCTTTCGCCGGCAAGACCCCGCGCGAGGCCTACTTCGTCAAGTGCGACAGAGAGACGACCACCCAGAATGATGTCAATCTCGGCATCGTCAACATCCTGGTCGGCTTCGCCCCGCTCAAGCCGGCAGAGTTCGTGATTATCAAGCTTCAGCAGATGGCCGGCCAGATCGAGGCATGAGGGGGACACCATGGCACAATTCACGGTCAACGCGCAACGGTTCGATCCATACAAGAACTTCAAATTCCGCGTCAAGTGGGACGGCCGCTACGTGGCAGGAGTGAGCAAGGTCGGTTCCTTGAAGCGCACCACCGAGGTCGTCAAGCATCGGGAAGGCGGCGATCCCAGCAGCACCCGCAAGTCGCCGGGCCGCACCGAGTACGAGGCGATCACGCTGGAACGCGGGGTGACCCACGACACCGAGTTCGAGCAGTGGGCCAATAAGGTCTGGAATTTTGGCTCGGGTCTGGGCGCCGAGGTCTCACTGAAGGATTTCCGCAAGGACATCCTCATCGAGATCTACAACGAGGCGGGCCAACTGGCCATGACCTATAAGGTGTACCGCTGCTGGGTCTCCGAGTTTCAGGCCCAGGCCGACCTGGACGCCAACGCCAACGCCGTGCTGATCCAGCATATCAAACTGGAGAACGAGGGCTGGGAACGCGATCGGGAAGTTCCCGAGCCGAGTGAACCGATCCTGGCCGCGTGAAGATGCCACGGCCAACTTCAGCATCGAGATTGCTTGACACCTGGGAGCAAGGCCTGGGCCAGCCCCAGGCGCTGCAGGCGCTGGCCTTTCTGCAATGGGCCAGGCCGGACGCCGAGCGGGCCGCCCTGGAGCGCCTGACCATCGGTCAACGCAACGCCGAGCTGTTGGCGCTGCGCCAGCAACTATTCGGCCCCGATCTGGCGGCGCTGGCAAGCTGCCCCAACTGCGGCGAGACGCTGGACCTCAGCTTCCGGACGGCCGATATCCGGACTCCGCCCCCCCCTCTGACAGATGAGCGGGTGGGGGGGGAGATCCTGCATGAGGGCCACCGGGTGCAGTTCCGCCCCCCGGATACCGCCGACCTGCTGGCGGTGGGACAGGTGGCGGATGCGGCGGCTTTCCGCCAGGCGTTGCTGGCACGTTGCGTGGACGCACCGCTCGACACATTGCCAGGGGCCTTGCTGGACGAGATCGTGGCGCGCATGGCCGAGGCCGACCCGGGGGCCGATGTGCAGTTGAACCTGACCTGCCCGGCCTGCGTCCATGCGTGGCAGGCGCCCTTTGACATCGCCTCCTTCTTGTGGCGCGAGGTGGACGACTGGGCCGGACGTACCCTGCGTGAGGTACACCTGTTGGCGTCGGCCTACGGCTGGCGCGAGGCGGACATCCTGGGATTGAGCGCGCAGCGCCGGCAGCATTACCTGGACATGATCGGCGGATGAACAGCGATGAGTGACGACTTCCTGAGCAGCCTGGCTGCCCAAGCATTGGGCACAGCAAGCGCGGTACGCCCCCGGGTGGCCTCCCGTTTCGAGCCGCGCCCGGCCGGCGGCGCCTTGCGCCGAGGCTGGCCGGAGCCGGCAGAGCTTGAGCTCGACACACAAGCCTCTGCGGTTCCGGCCGCGAGGGATGCCCGGCGGCCTGATCTCGCCACGATCAGCCCGTTGGCCGGGCGGGTGATGCGCGACATCGAGACCGAAAGGAGTGCGCCGATGGGCGCGCCGGCTCTCCCGCGCTCAAATCCCACCGGGGCTGTGCCTGAGCACTGGGAACGCCCCGGCGGAGCGGATGGCGTCAGCGTGTCGGCGCCACGCGCGGCGGGGCGAGAACCGGCCCCCGCATCGCCTGCGCCCGCCACGAATGCAGCGGGTCAGAGCCACCCCGCCGCCCCGGAGGTAGTGCCACCGTCAGCGGCCGGCGGTCTTGCCCCGCAGCCGGCGGTGCGGCCGGCCACGGCTGTGCCAGAGGTCAGCTCGACCCGCCCGCGTGTGGTTCCTGTGCAGACGCGGCGCGCGGCTCGGGAGACACCCCCTCCGCAGGCGCCGGCCGATGCCGGGCCGACGATCCAGGTGACCATCGGTCGCGTCGAGGTGCGCGCGACGACATCGCCTGCCGCACAGCCGACCGGGCGTCCGGCGTCGCCGATCATGACTCTGGAAGAATACCTGCGCCGCAAAACGGAGCGAGGGAACCCATGAGCAGCCCACTTGCTATTGCCGCGGTGACGGCCGTTCTGAAGGACCTGCTCAACGACGGCCTGATCAACCACGACCTGGCGGCTCATGTGGGCAGCATCACGGTCAGCGCGCTGCCGCCGGATCGCATCGAGACCGGCGCACAGGAGCCGAACCAGCTCAACCTGTTCCTTTACCAGGTGACGCCGAACCCCGGCTGGCGCAACACCGGCCTGCCCTCGCTCGACAGCCGGGGCGATGGCCGGCTCAGCAATCCGCCGCTGGCACTCGATCTGCACTACCTGCTCACCGCGTACGGCCGTGACGATCTCAACGCTGAAATCCTGTTAGGGTACGGCATGTTCCTGCTCCACAAGACGCCGGTGCTGACGCGCAAGGCCATCCGCAGGACGCTGACCGGTAATTCGCCCGTCACCGCGGCGCTCATGCCGCCCTCAGTGACGGAGCGCACGGCCGCCGACCTGGCCGACCAGATCGAGCAGATCAAGCTCACGCCGCAGACCATGAACACCGAGGAGCTCTCGAAGCTCTGGTCGGCGTTGCAGGCGCGCTACCGCCCATCTATGGCGTACGTTGCTTCCGTGGTGTTGATCCAGGAGACGGCGCCCGTGCCAGCGGCCATCCCTGTGCGCCAGCCTGTCGTCACGGTCACGCCCTTCCGTCGCCCGTTCATTGCCGAGCTGGAACCACAGGCCGTCCTCGCAGGCGGGACGCTGGCGATCAAGGGGTTCAACCTCAAGGGCGCCAGCACGGTGGTGAGTTTCGGCGCGAGCGCAGTGTCCGTCAGCCCCACCAGTGACGAACGCATTGATGTATCGCCGCCTGCCAGCCTGGCCGCGGGTGTGAACACCCTCCAGGTTCGCCACGAGGTGAGCCTGGGCAAGCCCCCGACCGCGCACCCAGGCGCGGGATTCGAGTCCAATGTAGTAGCGTTCGTCCTGACCCCGCGCATCACCACTGCCCCGCCCTTGACGGCCGCCCGCGAGGCGACGCTCGTGCTCGATGTGACGCCGCCGGTCGCGAGCGGCCAACGCGTGGCCCTGCTGATCGGCGACCAGGCGCTCCCTCTGCCTGCACGATCTGCTGACGACCCGCCGGCAGCGACGCTCAGCTTCCCGATCCCGGCGAGCTTTGCACCGGGATCGTTCCTGCTGCGCGTGCAGGTGGACGGCGCCCAAAGCCCACTGGAAGTGGACACCGTCGCGAGCAGCCCGACGTTCAACCAGTACATCGGCCCGCAGGTGACGATCACATGACAGACCTGGCGCGCTGGCAGCAGAACAACGAAGCCCACCTGGCCGCGGGCCTGGGCTGGCTGCGCGCCCGCCTGGCGTCGCTGGCCGGTGAGGGGCGAGTTGGCAACTCGCCCGCCGAACGAGTTCGGCACTCCGACGAACACCTTCGCGCGATGGTCGTGGCCCGGGCTGCCATGCAGGCTGCCGAAGATGCCTCCTCGGAGGCCGCCGAAATGCCGCCCGCGCTCGCCATCCTGAGCGAGCGGCTGGGGCTGTCGCGCTTCGAGGCGCAGGTGCTGCTGCTGTGCGCGGGGATGGAGCTGGACACGCGCCTGGCCGGGCTGTGCGCCCGTGCCCAGGACGACCCCGCCAGGCCGCATCCCACGTTCGGGCTGGCGCTGGCCGCGCTGGAGGAGCCAGCCTGGGAGGCGCTTGCGCCCGACCGGCCGCTGCGCTACTGGCGGTTGATCGAGATCAACCAGCCCGGGGCGCAGCCGCTCATCGCCAGCGCCCTGCGCGCCGACGAGCGCATGGTCCACTACCTGAAGGGGCTGAACACCCTCGACGACCGCCTCGAGCCGCTGCTGACGCCCATGGACAGCCGCACTGGCCAGCCTGTCGCAGGCGCGCTGCCGCCATCGCAGCGCGCCGCAGCCGACGAGATCGCCGGCGAGCTCCGCCGGGCCGCGACCGCGGGACGCCTGCCCGCGATCCAGTTAACCGGCCCGCACGCCGCCAGCAAGCGGTTGATTGCCGGGCAGGTGGCCGCGCTGTTGGGCGTGCAACCCCACAGCCTGTCGGCCGAAACCCTGCCGGCGAACCCGGCCGAGCTGGAGACCTTCGCCCGCCTGTGGCAGCGGGAGACGATCCTCCTGCCGCTGGCGTTGTACGTCGACGCGTCCGAAACCGCCCCTGTCGGCCCGCAGATGGCGGCCCTGAAACGACTGCTGGCGCGCAGCCACGGCATCTTCTTCCTGGATGTGCGGGAGGTGATTGCAGGCTTGTCCGAGTCCATACCTGCGTTCGAGGTTGCCCAGCCCACGGCGGCGGAGCAATACGAGCTTTGGGCCGGCGCGCTGGGGTCGTTCGCAGGTGAGGCGCCGTCTGCCCTTGCCGCCGAGGCCCTTGCAGCTCAGTTCAACCTGGATCCCGCAACGATCGCGCAGGCTGCCGCGACAGCGCAACTGGATGACGCCGGCGCCGGCGGGGTGGCCGACCGTCTGTGGCGGGCGTGCCGGAGCGCAAGCCGACCCCGGCTGGAGTCGCTGGCCCAGCGGCTGGAGCCGGTGGCGACGTGGGACGACCTGGTGCTGCCCGCGGACACCGCGGCGCTGCTGCGACAGATCACCGGCCAGGTGCGGCAGCGGCTGCGCGTGTACGATGGCTGGGGTTTCCGGGCAAAGATGAACCGCGGACTTGGCATCAGCGCCTTGTTTGCCGGCGAAAGTGGGACGGGCAAGACGATGGCAGCCGAGGTGCTGGCCAACGACCTGCGACTCGACCTGTACCGCATTGACCTGTCCGCGGTGGTCAGCAAGTACATCGGCGAGACCGAGAAGAACCTGCGGCGCCTGTTCGACGCGGCCGAGGACGGCGGCGCCATCCTCTTCTTCGACGAGGCGGACGCGCTGTTCGGCAAGCGCAGCGAGGTCAAGGACAGCCATGACCGCTACGCCAACATCGAGATCAACTACCTGTTGCAGCGCATGGAGGCGTACCGGGGCCTGGCAGTTCTGGCGACCAACATGAAGAGCGCGCTCGATCCGGCCTTCATGCGGCGGCTGCGTTTCATCGTCAGCTTCCCGTTCCCCGCCCTGCCCGAACGCCGGCTGATGTGGCAGAAGGTCTTCCCGCCGCAGGCGCCGGTGGCCGGGCTGGATCTCGACCAGTTGGCGCGGCTCAACCTGACCGGCGGCCTGATCCACAACATTGCGCTCAACGCGGCGTTCATGGCTGCCAGCCAGCAGCCGCCGCTGATCACCATGCCGATCGTGCTGGAAGCGATCCGGGGCGAGATGCGCAAGCTCGACCGGCCGATCAATGGGATCTAAACCATGAAAATTCACGTTCACATCGAGCGCCTCATCCTGGACGGGTTGCCCCTCGGCCCCGGCGGCGGCGCGCGCGTCCAGGCGGCGGTCGAGGCCGAGCTGACCCGCTTGCTGTCCTCGGACAGCCTGGCCGAAGGCGGCATCGCCCAGGCGTGGCCGGCGGGTGGCGCCGTGCCCGATGTGCCGGCCGCGGCCATCCGGCTCAACGCAGGCGCGCGCCCGGCTGAGATCGGCGGGCAGATCGCGCGCAGCGTCTACGGCGGCATCGGGAGGAAACCATGAGCGGCCTCGCCCGCACCCTGATCGCGCAGAAGGCGCAGCAGATCCAGAAGCCGGCGGCCAGCGGCCTGTTGCAGCGCCAGTGCGCGTGCGGCAATCACACGGTTGCAGGCGGGGAGTGTGCCGCGTGTGCGCAGAATCGGCAAGGTGCGCTCCAGCGCAGCCCTAGCAGTTTGGCGATCAATCGCCCAGGCGATCGCTACGAGCAAGAGGCCGACCGTGTGGCCGAGGCCGTGATCAGCGGGGGGGTGCTGCCCGGACGGACGCTTAGCAGCGCGCCGGCGCTGCGGCGCGACGGGCCACCCTCGGCTCCATCGCCCCGCGACCCCAGCGCCGAAGAGCGCCGCAAGTACCCTGGCAGTTCACTGCCTGACCTGGGGTTCAACGAGGCAAAGAACGACCAGCACGTACAACAGCCGTCTGAAAAGCTGGAGACGAACGAAGATAGGTTTGGCGCAGCGGGTGAGAAGTGGGCGGAGACGTTCCTGGAAACGACGCTGGGCAAACAGCTAACCGACCAGGCCGAGAAGTTCGGCGAAGGCTTCGTCTCAACCTTGCCCAGTTTGGCCGTCACGCTGGGCATCGCCGCCAGCACGGTCGCCACGATGGCGCTGCGCAACGAAGAATTTCCGTTAAAGGGGCTGGTGATCAAGCTGCCCAAGATCGCTCCGGGCCTGAAGGTGAAGCTGACCTACAAAGGGCCGCTCAGCGCGCCGACTGAGGCCGGTATCACATTTGTCTACGAACCTGAGGCAGCGAAGAAGCCGCAGGCGAGCGATACTGATCGTACTCGCGCCGAAACGGAGCGCATGGCTGCTGATCAGGCGAAGTTTCAAAAGGGAACGAAAACCCCGGCCGCGCGCGCGGCCGAGCAACGGCAGCTTGACGCGATCATACGCGGCCGCCAGGCACAATCGGGCAACATCCTCGGCATTCCGGGCCTCACGCCCCGCCGCGATTACCGGATGCTCCAGCGCGACGCCGCTGGCAGCAGCGACCTCTCCGTGGCCCCGCCGATCGTCCACGATGTGTTGTCCTCGCCCGGCCAGCCCCTCGACCCCGCCACGCGGTCGTTTATGGAGCCGCGCTTCAGCCACGACTTCAGCGGCGTGCGGGTGCATACCGATGGGCGGGCCGCAGCATCGGCGCGGGAGGTGAGCGCCAATGCCTACACGGTGGGACCCAACATCGTGTTTGGTGCGGGTTGTCCACCCGCATGGTGGACATATCAAGCCAACAAAGAAGCCGGTACCGCTGGTGCCTGGGTGGCATAAGGTGGTCGACGAGAATGGCGTCATTCTGGGGTATCTCCACCTTTTGGTCGGAGTCACAAGAGTGCTCGATGCAGACGGCAAGTACGTCGGCGGGGACGAGCTAGGTCTCGAGCGTCCATTTATCGATCCAATTGATATCTTTGCTGGCGGGATTGGCGGTGTTGTTCGCGCTCGCTGCGCGGCGCATTGTCCGCGCCACCAGGCGTGCTGCCCCGCGAATTAGAGTGGCCGGGTTTCTCGCGTCGCAGGGACTCAGGAGCACAGTGCCCGTGCTCGCCGGCGACTTTGCGCCGAGCGCGTTCGTAATGGCGGAGACGCTCGCGGCCGAGTCTGTCCCTAGCGCAGTTCGAGGTGTGTCTGGAACAGCGGTCAGAGGTGCCGTGAGTCAGGGCGCACGTGCAGAATCTGCATCGGTGATCGAGGCTACGAGTACCAAAGGAGCGACTGCAGCGGCGTCCCCGGGTGCGGTCACGGCAGTCCCGGCCTCCAGCCCTGGTGCGCAAGCGGTGGCCGGGGCGGCGGGTGCAACCGTCGCATCGAACGTGACGGCACAACAGATGGATCCACGACATGCCCGCGGCTACGGGGGAGAACAAACGATGGGATTCCAGCACTATTCACAGAAGGACGGTTGGGAATTCATCCAGGGACCCAGCGGGTCACAAGGGCACTTCGTCACTGGCTCAAGCTTTGACGGCATGGCCTACAACAAGAAGCTCGATCTATTAGATCTCATCGACAACAAATCGCTCAACAGAGCTGGAAACGTCAGCAGCGCAACCGCGATCGACCCCGCCAAGAATCTTGCGCAGAATCTCGACGCAGAGATCGCGCGGTTGACTGGCATGAGCGACGTTCCCAACAGAATCCGCATTCTCGAACTCTTGCGCGCAAAAAGGGCGGCGCTCGCCACCGGGGCGCCGGGTCCAAGCCAAGTCAGATTGGTGGTAACGCACGAGGGCGGGCAAACGACGGGTGTAAGTGCCCCTCTGCAGAGCCGTGGCGTACAGAGCAGGTGAGAAGTGAATCAATGTGGTCAGACTCGATCAATATCTACCCATCAACCAGCATGAGGCGAAAATGCGATGTGAACCATGACCGGTTTTTCCAACTCACCCAAACTGCTGAAGGGCGGCATTGTGGTGATAGATCTGGGCACGTCGCAGTTACTAAGTAGCATTGCTCTGAAATACAGCCTGGTCACCCCATGGTCGTTGGGGGTGTTTGCGAAGAATCTCAAAGACAATTGGCTAAACTTTTAAGGATACCATCATGCCCAGAACTCTCCGCATCCGTTCGTCTGGTGACGACGTCAAGTTTTTGCAGGAACAACTGAACTCGCGGCCGCCGACGGCGCGGCCGCTGCTGGCCGCCGACGGTAAGTTCGGGGCGAAGACGCGGTCTCAGCTGCAAGAATACCAAGTTAACAACGCGTTGACCGTCGCCAAGACGACCGGCTTCTGTGTTCTCGGTCGAGATTTGTACGACCGGCAAGGCGCCAGGGTCATCCTCCGCGGGGCAACACGATGTCGGTGTTCGATAACGACGATCCAATCGGCTTTGTATCGTTCCCGGGAATCAAACAAGCGGGTGCGAATACCGTTGGGAGACCCAAGCGATGACTACCTTCCCAAACTCTCCCCGCCTGCTGAAAGGCGGCATCGTCCTTTTGGACCCAAACACGGGCGCGGTGCTGCGCATCATCGCGCTGCAATACAACCCGGACACCCTCAGCCGCACCTTGCAGGTGAAGGGCGCGGGCGCGGAGGGCGGCGACCGCTCCGAGGCGCTGCGATTGAAAGGCCCGCCGGTGGAGACGATCAAGCTGGAGGTGGAGATTGACGCCGCGGATCAATTGGAGATGGCAGATCGGCAGACCGCGCAGCTCGGCATCCATCCGCAGCTGGCCGTGCTGGAAACCATCGTCTATCCGACCAGCGCCCAGCTTGCAGCCAACAACCGCCTGGCCAGGGCGGGCACGCTGGAGATCGCGCCGATGCAGGCGCCGCTGACGCTCTTCATCTGGAGCCGCAGCCGGGTGGTGCCCGTGCGCCTCACCGACTTCAGCGTGACCGAGGAAGCGTTCGACCCTGCGCTCAACCCGCTGCGCGCCAAGGTCAGCCTGAGCCTGCGCGTGCTGAGCGTGGACGACCTGGGCTTCGACCACCGGGGCGGCAGCCTGTTCATGAGCTACCTGCAGGTGAAGGAGCAGATGGCCGCGCGCAACCGGGGTGGCGCCTTCAGCGCCTTCGGGATTACGGGACTACCGTGATGACAACAAACTTTCCGCCTAACAGCCGCTACCACGGCATCGAGACCAGCGAAACCGCCGCGCCCGACGGCCGCAAGATCGTCTACCTGCGGCGCCGCTTCGTGCCCTCGCCGCGGCGTTTCGCCCTGCTGCAGGAGCACACGGTGGCGGAAGGCGAGCGGCCGGACCTCATCGCGGCCGCCTACCTGGGCGACCCGGAGCAGTTCTGGCGTTTATGCGACGCCAACGGCGTCATGCGGCCGGAGGAGCTGACCGAAGAGGTCGGCCGGCGCCTGCGCATCACCTTGCCGGAAGGCATCCCGGGGTTGCCCGATGCTTAAAGGTGTGCAACTCACGCTGATGATCGGGCCGGTGGCGCCGATCCCTGTGCCGAAGCTGGTGCTGGACGCGCTCACCAGCGTCGAGGTCACCGTCAACGACACGGGGCCGAGCGTGTTCCAGTTGTCCTTCACGCTGGGCAACCGCTCGCCTCTGCAGACGCTCTTCCTGCTCTCCGGCGGCAGCCCCATCCCGCTGGCGCGCGTGGTGATTGTGGCGACAATCAATGGGACACCGAGCGTGCTGATTGACGGCGTGATCACCAACCACCAGGTGGCCCCGAGCGCCGAAGGCGGCACGTCTACGCTGATCATCACGGGCGAGGACCTGACCGCGGTGATGAACCTGCAGGATTTCAGCGGCCTGCCCTACCCAGCCATGCCGGCCGAGGGCAGGGTGGCGCTGCTGATCGCCAAGTACGCCATCTTCGGCATCGTGCCGCTGATCATCCCCAGCGTGTTGATAGACGTGCCGATCCCGACCAGCCTGATCCCGACCCACCAGGGCACCGATCTGGCGTACATCAACGAGCTGGCCGAGCGGGTGGGCTACGTCTTCTACATCGCCCCAGGCCCGGCGCCGGGCGTCAACGTCGCCTATTGGGGGCCGCAGATCAAGGTCGGGGCGCCGCAGCCGGCGCTCAACATCAACATGGACGCGCATACGAACGTGGAGAGCCTGAGCTTTACCTTCGACAACCAGTCCAAGGGGCTGCCGACGGTCATCATCCAGGAGAAGATCAGCAAGGCGCTGATCCCGATCCCGATCCCCGATATCACGCCGCTGAACCCGCCGCTGGGGTTGATCCCGCCGATCCCCTTGAACCTGCGGCCGGTGCATGGGGTGGCCAAGTATTCACCGGCGCGCGCCATCATGATCGGCATGGCCCAGGCTGCCAAATGGTCGGATGCGGTCAAGGGTCAGGGCAGCCTGGATGTCCTGCGCTACGGGCGCATCCTCAAGGCACGCAGCCTGGTCGGCGTGCGCGGCGCCGGTCTGGCCTTCGACGGCCTCTACTATGTCAGCAGTGTGACGCACAAGATCAAGCGCGGGGAATACAAACAGGGCTTCAAGCTCGTCCGCAACGGGCTGATTTCGACCCTGCCGGCGGTGACTTCATGAAAGAGATGAAAGAGATGAACAAGTACTACGGCAAATATCGCGGCACCGTGTTCAATAACATCGATCCGGAGCAGTGCGGGCGCATTCAGGCTTTCATCCCCGACGTGTTGGGCATCGCTCCTTCCAGTTGGGCGATGCCCTGCTTCCCGATCGCGGGCAAGCAGATGGGGGCGTATATGATCCCGCAGATCGGCTCGGGGGTGTGGATCGAGTTCGAGCAGGGCGATCCGGACTTCCCGATCTGGGCCGGTTGCTTCTACGGCATCGTGGCCGAGGTGCCGCCGCTGGCGCTGG
This sequence comes from Candidatus Amarolinea dominans, assembly GCF_016704685.1. Lineage (NCBI taxonomy): Bacteria > Bacillati > Chloroflexota > Caldilineae > Caldilineales > Candidatus Amarolineaceae > Candidatus Amarolinea > Candidatus Amarolinea dominans. Next base: position 191,015 of record NZ_JADIZS010000001.1, read on the forward strand.
CAGGCAACCCCGCCAGCCCCAACATCGTGCTGCAGACATCGCTGCAGAACACGCTGGTGATCAGCGACCTGCCCGGCCCGACTGGCGGAATCATGCTCAAGAGCGCCACGGGCGCCACGATCATCGTGAACGACACGGGAATCACCATTCAGAACGGCAAAGGCGCCAGTATCGTCATGGCCAGCCCCACGGTGACCATCAACAACGGCGCGTTGGTCGTGATGTGAGATAGGAGCAAACGATGCCAGGATTCGTGTTACACGTGGGCGCCACTGTCTTGTGCGCGCATGGCGGGCAGGCGCAGCCGACCGTCCCGAACCCTCGCGTGCTGGTGAGCGGCCAGCCGACGGTGACCATGGCCGCGCCGTACGTGGTGGCCGGGTGCGCATTCGCGCCGGGTGCGCCCAGCCCATGCGTCACCGCCCAGTGGATCGTCGGGGCCACGCGGGTGACCAGCAACGGGCAGCCTCTGCTGCTGCTGGACAGCCAGGCGATCTGTGCGCCCAACGGCACGCCGCTGATGATCGTGGCTACGCAGGCGCGCGTGACAGCGCAGTGAGGCAACTATGAACATTGCTTATCCATTCCGCTTCGACGGCGGAGGGCGCACCGCCACTGCTGACGATGACCGCCACATCCGTGACTTGATCGAGGGCGTGCTCTTCACCAATCCTGGCGAGCGCGTCAACCGGCCGGACTTTGGCAGCGGCCTGGGGCAACTCCTCTTCGCGCCCAACAGCCCGGAACTGGCCACCGCCGTGCAGTTCCTGGCGCAGGGCGCGCTGCAACAGTGGCTGGGGGACTTGATTGCGGTTGAGCGGGTGCAGGTGGACGCCGTGGATTCCGCCCTGTCTGTGCAGGTAGATTACGTCGTGCAACGCACGCAGCGGCGCGGGGCCGCGCAGTTCAGCCGGGAAGCGTAAGATGAATACCCAATATCGCTGTGCAAACTCCGTCCGGCGCACGTTGGTGCGCGATACCAAAGGCAGCAACGGCCAGCCAGTGGTCAACGGCATTGACTACCTGGAGGTTGACCCGGCCGATCACAAGAAGCTGCTGGTGCACTTCGTCCATCCCCTGCCCGGCCAGCCGAACGGCGTGCCCGCAGCCCCGGCCCTGGGGGCGGACGCTGTCGTCATCACGGGCGGGGTCCGGGTCACGGCCATCGGCATCCTGAAGGTGGAGCCGGCCGGGAACGTTTTGACCGTGACTGTGGGCAGTGTGGGCGACTTCTCGACCTACGTCCTGCGCCTGGTCTCACCGGTATCGGCCGAAGGGACGCCGCCGGCCGGCTTCGACCCGCAACTGGCCGAGGTGGCGTTCTCGTTCAGGGTACACTGCCCGAGTGACTTCGACTGCGTGCAGGCCGAGGTGTGTCCCGAGCCGGCCTTTCCGTCACCCCCGATCAACTATCTGGCCAAGGACTACGCCAGCTTCCGCCGTCTGCTGCTGGATCGCCTGGCGGTCGTCATGCCGGATTGGCGGGAACGCAATCCGGCTGACCTGGGGGTGGCGGTGGTCGAAGCGCTGGCCTATGCCGGGGACTACCTCAGCTACGCCCAGGACGCGGTGGCTACCGAGGCCTACCTGGGCAGCGCGCGGCGCCGCGCCTCGGTGCGTCGCCACGCTCGGCTGGTGGACTATGTCATGCACGACGGGGCCAACGCCCGCACCTGGGTCTGCTTCGAGGTTGACCGGGACCTGATCGGGACACCCGACAAGCCGGTATTGAAGACTGGGCGGGCCATCACGGCGCAGGCGGACCCGTCGCTGGTTTTCGAGACGCTGCACCCGGTCATTTCGCTCAGGGTTGAGCGCAACCCGATGGCCTTCTACACCTGGAGCGATCCGGACTGCTGCCTGCCCAAGGGCGCCACGCGCGCGCACCTGACGGGCAGCGCCGCCGATCTCGACCTGGCCCAGGGAGACGTGCTGATCTTCGAGGAAGTGCTGGGACCGGATAGTGGGCGCCGCGAGGATGCCGACCCGTCCCACCGCCACGCGGTACGCCTGAGCGCCACACCCCAGGAGCAGACCGACCCGCTGTCTGAAACGAAGGTGCTCGAGGTCCAATGGCACGCTGAGGACGCGCTGCCCTTCCCCCTCTGCCTGCGCGAGTTCCCCGATCCTGCAGGCCCCGGCAAGAGATTGGCTGTCACTGTAGTACACGGCAACGTCGCGCTGGCCGATCATGGCCGGACGGTGGAAGAGAACGAGGCGGCCGGGACGCTCACCCCGACGATCGTGCTTATGGGCCGCCCTTATCGGCCCCGGATCGAGGAAACCGGCTTGACGCACGCGCTGCCCTACGACGATAAGGAGGCGCGTACCAGGCCGGCCGCGGCCGCGCTGCGCCTCGACTTGCGACAGGTGCTGCCGGTCATCAAGTTGCATGGCGAGGGTGCGTTGTGGCGGCCCAGACACGACCTGTTGAACAGCGGTCGCTTTGCGCCAGAGTTCGTCGTGGAGATGGAGGAGGACGGGCGAGCCACGCTGCGTTTCGGTGATGACGCGCTGGGCCGGCGTCCGGTCGAAGGAACAACTTTCCGGGCATCCTATCGCATCGGCAACGGCCCGGCCGGCAACATCGGCGCCGACGCGTTCGACCGGCTGGTCGAACCGATCGCCGGCGTCAAGGTGCGCAACCCCATGCCTGCCGCCGGCGGGACCGCCCCCGAGCCAACGGAGCAGGTCCGGCTGTATGCGCCCCAGGCCTTCCGCTCCCAGGAGCGCGCGGTCACCGAGGCCGACTACGCTGCCGCCGCCGAGCGCCACCCCGGCGTCCAGCGCGCCGCAGCGACACGACGCTGGACAGGTAGTTGGTACACCATGTACGTCACGGTTGACCGGCGCGGCGGCCGGCCCGTGACCGCCGACTTCGAAAATGAGATGCGCCTCTGGCTGGAGCGCTTCCGTCTGGCCGGCTACGACCTGGAGATTGACGGGCCGCGCTACGTAGCTCTCGACATGGCGTTGACCGTATGCGCCGCGCCGGGGTACTTCCGCAGCAGCGTCAGGAAAGCGTTGCTGGACACCTTCAGCCGCAACAGCCTGCCCGATGGCCGCCGCGGCTTCTTTCACCCCGACAACTTCACCTTTGGCCAGGCGGTCTACCTCAGTCAGATCATCGCGGCGGCCATGCAGGTGCCGGGCGTGCAGTGGGTGGATACCGAAGAAGGGCCGGGCAAGTCCAATCGCTTCCGGCGTTTGGGGCAGGACGCCCACGGCGAGGTCGCCGAAGGCCGCATGACGCTGGGCCGCCTGGAGATTGCCCGTCTGGACAACGATCCCAGTGCCCCGGAAAATGGCAAGCTGGACTTCATCATGGGGGGTGGCCTATGAGCAACACCGACGATGTCCTCCTGCGGGTGCTGCGAGGCGAGCATCCCGGAGCCGACCGTGGTTAACCGTCCTGGACTGCCGGCGCTGGCCTATCGGATCGGCACGCATGGTACGTTTCTGCGGCGCATGCTGGCCCGTCTGCCCAGTCAGCCGATCCCTGACGGCCCGCACGCGGGTCAGCGCCCCCTGGCCGGCCTGACCACGCGGGCGATCGCCGATCCGGCGATCGCGCTGCTGGACGCCAGCGCGGTCCTCATGGACGTACTGACCTTCTACCAGGAACGCATCGCCAACGAGGGCTACCTGCGCACAGCTACCGAACGGCTCTCGGTGCTGGAGCTGGCGCGGGGAATCGGTTATGAGCTAAGCCCAGGTGTGGCGGCAAGCGCCTTTCTGGCCTTCACTGTGGACACGGCCACCGGGGCGCCACCGACCGCCATCATGCCGAAGGGCACCCGGGTGCAGAGTATCCCCGGCCCCGGCGAGCTGCCGCAGACGTTCGAGACAAATGCCGGGATCACCGCGCGCGTCGAGTGGAATGCGCTGAAGCCGCGTCTCACCCGGCCGCAGGAACTGGCGATCCGGGAAACTGATAACAAGCTTTATCTGCTCGGCATCAGCACACGCTTCGGCGATCTCTTGGACCAGCCGATGACGGACATGTATGCGCTTGACGCCGGCCTGGCTGCCGAGCTAAAAGACATAACGGAGGCCCAGGCGGCAGAGGTGCAGCGGGTCTTCTTCACCGGCGTCAATACCGGCCTCAAACCCGGCGATATCGTGCTACTGGTGGGCAAGCGGTCCGATCCAGGGGACCTGGTGACGCTCGTGCGCTCGATCGGACAAGTCACGGCCAATCCGGAATTGAACCGCACCCAAGTGGATTTCGAAGATGAAGTGACCGCCGAGCCACCAAAGCCGCCTTCTTTCACACCCCAGGTCCACAAATTCGCGGTAGCCAAGCTGGTTCAGCTTGCTTTCACGGCAGACAAGATCAAGACGTCGGTCGTCCGTCAGAGCTGGCGCGAAAGCGAGTTGAGCGCCTTTGTTGCCGTCCAGGGCTGGAGCCGAACAAAGCTGACGCTCAACATCAACTACACGCCGCCACCGCCTCCTGCGCCGCCCCTCGCGCCGGCCGATCCGGGCGCTTTTGCGTTCCGGTCACGGCTCGGCATCTTCGGCCATAACGCGCCGTATTTCCCCAGCTTGCCGGCCGTTCCCCACAGTAACTACTTCATCCCATGGGATGACGGCAGCGGTCTGTCCATCTGGAAGGATTCCAGGAAACCTGCCGACGCTCCGGCCGTCGCGGTTTATTACACCGGCGCCGATCTCTATCTGGAACGTAACGTGCCTGGCCTGGCGGGCAGCGGCTGGGTGGTTCTGGAGCGGCCGATCAATCACTACGCAGCCTACCGGTTGCGCTCTGCCACCGACGCATCCGTGGCGGGCTTCGCCATGAGCGCCAAATCCGTCGGCTTGAAATTGGGCAAGCCCGATGATAAAGCCACGGAACTTCAAGCGGACACGACCGACAGGCCCGAAGATTTCAGGGTGCGTAACACGACGGCACACGTCCAGAGTGAGCGCCTGGTGCTTGCCGAGCTGCCCATCGAAGATCCGATCGCGGCCAAGAGTACTGAGATCCAGCTCGACCGCATGCTGCTCGGTCTCCAGGTCGGCCAACCAGTGGCGATCACGGGTGAGCGCGACGACCTGCCGGGAGTGACCGTCAGCGAGATAGTGATCCTCGCCGACGTCATCCACGTCGGCGGCTTCACGACGCTGGTCTTCCCCTCGCCGGGCCTGAAGACCACGTACGTCCGCAAGACCGTGACCCTCAACGCCAACGTCGCGGCCGCCAGCCACGGCGAGACCGTGACGGAAGTGCTCGGGGCCGGTAATGGCGCGCAGGCCAACCAGCGCTTCACCCTCAAGAAGCCGCCCCTCACCTACACATCGTCCGCCGATGCGAGTGGTGTGCAAAGCTCGCTGGAGGTGCGCGTGGACGGGGTGCGGTGGGAGGAGGCGCCGCGGCTGTATGGCCTGGCGCCCACCGACCCGCGCTTCAGCGCCCGCGCCGGTGACGACGGCAAGACGACGGTCGTCTTCGGCGACGGCGTCACCGGCGCGCGGCTGCCCACCGGGGTCGAGAACGTCACGGCAACCTACCGCAGCGGCATCGGCCTGGGCGGGATGGTGGGCGCCGGCAAGCTGACGCTGCTCCAGTCGCGCCCCTTGGGCATCCGGTCGGTGATCAATCCGACCCCTGCGACGGGCGCCGCTGACCCGGAAAACCGCGACAGCGCCCGGAGCAACGCGCCGCTGACGGTGCTGACGATGGATCGCATCGTCTCGCTGCGCGACTTCGAGGATTTCGCGCGTGCCTTCGCCGGCATCGGCAAGGTAAAAGGCGTGGCGCTCTGGCGCGGTGAGACGCACTGGGTGCATGTCACCGTGGCGGCCGAGGCGGCGGTCGGCGACGATCCCGATGCGGCCGCCTCACCCCTGGCCAGCCACCAGGTGGATGCGACGTCGGAGCTGTACACCAACCTGGTAGCGGCCATGGCGGCGGCGAGCGACCCGTCGCAGCGCTTCCGCGTCGATACTTACCAGCCCGTGTTCTTCGACCTGCGGGCGCGGATCGTGCGCGACGCGCGCTACCGCTGGGCCGATGTACAGGCGGCCGTCACGACGGCCCTGCAAGCCGCCTTCGCCTTCGGCGCGCGCACGTTCGCCCAACCGGTGACCGCGGCCGAGGTGATCTCGGTCATCCAGCGGGTGGCAGGCGTCGTGGCCCTGGATCTCGAGCAGCTCTACCGGCTGGACGGGCCGCAGCCCAGCCCCAGCACGATCCTCGAGGCGGCGCTGGTACGTTGGGAGGCGCAGGAGGAAGCTCCGCAGCTGGCCGAGCTGCTGCTGATCAACCCGCTCGGCATTGGACTGGAGGAGATGCTGCCATGAACGACGCGACCCAAGAACGCCTCTACGGCCTGCTCCCTGCCATCTACCGCCTGCGCGATGCGGCTGAGGGCGAGCCGTTGCGCGCCCTCCTGGCGGTCATCGGTGATGAGCTGGGGCTGGTTGATGACGACATCTCCCGCCTGTACGACAACTGGTTCATTGAGACGTGCCAGGAATGGGTCGTGCCGTACATCGGCGACCTGCTGGGCGTCCAGGGGCTTTACCCGATCCAGGCGGCGGGCTTCACCCAGCGGGCGTATGTGGCCAACACCGTCGCCTACCGGCGCCGCAAGGGCACGGCGGCTGTGCTGGAGCAGTTGGCCCGCGATGTGACCGGTTGGCCGGCCGTGGCGGTCGAGTTCTTTGAACGGCTGGTTACGACGCAGAACGTCAACCACGTGCGGCCCCACGCCCCTGCGATGCCCGACATTCGAGACGCAAATCAGCTCGGATTCCTGGGTGGGCCGTTCGACCGTACGGCGCACACCGCGGACGTACGGCATATTGACAACGGCCGCGGCAAACACAATATCCCAAATGTTGGTTTGTTCCTGTGGCGCCTTCAGGCCTATCACATTGATGGCGTCACCGCGCGCCAGGTAGCCTCGAACGACGAGCGCCGGTACGCCTTCAGCCCGCCAGGCAAGAATCAGTCGCTTTATCATCTCGCCAGGACGGAGGATAGCATCACCCAAATGGCGCAGCCGCTGGACGTCCCGCTGGCCCTTAGTCGGCGCTTCCTGCTGCGCAACCTGGATGCCTGCTACGGCACAGAGAACGAGCCTCGAAGCCTGCTGATTCGCGCTGGAGGCCAGGTTCGGCCCATTGGCGATATCCTCGTCTGTGACCTATCGGACAAGCAAGGCGGAGGATGGGCGCATTCACCGCCGGCCGGCAAAGTGGCTGTTGACCCGGAACTGGGCCGGATCGCGTTCGGGAGCGATCCCGCCGGCGCCATCGAGGTGGGCTACACCTATGGCTTCGGGGGTGACCTGGGCGGCGGACCATACGACCGCCGCGATTCTGTCGAAGACTTCCTGCGGGACTTTGCCGCCAGTCAGAACACCTGGCAGATGGGCGTAACACAGCAGCCGCCCGTCGGGGCTGGAACACAGATCGTGACAACCCTGGGCCAGGCCGTGCAGGCCTGGAACGACCAGCCCGCCGGCGCCCAGGGCATCATCGCGCTCATGGATAGCCGCACCTATCGGGAGGATCTGGTTGGTGCGCTGGCGATCCGTATCCCGGCCGGCAGTCGGCTGCTGCTGGTCGCCGCGGGGTGGCCCGAGGAGCCGGACGCGTCGGGGCAGCGCATCGCCGGGCGCATTGCTCCCGCCGACTTGCGGCCCCATCTGCACGGCGCGCTTGAAGTAATCGGCACGGCGCCGGCCGGCGCCCTGCAACCAGGTGCGTTCGCACTGAACGGCCTGTTGGTGGAAGGGACTGTCACCATGTTGGCTGGCAACCTGGCTGAGCTGCGTCTGGCACATTGCACACTTGTACCCGGCAGCTCCAGCCTGGCGATCAAGATGGAAAACCAAGCGGGGCAGGGGAACGAGAACCTGACTGTGAGGCTCAACCGCAGCATCTGCGGCCCGCTCAGCCTGCCGGAAACTATCCGCGCGGCCAGCATCACGGCCAGCATCGTTGGCGGCGATCTGAGCGGCCCTATGTTGGATGTGCAGGCAAGCACGGTGTTGGGCGCGACCCAGGCAGCGAGCCTGGAGGCATCGAACAGTATCTTCGATGGCATGGTGATCGTCGAGCGCCGCCAAATCGGCTGCACCCGCTTCTGCTACCTCCCGTTCGAGTCGCTGGCGCCGCAACGGTATCGGTGCCAGCCCGCCGATGCGGCGTCGGCCGGGCGCATCTTCCCGACCTACGCCTCCACAACCTACGGCGAGGCGGATTACGGGCAGCTTGCCGGCACAGTTGACCCTGAGATCGGCACTGGCGCCGAGGACGAAGGCGAGATGGGGGCTTTTCACTTTCTGCAAGCGCCGCAGCGGCTCAAAAACCTACGCGTGAGCCTGGACGAATACCTGCGCTTCGGCCTGGAGGCCGGCGTTTTCTTCGCTTCCTGACAGGGAAGCGCACTTGTATGTAGAGGAGATAGAGGAGATAGTATGAAAGGCGATTTCTCACGTCTGACCTTCCGACGGGATAAACACTATAGCAGCGTGCGTATGCAGCAAGGCCGCGTTCTGCTTGACGCAGAATGGAACGAACAGGCCGATATCCAGGCGCAGCGCGCTCAGGCAACCACGCGCGACGTGATCGGACCATCCGGGGCGCCTGTGTCCCCGCTGGGGCAATTCAGGAACTTCCAGGTCAGGATCGCAGGAAGCGCCTTCGAGATCGCCGACGGCCAACTCTATGTGGATGGCATCCTCTGCGAAGCCACTGAGATCGTCCCGTACGATGCCCAGCCCGACTACCCAGGCGCGCCCGCGCTCGTCTCGGGCCAGGCTTACCACGCCTACCTGGACGTCTGGGAACGTCATCAGACCGCCCTGGAGCAGTCGGGCGACGACCAGCCACAGATTCGCGAGGTGGCGCTCGGTGGGCCTGACACGACGACCCGCCTCAAGACCATCTGGCAGGTGAAGGCGCAGGCGTTGGCCAACGCGGCCGCTACGTGCGCCGACTTTGGCCCGGATTGGATCCCTGACGGGGTCGCGGGCGCCGGCAGGTTGCGCGCCGATGCTGCGCCGGCGCAGCCTGCCGCCAACGACTGCCTCGTCCCGCCGGGCGGGGGCTATCGCCGGCTGGAGAACCAGCTCTACCGGGTGGAGATCCACGAGGCTGGCGCGCCCGGGACCGCCACCTACAAATGGTCACGCGACAACGGCAGCATCCTCACGAAGGGGGTCAAGGTTGACGCAACGACGCCGGCCGCGCCAGTCATTACGGTGTCCGATCCGGGCAAAGACGCCGTGCTCGGCTTTGCGGCGGCCGCGTGGGTGGAGATCAGCGACGAAGAGCGCACCTTGCGCAACGAACCCGGTGTGTTGCTCGAAGTCACTGCGGTCAAGGGGGACAGAATTACGCTGAAGAACCCGGCCAATTTGGCGCTGGCAACGGGCACCCGGCCGACCGTACGGCGTTGGGATGGCATCGGAACGGTCCAGATCGGCACACCCGAGGCGCCCAAGTGGGTGGAGCTGGAAGATGGCGTCATGGTGGAGTTTAGCGACGGAGCTTATGTGTCGGGCGACTACTGGACGGCGCCAGCCCGCAGCTTGACGGGCCAGGTCGAATGGCCACGAGGGGCAAGCGGCCCGGTCTTCGAGGGGCGTCATGGGCCTACGCATCACTACGCTTCGCTGGCGCTATTGATCCCCGCGGGGGATACCTGGACGGCGACGGACTGCCGCAAGCTATTCCCGCAGTTGACCGCGTTAACGACCCTGCTGTACGAAGGCGGCGACGGCCAGGAGGCGCTGCCGGGCCAGCCGCTGACCCTGCCGCTGCGCGTACGCGTGGTGAATGGCCAGGCGCCGGTGATCGGCGCGCCGGTGCAATTCGCGCTGATGGCGGGCGGCGGGAGCCTCTCTGCCAATGCGCCGGTGGCTACGATTGCGCCTGATGGCATCGCCGAGTGCATCTGGACGCTGGGCTTAGACGGTCCGCAGCAGGTGCAGGCCGTGCTGTTGGACGCCGGCGGGAACGCGGCGCCGGGTCAAGTCCTGGACTTCAACGCCACGGTCAGCGTCGCCAGCCAGGTGGCCTACGACCCGACACAGTGCAACAACCTGGGTGGCGTCAGTACAGTCCAGGAGGCCATTGACAAGCTCTGCGGGCTCCTCGGCGTCGGGCCGCAGGACGAAGTGGTCCACATTGTGGAGGTGCTGGCGCGCGCGGACGGGGGCCCCATCGAGAATGACGGCGACCTGCCGGTCGAACGCCTGCTCGCCGGGATCGAGATCGTCTGCGACCGGGATATTTTCCCGGAAAGCGTCAGCAACCGCGTCGATCGGTTCCAGAACGCTGTCTGCTTCGTGACCCTCGACCTGCCCTTCCCCAGCCGGACGCAAAGCCAGGACTGGCGTGCTGCCCCATTGACTGTACTGGGTTTTCAGACCATCACCCTGGCAGCCGAAGTGAGTTCGGAGGGCAACAACGTCATCCGTTGGCGGCCCACAGAACCTGCAAGTCAGTGGCTGAGGACATCAATGTTCAGTGCAATAGAGGGCAATACTCACGGCCAGATAGGGGCAGTCCTGACGCGGCTTACCCTGAAGGGCAACTTCATCTGGTCGCGTGACACCGATCCGGAGAAGCCCGAGATCTACCTTGACGGAAACACCTTCGGCGCGTTCGTCAATGGCCGCACGGCGGCCAGACTGCCCCGAGGCGACGGGCGACGCGGCGGGGATTTCGAAATGTGGTTCTGGCTGCGGCCGGGATAGCATGACGACTACCTGATCTGGGGGCGTCGCCACGCACTGGCACTTATTGGCGCCTGAGCACGACCTGGCCCTTGCGATGACCAGGTTCCACGAGGAATGTCGTCGCTGCGGCTACGCCTCTTCCGTCATCGCCGCGTCCGTCAACCCTTCCCGCACTGCGTAGAGCGCGGCCTGGGTGCGGCTGGTCAGGTGCAGTTTGCCGAGGATCCGGCTTACATGGGTGCGCACGGTCGGCTCGCTGACCGCGATCCGGTCCGCAATCTCCTGGTTGCTCAGCCCCTGGGCAATCAATTGGAGCACCATCATTTCGCGCGCCGTGAGCGCTTCCGGGGCAGGCTGCTGCTCGACTGGGCGCGCGATCTCTTGCAGGAGCTTGCGGGCAATGGTCGGATGAAGGGATGGCTCGCCGCGATGCACCTGGCGGATGGCCCGCACGAGTTCCTCAGGCGAGGAGTCCTTGAGCAGGTACCCCAAGGCTCCCGCTTTGATCGCGGGGAAAACCTTGCTGTCGGCCGCAAAGCTGGTCAGCACGAGGATGCGCGTCTGTGGCTGACGGCTGATGATCTGGCGCGTCGCCTCGATGCCGTCCATGCCAGGCATCAGCAGGTCCATCAGGATAACGTCAGGGTGGGTCTCTTGGGCACGCAGCACCGCTTCCTGGCCGGTATCGGCTTCCGCCACCACCTCGAACCCGTCGGCTTCAGAGAGCAGGGCGCGGATACCCTTGCGCACGATGGCATGGTCATCAACAATCAAGACACGAACGCTCGGTTTTGCCAACCGAACGTTTTCTTCCGTCATATGGTCACCTCAACCTTTACCCGCGTGCCCTCGCCAGGCATGCTTTCGTACGTCAGTTTCCCACCGACGCGTGCAGCGCGTTCGGCGATGGTACGCAAGCCGCCCCGCCCCTCGACGGGCACCGCTTGCGGATCGAAACCCACGCCATCATCCACCACTTCGAGGGAAAGGGTCGCGACGGTGAAGTGCAGATGCACGGCCACATGCCGGGCCGCCGCATGTTTGCGCACGTTGTTGAGTGCCTCTTGCGCGATCCAGTAGAGGTCGCCCTCGATCGCGATGGGCAACCGCCGCTCCCCCTCGACGCGGAGCTCAGTTTGCAGACCCGCGCGACCCTCGACGGCCGCCAGGCGCAACTGCAATGCGGCCACCAGCCCTTCCGTCTCCAGCACTGGCGGGTGCAACTGGAAGATGAGGAGCCGCATGTCGCGCATCCCCTCCTGCGCGGTCTCCTGCAGATCCTGCAGATAGCCGGCCGTGACCTCTTGTTTGCCGGCCGCCAGCGCCAGGGCCGCGGCGTTGGCATACAGGGTCACGCTATAGAGCGATTGTGTGACCGAATCGTGCAACTCACGGGCCAACCGTTGCCGTTCCGCCAGCACGGCCAACTGCTCCGCCTGCTCTTGCAGCCGGGCGTGCTCGATGGCCATCGCGGCCTGGTTGGCGAATACGGACATGATAGGAACGTCGTCCTCAGTGAAGCCGCCCACCTTATTCACCACGTCGAGCACGCCGATGACCGCGCCGTTGACGTGCAAGGGCACGGCGAGCAACGCCGTGAGATCCGAAGGCCACTGGTAGACCTGGACCTGCGCGAAGGAAGCTGGATCATTCAGCCGCACCGGCGCACCCTGGCGCACGACCTGACCCGCCACGGAGCCATCCACCGGCACCGGTTCGGCCGCCGCCAACGGCTTGCCCAAGCGATGCTTGACCTCCAGCCAGGCCTGGTCGGTCAGCAGCAGGACCGCGCTGCCCGTCGCCCCGACCAAGCCCTGGGCCTCGGCGCAGACGATGTCCAGCACTTGTTCCAGCACTGTTTTTTGGAGCAAGCTCACCAGAAGGCGGTTGAAGCTCTCGCTCTCGGCCAGCCGCCGTTGCAGTGCATCATTCAGTTCGGCGTTCTTGCGCGCCAGCGCCGCGCGCGCTCTCTCGCGCTCGTCAATCTCGGCCTGCAGCCCATTCAGAATTTGGCGTAGGCGCAAGATGACTACAGGATCAGAAATCTGGTAGGTCATGATGCTACCTCCTGTGCTGATTTTACCCGATCTGGCATTTTTTTTCAACATACGTAATTGAACACCGAAGACATCAATGAAGACATCAATCACCCCTCATCCGGATGGCAACGACGGCCCATAGCCACAGGGAGGCGAAGGTGATCGAGCCCAGGGTGTCGCTGGGGTAGTGTACGCCCAGGTAGATACGGCTGACAGCCACGACGAGTACCCACGCTGCGGCGCAGATGGCCCCGGCGCGGTGACCCTGCCGCCATAGAAAAATGGCCAGGAGGCCGTAGACCGCGACCGAGGTCGTGACATGACCGCTGGGAAAGCTGAAACCGCTTTCGACGACCAGGGGTGGGAAGAGCGCAGGTCGCGGGCGCGCGAACAGCAGTTTCAGCACCATGTTGAGTGCGGTCGCGCCGACGAGGCTGATGGCGACGGTCGCGGCATCAAGCGCGCGGCGCCGCCAGAGAAACCAGCCGGCGAGGACCAGCGCCAACCCAATGGCCCCGGCCTGCCCGGCCTGGGTAACGACCCGCATGACCGTATCGAGCCACGGTCGGCTGAACTGGTGCAGCGCCAGGATCAACGGTGCATCCCAGGCAAACCCCTCGCGGAACCAAACGTCCTCGGCCAGCTCCGTGAAGACGGCGACCAGCGCTAACAGGATACCTAACCCGATGAGCCAGCGCAGCACCATGCCCCGCGGCGGGGGATGCTTGCCCCAGGCACGCAAGCGTTGCATCTTTGACATCCCTTTTGATCAGGGGAGAGGGCCAGCGGGCGCGCCGGCGGTCGGGCGCACGGTACTGATAGTATACATGGCTTCCGGCTAATGAGGCAAACGATTGACTCACCCCCACCTCCGTGCAATCCCCGCGTCGCCACTGGGCCGAGGTAGAGTGGCCCGAACCAATCACTTGTCAATCCACTTGGGGAACTTCCCTCACGCTCGATTTTGCGAGTTGTACAGTCTCGCAAAGATGACTATAATGAGAGTGACGCCTCGACATGGGCAGTTGCAGCTTGCATCCGCGCCGGTTTTCAAGAGGCCGCTAATCGAATTCTCACGCTTGAGGTTCATCGTCCGTGCCATCCTACTACGCGTTCAGCATCCTCCTTTCTGCCTTTCTGCTCTTCCAAATCCAGCCGATGATCGGCAAGATCATCCTGCCCTGGTTTGGCGGCACCCCAACCGTCTGGTCAACAGTCCTGTTGTTTTTCCAGGTGCTCTTGACCGCCGGTTATGCCTATGCCTATTGGCTGCTCGGCCGCGTCCGTGGCCGCTGGCAGGGAACAGTCCACCTGGGCCTGCTCGCCCTTTCGCTCGCCTTGCTGCTGGCCACGGCGTTGCTGTGGCGTTCGCCGCTGACACCGCCCGCCAGTTGGCGACCGCTGGACGGTGATTTCCCCGTCTGGGACATCTTCAGAGTCCTGGCTGTCTCGGTGGGCATCCCCTATTTCCTGCTGGCGACCAACAGCACCCTCATGCAGGCCTGGTTCAGCCGCGACCACGCGCAGCAGACGCCCTATCGCTTGTACGCGCTGTCCAATGCCGGCTCGCTCGTGGCCCTGGTCAGCTATCCCCTCATCTTCGAGCCACTGCTGACGCTGCGGACGCAGGCCTATCTGTGGACTGCAGGGTACACGCTCTTTGTCGCCGTGGCAGCCTATCTGGCTTGGCGAATCACGGCCGGGCGCGCGGTCGCAGAGCAGCCGGGGACGCCGGAAAGTCAGCTTGGCGCGGAAAAACGCTCCCGACTCGGCGTCTATGCCCTGTGGCTTGGCCTGGCCGCATGCGCCACCACGCTGCTCATGGCGGTGACCAATCAGGTTACCCAGGAAGTGGCCGTCATCCCCTTCTTATGGGTGCTGCCCTTGACGGTGTACCTGCTGACCTTCATCCTGGCCTTTGCCGGCGGGCGTTGGTATTCCCGCCGGCCATACCTGGCCGCTTTTTTCATCCTCAGTCTCATCAGCCTGTGGATGCTCGTGAAGAATCCGCCGTTCAGTATCAGCGCCCAACTCATCGTCTACACACTGCTCTTGTTCAGCGCGTGTATGCTTTGCCATAACGAGCTGTTCAGGCTGCGTCCCTCGCCCCGCGGCCTGTCGTCGTTCTACCTGATGGTGGCGCTGGGCGGCGCGCTGGGCGGCATTTTCGTGACCCTGGCCGCGCCGTTGCTGTTCACCACCGGCTTCTGGGAACTGCAATGGGGATTGGTCGCCTGCGGCATCCTGCTGACCCTGGTTCTCCAGGCTGACAGCGCGCCGGTCGTGCGCAAGCGCGGAGTCAAGGCCTCTGTGCGCCACGCCGCGCCACGCCGCTTCAAGCCGGCGGTGTTCGCATCCGCGGCTGCGGTGTTCGTGCTGGGTCTCTTGATCGTCCTCATCATGCGCGCCATCTCCACCGACACCCTCGTGGCCACGCGCAACTTCTACGGCGTCCTCCGGGTGTGGGAGATCAACACCGCGCAGCCCGAGCTGCTGGCCTATCAACTGACGCATGGCAGGACCGCGCACGGCTTTCAATTTGCCGCCAATGAGATTCGCAAAGTGCCCACGGCGTACTACAGCGAGCCGAGCGGTGTGGGCCTGGCGATCGCCAATCACCCGGCCCGCCCCGGCCCCTTGCGGGTGGGCGCGCTGGGACTGGGCATCGGCATCATCGCCAGCTATGGCCAGCCGGGTGACGTCTATCGCTTCTACGAGATCAACCCCGACATCATTCGTATCGCGCAGGGCGAGGATGGCCGTTTTTCGTTCTTGCGCGATTCGGACGCCGACATTCAGATCGTCCCCGGGGACGCGCGCGTTTCACTCGAACGTGAATGGGCGGCCGGCGGTTCGCAGCGCTTCGACCTGCTGGTGCTGGACACCTTCAGCGGCGACACCATCCCGCTGCATCTGCTCACTCAAGAGGCCTTCGCCATCTACCAACAGCACCTCAACCCCGGCGGCGTCATCGCCATCAACGTGTCCAACCGCATCTTCGACCTCAGCCAGGCGGTCTACCGGTTGGCGGATGAATTTCAACTTGGCGCGGCCCTGATCGAGCATCCAGGCGACAGGCTGCAAAGCTACGACTCTCTGTGGATGCTGCTCAGCCGCGAGCCGGCGTTCCTGCAACTGCCAGCCATCGCCAGCCGCAGCACACCCCGCCCCGCCTCACAGGCAGCCGCACGCCTGTGGACAGATGATTACAGCAATCTACTTCAGATCATTCGGTGAGCAGTTGTACGATCCAATTCATCTTTCATTGGGTGAACGCCAGCGCGTGATCTGCTCAACCGGCATTCCGCCGGCAGGCGCGCGACTCTACAGGCAGCCGCGCAAAATTTAAGGGCTTGACCCATTCGGTGGTAAAATGGCGCCCATGAAGGAGGAGCTTTTCATGGCTTACGATAAGATTGTTATCCCCTCAGAGGGTGCGCGCATCAGTGTGCGCGAAGGAAAATTGCTCGTGCCCGATCATCCCATCCTGCTGTTCATCGAAGGCGATGGCATCGGCCCGGACATCACGCGGGCCAGCATGCGTATCTGGGATGCGGCCGTGCAGAAGGTCTACGGCGGTCAGCGCAAGGTGGCCTGGGCTGAGATTTACGCGGGCGAGAAGGCGTTCAATACCTATGGCGACTACTTCCCGCAAGAATCGCTCGCTGCGATCCGCGAGTTCTATGTCGGCATCAAAGGCCCGCTGACCACGCCGGTCGGCGGCGGCTTCCGCAGCCTCAACGTGGCCCTGCGCCTGGAACTCGATCTTTACGCCTGTGTGCGCCCGGTGCGCTGGTTCCCCAACGTGCCCAGCCCGGTGCGCCACCCCGAAAAGGTGGACGTGGTCATCTTCCGTGAGAATACCGAAGATGTCTACGCGGGCATCGAGTACAAGGCCGGCTCGCCTGAGAACGAAAAGCTGGCGCGCTTCCTGCGTGAGGAGATGGGCGCACACTTCTTCGAGGGCGCGGGCATCGGCATCAAGCCGATGAGCGCATTCGGCACCAAGCGCCTGGTGCGTAAGGCCATTCGGTACGCCATCGAATACGGCCGCAAGAGCGTCACCTTCGTACACAAAGGCAACATCCAGAAGTTCACCGAAGGCGCGTTTCGCAATTGGGGCTACGAGTTGGCCAAAGAGGAGTTCGGCGACATCACCATCACCGAGGATGAACTGTGGCAGGCGCCCTACAACGGCCAGGCGCCGGCCGGCAAGATCGTCATCAAGGATCGCATCGCGGACATCATGTTCCAGATGATGCTGCTGCGGCCGGATGAGTTCGATGTCATCGCCACGCCTAATCTCAACGGCGACTATCTGTCGGACGCCGTGGCCGCGCAGGTGGGCGGCGTCGGTATCGCCCCCGGCAGCAACATCGGCGATCACATGGCCGTCTTCGAGGCCACACACGGCACCGCGCCCAAGTACTCCAACCTGGACAAGGTCAACCCCGGCTCGCTTCTGCTCTCCGGCGTCATGATGCTGGATTACATCGGTTGGAAAGAAGCCGGTCAGGCCATCATTGAAGCCTACGTCAAGACGGTGGAGCAGGGGATCGTCACCTACGACTTCGCTCGCCAGATGCAGGGCGCCACTGAGGTCAAGACCTCCGAGTTCGCCTCGGCCATCATCGCCAATCTGTAGTAGTGCAAAGTGCAGAGTGCAAAGTGCAAAGCCCTCCCAACGTTCTGCATTTTGTACTCTGTACTTTGCACTTTGTACTTTACTCGTTCTGCCTGTATAATCACTTATGTGTGACTTTCTGAACAAACTGCGCTGCGTCATAGCCCGCGTGGCGGTGAAGGTTTAGGATGGCACATCGTTTACTGGCCTTAGGAGTTTTCGGCATTTTGACCTGAGGCCTGAACTCAGGCCGTGGCTCGCAGCTTCGTTGTTGAAGCTGCGATGCAGTTCAACCACACTAGGAGGCTAACTCGTTATGGCGGCGCTCATTAAGTCGTTTTGGCGGGGCATCACCTACCGGGGCAGTGACGGTCACTGGGCCTGGATGATGCATCGCGTCGGCGGATTAGGTATTTTACTTTTCCTCGTTCTGCACGTATTCGACATCTACCTGATGAACCTGGGTGAAGAGACCTTCTCCAAATTCCTGTTCCTCTACAGCGGCCCCCCCTTCAAGGTCATGGAAGTCTTCCTGATCTTCGGCGTCATCTATCACGCGATCAACGGCCTGCGCATCATCATCGTTGACTTCTGGCCCTCCTCCACGAAGTATCAACGCTTGATGTACCGGATCGCACTGGTTATCGTCTTACTCATCTTCGTGCCCACGGCCATCATCACCCTGAGCACCATTTTCAACCCCGCCTAGGAGGAGCCATCATGAATGCACTGTCGCAATATCGTGTGCGCGGCCGCCGCTTCGAGGCGCTGTCCTGGTTTTTCATGCGCTTTTCTGGCCTGGTGCTGCTCTTCCTCGCCATGTTCCACCTCCTCTACATGCATCTGTACCTGCGCGTCGAGGAGATCACTTTCGATGTCATCGTGCAGCGCTGGACTGGGCCTTCCGGCTGGTTCTGGAGCCTTTACGACCTGGCGCTGCTCCTCTTCGCCATGCTCCACGGCGCCAACGGCGCGCGCTGGGTCATTGACGACTACGTGCGCCGCCCTGGCTGGAACATGGTGGTCAAGAGTGTGGTTTACCTCTTGATCGGCCTGCTGATCCTGATGGGCGTCATGACCATTTTTCGCTTCCAGGTTGCGGCCTGAGACGGAGATCAACTATGCCAACCCATCAATTTGATGTCGTCATTGTCGGCGCCGGCGGCGCCGGTTTGATGGCAGCCCTCTACGCATCCCAGGGCGCCAAGACCTGCGTGGTCAGCAAGCTCTATCCTACCCGTTCCCACACCGGCACGGCGCAGGGCGGCATCGGCGCCGCGCTCGCCAATCTGGAAGAAGACCACTGGGAATGGCACGCCTTCGACACCGTCAAGGGCAGCGACTACCTGGGCGACCAGGATGCCATTGATTTCATGTGCCAGGAGGCCGTCAATGTGGTCTACGAATTGGAGCACATGGGCCTGCCCTTCGACCGCACGGCCGATGGCCGCATTTCGCAGCGGCCGTTCGGCGGCCACACCAACAATACCACCAAGAAACCGGTGCGCCGGGCCTGCCACGCGGCCGATCGCACCGGCCACATGATCCTGCAGACCCTCTACCAGCAGTGCATCAAGAACAACGTCACCTTCTTCGACGAGTTCCACGTGATTGACCTGCTCGTCACTGACGGCAAGGTCAACGGCATCGTGGCGCTGGAAATTGACACCGGCGAGTACCACGTCTTTCAGGCCAAGGCGGTTTGCTTTGCCACCGGCGGCTTTGGCCGCGTCTGGCAGATCACCAGCAACGCGCACGCGCTGACCGGCGACGGCAACGCCATCGCCCTGCGCCGCGGCATTCCGCAGGAGGACATGGAATTCTTCCAGTTCCATCCCACCGGCATCTGGCGCATGGGCATCCTGATCACCGAAGCGGTGCGCGGCGAAGGCGGCGTGCTGATCAACGGCAAGGGCGAACGCTTCATGGAACGCTACGCGCCGACGGTCAAAGACCTGGCCTCACGCGATGTCGTCTCACGCGCCATCTACCTGGAAATCATGCAGGGCCGCGGGGTGGAGGGCAAGGACTACGTCTATCTCGACGTGCGGCCGGAGACGATCAACAAGTACGCTGAGTTAGATGGTCGCAAGGGGCTGGATGGTCAGCCGATCCGGGTCACGGCCGAGCAGATCGAGAGCAAACTGCCCGACATTGCCGATTTCTGCCGCACCTACCTGGACGTGGACCCGGTGAAGCAGCCGATGCCGATTCAGCCGACCGCACACTACGCTATGGGCGGCATTCCCACCAACCTGGGCGGGGAAGTGGTGATTGACGACAAGGGGACGGTGCTGCCCGGCTTTTACGCGGCCGGCGAGTGCGCGTGTGTCTCGGTTCACGGCGCCAACCGCCTGGGCACCAACTCCCTGGTTGACATCGTGGTCTTCGGCAAGGTGGCCGGCGTGCGCATGGCGGCTTACGCCAACCAGGTTGACTTTACGCCGCTGCCGCCCAACCCGGAGGCTGAGATCAAGGCGCGGCTGGAGGGGATTCGCAACGCCGCGGGCGCCGCGGGCAAAGAAAACGTGGCCGACATCCGACGCGACATGCAACTGCTGATGATGGCGAATGTGGGCGTCTTCCGCACAGAGCAGTTGTGCCAGGAGGCGTTGGACAAGCTGGCGGAGCTGAAGCGGCGCTATCAGAACATCGCCATCATGGACAAGGGCAAGCGCTACAACACCGAGCTGCTGGAGGCGGTCGAATTGGGCAACCTGCTCGACCTGGCGCAGGTCACGGCCGCGGCCGCGCTGGCGCGCACCGAGAGCCGCGGCGGCCATGCGCGGGACGATCATCCCAAGCGTGACGATGCCAACTGGCTCAAGCACAGCCTGGCGCTCCTGAAGGACGATGTGGAGGGGACCGGCGTGGAATTGACTTACAAGCCGGTGACGGTGATCAAGTACCAGCCGAAGGAGCGAGTTTACTAAGCGCTGAACGCTGAATGCTGAATGCTGAATAAGGAATGCTGATGATGCAAGTCAATATCAAGATTCAACGCTTCAATCCTGAGCAGGACAAGAAGCCCTACTGGAAAACGTATCAGGTTGAGGCGGCGCTCAATGACCAGATCCTTGACGTGTTGCACCAAGTCAAATGGTATCAGGACGGCACCCTGACGCTGCGCCGCTCCTGTGCGCACGGCATCTGCGGCTCGGACGCGATGGTCATCAACGGCCGCAACCGCCTGGCCTGCAAGACGCTGGTCAAGCATGTCGGCGCCAACATCACCGTGGAGCCGATTCGCGGCATGAAGGTCGTCAAGGACCTGGTGGTGGATATGCGGCCCTTCTTCGCCAAGTATCGCTCCGTCCTGCCTTTCCTGATCAACGACAGCGCGCCTCCGGACACCGAGCGCCTGCAGACCATCGAAGCCCGCGCGCGCTTCGATGACACCACCAAGTGCATCCTGTGCGCGTGCTGCACCACCGCCTGTCCGAGCTTTTGGGCCAACGAGGACTACGTCGGCCCCGCGGCCATCGTGCAGGCGCACCGCTTCATCTTCGACGACCGCGATCAGGGCACGATGCAACGCCTGGAAGTGCTCAACGAGCGCGACGGCGTCTGGCGCTGCCGCACCGTCTTCAACTGCGTCGAAGCCTGCCCGCGTGATATTGACATAACAAAAGCCATCGGCGACATCAAGAAGGCGCTCCTCTACAGCAACTTCTAAGCCCCAGGCCCCCAAACGCGGCTTCCAGTCCACGCAGGTGGACTTCGCAATCGTTGCAGCGACCTCGTCGCCCGACGACAAAACCATCCTGCCAGGCGCCTCCTGGCAGGATGGTTACTTTGTGGGGGGATTCGATGACGATTTCTCTTTTTCTACCGACCGCCGGTCGTCAGGTGCCCATCAATGACCTTTCACTGGGCGCTTTCCGCTCCGCCTTCGCCGCGCTGACCGCGCCCAGCCTTGACAGCCTGACCGGCGACTACCGGGCGGAGTTCGTGGGACCGGCCTGGCTGCGCCGCTTTGCGCCTCCTGGCCTGGCCATCACCCCGCTGGCCGGCTGGTTGGGCAAGTCCTTCGACGGCCAGGGAAACGGCATCAACCTGGTGCGGCGGCGCGGGGTGGTGCAGCGCGTGCTGCCCATGCGCGCCCAATGGCTGCCCTCGGCCGTAGATGGCCGCCCCGGCGTCACGTTGACCTACGCGCCTGGCTCGCTGTTTCCCTTCGCCTACGTGGTGGACGAACTGCGCACCATCGAAGCCGACACCCTGCTCGGCCTCAGCTTTGCCACCGTGCCCTGGCTCGCACGCCTGCCCATGCCTTTTTTGCTGCGCCACGTGCCTGTTCTTCTTGACGATTCCGATGATGCAGAGTAAAATCTAGTCAGACTAGACAGGTGTGCATAAGGTGCATAAGGGAGGTGACTCATGACGCAGGTTTGGCAATTGCAGGAAGCAAAGAGTAGATTCAGCGAAGTGGTGGAGGAAGCCGTGAAGAATGGTCCGCAGCTAATCACAAAACGGGGCGTGGATACGGCGATCGTCTTGTCCTTTGCGGACTATCGCAGACTGTTACTGCACCAGAAAAAACTATTGGAATTCTTTCGCATTTCGCCGCTGGTTGGCGTGGATCTCGATCTCAGGCGAGATACCAGTCCGTTGCGCAACGAGGAGGTCCTGTGAAGAACCTGTTGGATACCAATGTGATCTCGGAGCTTGTCGCTGCGCGTCCCAACGAGCGCGTTGTTGCCTGGATTGATGCAATTGATCCCGCCAGTGTGTACCTCAGTGTGGTGACTGTCGGTGAATTAGCAAAGGGCATCGCGAAACTCGCCGAGTCGGCCCGCAAAACTGCACTTCATCGCTGGTTGACCGAGGATCTGTTGATCCGCTTCGACGATAACCACATTTTGGAACTTAACGTTCCCGTGATGCTGGTCTGGGGAGAATTGGTTGGCCGTTTGGAGCGGAGCGGGCATCCCCTGCCGGCGATGGACTCACTCATCGCAGCCATTGCCCTGTACCATCAGTGTGTCCTGGTCACACGCAATGACGCCGATTTTCGAGACACGGGCGTTTCGGTATTCAATCCCTGGCAATGATCGCTGCCAGAGATCGGATCGCAGGTGGTTGTGTCGGAGATTCTCGCGGGCAAGCGTGAGTTGAAAAACACATCCTGCCAGCGTCCCTGGCAGGATGTTCCTTATCAGGCGATTACCACATCGCTCGGTGTGAAGAAGTGAATGTTGCCCTCTTCCCGGCCGAGGGCTTGCACCTGACCCAGGTTGCGGGCAAAGAAGGCGTAATGAACATCCCAACGGGCTGTGTCGCCGCGCAACCAGAGAAGTCCCTTCTCCATCAAGGCGTTGAGATCGGCCGTCGTCACCGGCGTCGCGCGCCAGCGGGCTTCACCGAAGACGACCCGGCGCACCATTCGTAAATCAGGCTCGATTTGCCCACGCGGCGCCGGCCGTACAGCACGGCAAACTCCGCGCCCGGTCGGGCATAGCGGGCATCGAGATAGGAGAGTTCAGGCTGGCGGTTCAGAAACATCCCCACCTCCACAAACGTCGCTCGCCGAGATAGCTTTGTGAAGCGTAGCCCCGCAAGATACGCTTGCCAAGAACGCGGTGCTGATTCCTGGCGGGCGGCAGAGTCTTACCACGAATCGAATTTTCACGAATTCACAGAAACCAATTCGTGAAAATTCGTGTAATTCGTGGCGAAATTCCTGGCGCCCCTCACGCCGATGTGATCGCGAGGGCGACGGCGCCCAGGCCGAAGAAGTCGAGCTGCTGCTTCTCGATCTCGTCGAAGATCGCGAGCAGCCGCTCATCGGCCGCGTCCAGCGGCTCGGAGGGCAGCAGGGGGCCGTCCGCGCTCATGTCGCGCCGCCGCAGTTGACCTGCACCTTGACCACCAGCCCGCAGCCGGGCGAGCGGCAGGGCAGGGCCAGGGTGTTCAGCCCCTTCTCCCCGCGGTAGACGACGCGATACTTGGCGCACGCGTCCTGGCGCTTGTACCAACTGATGTGCCCCTTGGAGCACCTGAACGCAAACCGATCTTCGGTCGCGTCCGGGGTCGTTGTCGTTTCATCCATCATAGTATCTCCTGTGGTTGTCTCTGCGTTCCACCGCGCGGTAATTTACCAGAGAGAACGCAGAGAATACAAAGAACACTTACCATAAGTAATTGGATCGAACAGCGGCTGCGGAGGCCGGCCGGGAAGCATCTCATCCGGCATGAGCGTGCGCAGGTCGAACGCGTGTGAGGGCGCGCCGTCGCAGGTGACGGCAACGTGGGAATCAGACGTGCGGGTTAGGGTGAGTTCCATGGGACAGAAATTCGGAATGATGAACGCTGAATGATGAATAAGAGGGGGATGATCGTTTACAGTGTAATGGGAGAGAGAAGGATTGTCAAATCAATCAGATATTGCGCCATATCTCAGTATGATTGTTTGTTTTGACAGAACATTTGTTTTGTTTCATAATAGATGTCATCACAGATGATGCTTCGGCAGTCATTGATTTGGAGCCTGACTCAATGAGTAACATGCATGGCTATCACGGACGATTGAACCGCCTGGTTGATGACATTCTCGCCGCGAATCCAGATGAAGCGCCGACATATTATCGTTACCTGGCAGCTCTGCGAAGCGGCGGCTTCTGAGGCCTGGTATGTGGACATTGTTGGATTTGTCTCCATGACAACGATCGTGCAGCACCTACTGTATGCCCGAGGTGTGGCCCGTTGGCCGTATGGCAGTCGCTATTTGACGATCTTGTATCGGGAGAACCAGACACGTTGGCCAGCAATGGACTGGTCTGTAGGTGACGAAAGCGCTTGACATCTCGATTCATCCCGGCTATACTATACGTTGTAAAATGTACGTTTTACAACGTATAGTATAGCCGGAGTGAAGAAGGGAAAATGAGGTGACAATAATGGCAGACACGGCCAGCGGCGCAACCATTGCTACAACCATTGAGCGCTTTCTGAATGATGCGATGGTAAGTACGCGCGGCACGCGTAAGACGTATCGCACGGCGCTCAACGCCCTCATGGAGTACGTGCAGGACAAACATGAACTTGATCCTGCACAAGCCCTGGTAACTGACCTGACCGTTGAACGACTCCTTGCGTGGGCAACGTGGCTTATTGACAGACGCGCCCTCCAGCGGCGCACAATGCAAACCTATCTCGCCGCGCTCACTTCTTACGTCAAGTTTCTGCATGTCAACAATCTGATTGACTTGCCAAGCAACCAGGCTGTTCGCCTCACGGAGGGACAGCGCCAAATACGCCGGGCCCAGCGGCCGCCACAAAGCGTACCCCACCCCCCCACCGCGGAGCAAATCGAAAAAATCCTCAAAGCTGTTCGTGAGCGCGTCATCGAACCCGGCAACGAGCGCCTGGAACTGGCACGCCTGCGCAACATCGCCATCGTGGAAACACTGCGTTCAACCGGCTTACGCGTCGCAGAACTGTGCAATTTGCGTCGCAAGCAGTTACGTCAAGACAAATCTGCCTGGGTCATCGGTAAAGGCGGCAAGGAACGAGAGGTATTTTTTGACAACACGGCATGGCGCGCGATCCAGACTTATGTCGAAGCTCGGCGCATGTTGGACGGCGCCAGCGGTCGCCCTCAGGGCGAATTGCCGGTGTTCGCTCGTCACGATAAGCGTGCCAGCAACAAAGTATTGAAGATCACAACCACGTCGGTCGAGCGGTTGTTCGTTGAGATCATGGCCGCTGCAGGCCTGAGCGACGCTGGGATTACGCCACACTCTCTACGCCACTATTTTGCCACCAAGGTCTATCAGGCCACGCACGATCTGGGTGTGACACAAACCATCTTGGGCCATAGCTCACCCGTCACCACTCGAATCTATGCCAAGTTGGAAGATGGGGCTTTACGCGCTGCGCACGAGGCTGCGTTTGGGCGAAGCATTCGCATCGAATCGCAGGAATAGTCAGAATACGTCAACTGGCTCCAATCTCAGGATACGCAGCAACTCATCAGTTGGAACAAATTCAACAAGCACTTCATTGCACCATCCCTGGGCCAGGTAGTCTGTACACCAGGGCCGCTGAATGAGGGCCGCTGAATGAGGAGCGTTGAATGGAGACCAGAGATCTGAGACCGTCAGAAACGGAATATGCAGCGCACTCTGCTCTCTTCCTCATTCAGCATTCAGCCTTCCTCATTCAGCATTCAGCATTCAGCCTTGCCACCTAGCGCCGATAGCGCGCAAACAGCGGCGCGACCCGCTCCGGCAGCCGCCCCACCAGCGTCGTGCCGGTGGCGTCGTGCTTTTCCTCTTCGATCAGCCCGCGTTGGTGAAACAGCGCGACCAGCTCTCCCTCGCGGTACGGGATGTGAACCTTGATCGCGGTGAACGACTCGGTCAGGAGTTCTTCGATGACCACGATCAGCTTCTCAAGCCCCTCCCCCGTCAGCGCCGACACCGGAATGCCGTCTGGAAAGCGCGCGCGCAACTCATGCGTGCGCTCCGATTCGTCTGGCAGCAGGCGGTCTATCTTGTTCAGCGCGGTGACAATCGGCTTGTCGGTCGCGCCGATCTCTGCCAGCACTTCCCCCACTGTCTCGGCCTGCTCCAACGCATTCTGATGAGTTATGTCTACTACGTGTAGCAAGAGGTCGGCTTCGCTGACCTCTTCCAGCGTCGCCCGAAAAGCAGCCACCAGGTCGGTCGGCAGCTTCTGGATGAAACCGACCGTGTCGGTCAGCAAGACCTCGCGACCGCCCGGCAGCACCAGCCGTCGCGTGGTGGGGTCGAGCGTGGCAAACAGTTGGTCGGCCGCGTAGACCGCCGCGCCGGTCAGCGCGTTGAGCAGCGTGGATTTGCCGGCATTCGTATAGCCAACCAGGGACACCACCGGAATCGCGGCCTGACGTCGGCGCTGGCGATACTGCTGGCGGTGTTTGCGCACCTCTTCCAGTTCGTGCTTCAGGTGCGTGATGCGCCGGACAATCTCGCGCTTATCCACCTCCAACTGGGTTTCGCCCGGGCCGCGCAGACCGACGCCGGCGTTGCCCCCGCGGCCGCCGCCCCCACCCGCCTGTCGCGCCAGGTGCGTCCACTGTCGGGTCAGGCGCGGCCTGCGATATTCGTACTGCGCCAGCTCCACTTGCAGCGCGCCCTCGCGCGTGCTGGCGTGCTGGGCAAAGATGTCCAGAATCAGCGCGGTGCGGTCGAGCAGTTTGATCTCCAGGCCGAGCAGTTTTTCAAGCACACGCTGCTGGCGCGGCGACAGCTCTTCGTCGAAGATCACGATGTTGGCCCCGCTGGCTGTACACAGGGCGATCAACTCCTCCACCTTGCCTTTGCCGATGAGCGTGGCCGGGTTGATCTCATGCAGCGTTTGGGTCAACGTCGCGACCACCTCCACATCCACGGTGCGCGCCAACTGCGCCAACTCGGCCATCGAGTCCTCAAGCGTCCAGGGCGTGTCCTGATTCGGTAGTTCGACGCCAACCAGCAACGCCACATCACGGGGTTTATCGGTTTCAATCAAATGCGTAGAAATAGTCATTCTCCTCTTCGTTACCAGCGAAATGCGCCCACGCGGCGCATCGCTTCCTGAATGCGTTCGGTATCGAGTCCCAGGGAAGCACGCACAAAGCCCTCGCCGTGCGCGCCGAAGGCCGAGCCAGGCGTCAGACTGACGCCCGTTCCCTCCAACAGCAGGGTGGCAAAGGCGGCCGCGCTGAAGCCGGGCGGCACGGCTGCCCAGACGTAAAGGCCGGCTTGGGGCGCTTCCGCCTGAATCCCGGCCGCGGCCAGTCCTGCCAGCACCAGGTCGCGCCGCGCTTGGTAGATGGCGTTGCGCGCCTGCAGCCAGGACTGATCGCCCGTCAGCGCCGTGATAGCTGCTTCCTGAATGGCGGTGAAGATGCCCGAATCAGCATTGCTTTTGACCAGGGTCAGCGCCTTGATGGCCGTCGGGTTGCCCAGCGCCATGCCCACGCGCCAACCGGCCATGTTATGCGACTTGCTCAAGGAGTTGAACTCCACCGCCACCTCCCTGGCGCCCGGCACGGACAGCAGGCTGGGCGCCCGATAGCCGTCGAAGGTCACGTCACAGTATGGGGCATCATGGCAGAGCAGAATCTCATGGCGCCGGGCAAAATGCACCGCCCGCTCGAAGAAGGCCAGGTCGGCCGTGGCGCCGGTCGGATTGTTCGGGTAGTTCAGCCACAGCAGCCGCGCGCGCTGCGCCACCGCGGCCGGGATGGCGTCCAGGTCAGGCAGGTAGCCGTTTTCCGCGGCCAATGGCAGGGTATAGACCTCTCCGCCCGCGATGAACGCGGCCATCTGGTAGACCGGGTAGGCGGGGTCCGGCACGAGCGCCAGGTCGCCCGGATCGAGCCAGGCGACGGTCAGGTTGACGATACCCTCTTTGGAGCCAATCAGCGGCAGCACTTCCTGGTCAGGGTGCAGACTGACGCCGTAACGCCGTTCGTAATAGGCGGCGATGGCGCGGCGCAGCGCGGGCGTGCCGGTGTAGCTGGGATAGCCGTGCAGATCGGGCCGGCGGCTGGCCGCGGCCAGCGCCTCGATGATGAAATCGGCCGGCGGCAAATCCGGGCTGCCGATGTCCAGGCGAATGATGTCCAGGCCCTGGGCTTCCAGGGCACGGACGCGCGCGGCCAGGGCGGCAAAGACATAGGGGGGAATGCGATCAAGGCGATGTGCGGGGCGCAGAGTCATGCGTTACCTCGTCTCTTCGAGCCAAACCTCCAGCACGCGCCCCACTCGTTCCAGGCTGTCCCCGCTGAGTTTGTCGGTCGTATCCTGGGTCGTGTGCCAGTAGGGGTAATCGAAATCAATGATGTCCACGGCCGGAATTCCCGCTTCCTTGAAGGGGATATGGTCATCCACCATGGTCCACTTGGGCTGGGGGATGAATACCGTCTCGAAACCGAGCCTGGCCGCGATTTGCCAGAGCTGCTGCTGGTACTTCTCGTCTGAGTTGCGCTCCAGGTAGATCTGCTGATCGGCGTCGCCAATCATGTCCACAACAATCACCACCTCGGGCTTCGTCGGCATCGGCAGATTCTGCGCCATGAAGCGCGAGCCGGCGATGAACTCCCAGCCGTTGATGCGGCCGTTGTCCTCTGCGTCGAAGAAGGCCAGCCAGATGTCATCCCCGATGGCCGCCGCGTCCAGGCTGCGCGCCAGCTCCAGGAGAACCGCCACGCCGCTGGCGCCGTCGTTGGCGCCCGGCACCGGTTCATCACGCCGGCTGACATCCGGGTCGTTGTCCGCGTACAAGCGTGTGTCATAGTGCGCGCCCAGCAGCACGACCGGACGCCTGGCGCTGCTCCGCGTTGGCCCTGGCGTCGGCCCGGCCGCTGATACAGCGGCACGGTGGGCCAGGATATTGCGCGCCGGGGTGTCGCGATAAGTGAAGTCCTGAATGGTCGTCTGCCAGCCGAGCGCTTGCAAGGTCTGGGTGATGGCGTCGCCCAGGCGCAGGTTGGCCTCGCTGCCGGTGGGGCGCGGGCCGAAAGCCATTTGGGCCTCAACCTGCTCCAGCGCCAGCGCGCCGTCGAAGGTCAGGCGGGGAATCGGCGTCGGCGTCGGTTTGGGAATGGCCTCATAACCAATGTAGCCAAAGAAGGTCAACGCGGCCACCAACGCGACGAGCAGGGTTATTTCAATAAAGCGAATACGCGACATGAATCCTCATCCCCCATCCCCCTTCCCCCTTCCCCCTTACTGAAGGGGGAAGGGGGATGAAAATCCGAAATCCGAAAATCATCACACCTCTGCATCGTCGGCGCCGACTTTGCCGCGGAACACCAGCTTGATGGGCGTGCCCTCGAAGGGGTATTGCGCGCGAATCTGGTTCTCCAGGTAGCGTTCATACGAAAAGTGCAACAGCTCCGGGTCGTTGACGAAGATCACAAAGGTGGGGGGGTTGATACTGGCCTGGGTGGCAAAGTAGAAACGCAAACGCCGCCCGCCCTTGAAACGCGGCTGGTTTGCGTCCACCGCGCTGCGCAGCAGACGGTTCAACTCACCGGTGGTGATGCGCAGCCGCCGCGCTTGCACCACGCGCAGTGCGGTGGGCAGAACCGTGTTGACGCGCTGGTGCGTCTTGGCGCTGATGAAGATCACCGGGACATAGTCCATGAAACGCAACTCGCCGCGCATCTGGTCGCGGTACTCGTTCATGGTATGCTCATCTTTCTCGATGGCATCCCATTTGTTGACGATGACGACCGCGCTCTTGTGCTCCTCCAGGATGAAACCGGCGACGTGGGTGTCCTGGGCCGTGACCTTCTCCACGGCATCCACCAACAGCAGCACCACATCGGCCCGTTCGATGGCCTTGAGCGCGCGCAGGACGCTGTACTTTTCGATGCCCACCTCGACCTTGCCGCGGCGGCGGATGCCGGCGGTGTCAATCAGGGTGATGGTCTGCCCTTCATAGGTCAGCGCGGTGTCAATGGCATCGCGCGTGCTGCCGGGCAGCTCGCTGACGATGGCACGATCATGGCCTAACAGCGCATTGAGGAGCGAGGACTTGCCGACGTTGGGACGGCCCACGATGCCGATCCGGATCGAATCGTCGGTCACTTCTTCGACCGCGGGCGGCAGAAGCTCGACAATGGCATCGAGCAAGTCGCCGGTGCCGGTGCCGTGGATGGCGGACACTGCCAGCGGTTCGCCCAGCCCCAGTTCCCAGAACTCTACCGCGGCCTGGCGCCGCTCTGCGTTGTCGGCCTTGTTGGCGCACAGCACCACCTTGTCGGCCACGCGGCGCAGGATCTCGGCTACGTCACGATCGCCGGCGGTGATGCCTTCTTCGCTGTCCACCACGAAGACGACCACGTTGGCCTCCTGGATGGCGATGAGAGCCTGCTCACGAATCTCGCGCACATAGCCTGACGAAGCCGTCGCGAGGGCAGCCGGCTGTTCCGGTGACGGGCGCGCGGGCTGGGTTAGTGCTTCCAGGCCGCCGGTGTCCACCAACGTAAAGGGAACGCTGGTCCATTGCGCTTCGGCATAGATGCGGTCGCGCGTGGTGCCCGGCAAATCCTCGACGATCGCCAGGCGTTGCCCCACCAGGCGGTTGAACAGGGTAGATTTGCCTACATTAGGTCGCCCGACTAAGGCGACAATTGGTTTTGTCATAGCTTCTCTCTATTATTCTCTCAGCGCCTCGGCGGCACCACCGGGGTGGATAGCGGCCTGGGCGTGACCGTGATGGTGACTGTCACTGTGACTGTGACCGTCACCGTGGGCGATGGTATGAGTCGCACTTCCACCGGCACCGTGCGCGGCACGACGCTCTCCGCGCGCAGCCCCTCCGGCACAATGACTTCTGGTTCCAGACTGTGCAGTCCCGGCTCCAGACCGACCAGGTTGAGCACGACCCGCACATCCCCCGGCGTCAACGCGTTGAGGCGCGGCACCGGGCCGGCCAGCACGATCTCTACAATTTTCAGATTGGTCGTCGCGGTCAGGCCCTCGCCCAATCCCAGGAAGACCGGCGAGCGACTGACCGTGATGCTGTCCTCCAGCGGGGTGATGTGAATGCGCACCAGGACGCTCTGCGTGTCGCCGACGACCGAGACATTTTCAGGCAATTCCAGGGCCACGCGCTCGCTCACATCACCCACTGCGCCCTCGATGGGCACCTCGGCCGTTCCCACATAGCCAGGCAGGGTATCAATGGTCGCGGGGCTGCCATAGACGACTACCTCTGACGGTTCCACATCAATGCTCGTATAGCGATAACCGGGCGCCGGCTGACCGGTGCGCTTGGGCACGACGGGTAATACGCGATAGCCAGGGCGCTGTTCGACGGTCGCCGAAACGACCACCGTCGGCGGCTCCACCGTCAGACCGTTGCTGATCTCCCCGCCTTGTAGATCCAGCAGAATGACCGGGCGACGCACGGCCACCGGCGCGGTGACGTTGGCGAGGGAAACCTGCGCGACGGCCGAGGCCACCTGCTCTACCAATTGCTGCGCGCCGCCCACCGTCACTGTCATCGGCGTTATCACCAGCGGCGAGGGCATGTGGTAACTGAACGACGGCTGCGCGGTGATATTGACCAGCACCTGCATCTCGAGTTCGATGAAAGGCTCCAGCACCACCGATACATCTTCGGGCTGGCGGCTGACAATCGTCACGCGCGGGTCACTGCTCGTAACCAGCAGGGGATGTTGTATGAGCCGGCCGCGAGGCCGCGCAGGTCCAGCTGCGCGGCGAAATTAGAGGCCGCCAGGGTGGTCCAACTCGACTGCGGCGCACGGATACGAATCTGCACACGCTCCAACAGGCCGCCAAACGGCACGACGCCCTGGTCCGGGCCAATGCGGGTGATGGGAATCGTGCGGTCATAGACATTCTCTACCAGGGGGTCCTGCTGCTGCACCGCGACGACCCATACGATCAGGGCCAGGATGAGCGCCAGCAGGATGGAGCCTATGTTGTTGAAGAACCCGGAGACTCTGTTCATCGTTTTTATCGCGTTCTCAGCGCTCTCGTCGTTCTCGTCGCTCTCGTCGTTCTCAGCGCTCATTTTGCGGCTGCAGCCGCGGTTCGTAGAAACCCTGCAGGATCTTCCGCAGCCGTTTTTCGTCCAGCCGGCGCACGATGCGGCCATGGCGCGAGACCGAGATGATGCCTGTTTCTTCCGAAACGACGATGGAGAGGGCATCGTTTTGCTCGGTGATGCCGACCGCGGCCCGGTGCCGTGTTCCCATCTGCGTGTCTGCAAACTGCCGCTGTGTCAGCGGCAAGACGCAGCCAGCAGCCAGGATACGGTCGCTGCGCACGATGACGGCGCCATCGTGGAGGGCCGTGTTAGGAAAAAAGATCGTCAGTAACAACTCATGCGAAACGGCTGAATCGAGCCGCGTGCCGGTTTCGATGTACTCCTCCAGGCCGGTCGTGCCTTCCAGGATGATGATCGCGCCATGCTTCCGCTGGGAGAGCGTGTCCACGGTGCGAATCAACTCACTGACCAGGAATTCGGTCGCGGCCTGCGATGCGCGCCGGCCGAAGAGCGGCGTTGTGCGGCCTAGCTTTTCCAGCGCGCGGCGCAGCTCTGGCTGAAAGATGACCGGGATCGCCACTAACACGACATTCAGCGAATTGCTGACCAGCCAGCGAAAGGCGGTCAGTTCCACCATGTTGGTGACAAGCACTACTCCGAAAGTCAAGACCAGGATGCCGCGCAACAGTTGCACGGCGGCGGTGCCCCGGAACAGGCGCAGTAACGCGTAGAAGACCGCCGCCACGAGTAGTATGTCGACGGCGCTCTGGAACGTGAAGCGACTTAGAATTCCGGTGATCGCGCTCAAGACGAACGAACTCCCTGGATGAGTCAGGCCAATAAGAGGGCCAGGATGGCTTTCTGGCAGTGCATCCGATTCCCGGCCTGGTCCCATAACAGCGAGTGTGGGCCATCCGCGACGTCATCGGTGATTTCCTCGCCGCGATGCGCGGGGAGACAGTGCATCACGAGCACGTCGGCGTTGCCGCTGGCCTTGAGGAGCGCGTCATTGACCTGGTAGGGGGGGAAGACCAGGCGCCGCTGGCCGGCCTCAGCCTCCTGGCCCATGCTGGCCCAGGTATCGGTGTAGATGATGTCGGCGCCGGCCACGGCCGCGAACGGGTCAGCGGTCAGGGTGAGGCTGCCCCCCTGCCGGAGCGCCTCGGCCGCGGCGGCCTGCCCCACGGCGGCGGCAATCTGAAAGCCGGGCGGCGCGGCAATCGTGATGTGCATGCCTGTGCGCGCGCCGGCCTGCGCCAGTGAGACAGCCACGTTGTTGCCGTCACCGACGTACGCCAGCTTCAGCCCGGCCAGGCGCCCGTGCTTCTCATAGATGGTGAACAGGTCGCTGAGGGCCTGGCACGGATGACTGAAATCAGACAGGCCGTTGATGACGGGCACGCCGGCGACTTGAGCCAACTGCAGGATGTGCTGATGATCGAAGACACGGGCCATGATGGCATCCACATAGCGGGCCAGCACCCGCGCGACGTCCGGCACACTCTCACGCGCGCCCAGGGAGATCTCGTTGGGCGCGAGGTAAATGGCGTGACCGCCCAGGTGCTGCATGGCCATTTCGAATGAAACACGCGTGCGCAGCGAAGGCTTCTGAAAGATCATGCCCAATGCCTTGCCGGCCAGGATGGGGGCATTACCGGCCTGACGCCACTCTGCTTTCAGGGCTGCGGCTGTGTGCAGAATCTGCCATACCTCGGCGGGTGACAGGTCGCTGATATCCAATAGGTGACGCATGTGAAAAACTCTCCTCGAAAATCCTAGATGACCGCATTGCGCAGCTCGCCGATGCCGCTGATGCGTACGACGACCTCATCGCCGGCGTGCAGCGGGCCTACCCCGGCCGGTGTACCTGTCATGATGACATCGCCCGGCTCCAGGGTCATGGCCTGGGTGACGTAAGCGATCAACTGTGCGACCGGGAAGATGAGGTCTGCGGTGGAGCCGCGCTGGCGTTCGGCGCCGTTGACCAGGCAGGTGACTTCGACCTGGGTTGGATCGAGGTCGGTTTCGATCCACGGGCCAAGCGGGCAGAAGGTGTCGAAGCCTTTGGCGCGCGCCCACTGGCCGTCCTGGCGCTGCAAATCGCGCGCGGTCACGTCGTTGCCGCAGGTGTAGCCCAGGACCATCGCCAGCGCCTGCGCGGCGGGCACATGGCGGCAACGACGGCCAATGACCACCACCAGCTCGGCCTCATGCTCGACCTGCGCGGATAGCGGCGTCAGCTCGATGGCGGCGCCGGGCGCGAGCAGTGCGCTGGGCGGCTTGAGGAAGATGAGCGGCTGGGAGGGCACCGGCGCTTGATGCTCGGCCGCGTGGGCGGCGTAGTTGCGGCCAATGCACACGATCTTGCTGGGTTCGCAGGGCGCCAACAGCTGCACCTGGGCCAATGGCACAGGCGCGCCCATTGTTTCCCACGCGCCATGAAACGGAGACGAAGCCAGCCTCAGAATGTGCTCGTCCTGTTGCAGCACACCATGCGCCACACATGGCGCAGAGCCGATGACATCCTCTGCGCCATAATGGCGCACTGCGCCACGCAATGGCGCCTGATATGCATAGCGTACAATTCGCATGGGTTATCCTTGCGCCATTATGGCGCAGTCCATTCGTAACTGCTCAGCCAGGCAGTGAGAATGGTCTCGGTAGCGCCCGGAGTGCCCCCCTGCCCCCCAATCCTGGGGGAGCCGAATGCTTTCCCCCCCAAATTGGAGGGCAGGGGGGCCGCCTGAGCAGTTACGTTCATTCAACATTTTTCTACGCGCCAGCTGCCACCAGCAGGGTAGCGAGCAGCCACGGGTACACCTGCGCCCAGTGTGCGGCCGAGATGGTGGCCGGTTGCCCCAATCCGTACCAGTACGGAATCAGGCCCAAGAAACCGGTCAGGCCGGCCGCAACCGGCGCCGGTTGCAGGATGAGCGTAACGACCACCACTATCGTCCCGAGCGGCGTCAGCCACACCAGGGGCGCTTGTTGTTGACAGCGCAGCAGGCCCCACACCAACAGCGTGAATCCCGCGATCAAACCCAGCGTCGTGACCGTCGCCGGACCCACCAGCGCCTGCCCCAGCAGCCAGGGCAGCGTCACGCTGAGCAAGGCCAGCAGGCTGGCCGGCGCCCGGCGCGTGCGGCGAATCCAAACCAGGCCCAGCAGGCTCACCAGGATGACAGCCAGGGTCAGGCCGACGGCGGTGCGACCGAGGGGGAAGGCCACGAGAACCGACAAGAGTAACGCCAGGGGCCAGCCCTGCAGGGCATAGCCTGGTTGCGCTTCGTCTGCCAGCCAACGCCACAAGCGCGCGGCCGGCGCGTCCGTCAGCGCGTACGGCAAGCGGGCAGGTCGCTTGCGCGCGGCCGGCGCGATACTGACTGCGGCCGGGTCATAGCGCAACACCTGCCAGAAGATGCCCCAGATCGCATCGGCCAGCACGACTGCGCTGAGCAGTTGCAGCAGAAAGGCCGCGTTCCAGGCGGCCGGCCGCGCATGCCACGCGGCCGCCGCGACTACCCAAGCCGGCCCGATGCGCCAGAGACTGGAGCTAATCCCGCCCCGTACGGAGATCAACGGCACAGCGAGCGGGGACAGACGCACGCGATCCCCGACAGGTGACCAGGAAGCAGGAGGGGGGGAGGCTGGCGTGTCACGATTGAGCTGAGTCGTCGTTGAGAATTCCATTGGGGAAGATTATACCACAGCGTATGCCGGATGCCCGTATCAGACAATCATCTCCAGGCGGGCAGGTTGAATGGAAATGTCCAGGCGTTTGGCGTCGGTGTAGATTATCTCGCCGTCGGCATGCACCGGCAGGGGGTAGTCTGACTCCACCGTGATGTGAGTCGAGCGGGTTAAAAAGATGGCGGGGTCATTCTTGTGCGTGCCGCGCATCACCTTGGGCAGCAGTTGCAAAATTTGCAGGCGCGGCAGGGCATTGGCCACGCCCAGATCGAGCAGGCCATCGTCCTGAACGGCGTCCGGTGTCACAAAGAAGCCGCCGCCGGTGCGTCGGCCATTGCCGATGGAGACCATGAGCAGAGAGCGCTGCAGTTCGCCGTCGTCCCAGGTGATGCGCATGGTGGGTGATGGGTAGTGTGACAGTGCCCGAAACACGGCGATCAGATAGAGCAGGGTGCCACGCAGGAGCTTGATCTTGCGGCTTTCGATGGTGACCTGCGCCTCGAAGCCGGCGCCCACGTTGTTGTCAAAATAGCGGCCATTGACCACGCCCAGGTCAATGCGGCGCGTGCGCCCGCGCTTGATCGCCTCACAGGCCGCCCGCAGCTGGATGGGAACGCCGGCAATCTCGGCCATGTCGTTGGCCGAGCCAATCGGCAGCACGCCCAGGATGCCAGCCGTGGGCTTGCCCAGGGCATCAGCCGCCAGGGCCAGGCCGTTGACCACTTCATTGACCGTGCCGTCGCCGCCGGCAGCCACCACCACCGGAAAACCATCCAGGCTGGCCTGGCGCGCCATCTCAATGCCTGTCCCCGGCTTGGTTGTGAGCTCCAGCTCGAACGGAACATCCAGGGCCGTCAGCGTTTCCTCGATGACTGGGCGCAAACGTGAGGCCAGCCAACGGCCTGCATAGGGGTTGAGAATCACCTTGATCTTATCCATCGCTCCTCCTTCTCACTTCTTACTTCTCACTTCTTACTTCTCACTTCTTCTCAGTCACTACTCATCTTGCCTGCCAGCCCCAACAGGATGGCTGCGCAACGAATGAAACCCGTAGTCGGCACAAAAGCTACGTTTGACAAATCGGCAATTACGGGCGTACAATAACAATCAGAGCCCCGGATGCGCCCACGGCGCGTCATTTTGAACGCACGAACGAGAGGAACGCTACCTGCCCTGGTATGTCGTTATGCCGACGACGAACCGTTATCCCTTGCGCGGGTTACTGGGGAGGCAACATGTATGCAAGACGATAATTTGCCCTCGCGTAGCCAGTCTGATAATAGGCAGTTCGATGGCGGCAACGTTGTTGGTTTGCTCATCTTGACGATGCCCTTTGCGCAAACCCCAATCGTTGCACCAAGAGAAGCCAGCAACCAGGAGGTATGCAACGTCACCCTGACTGACCGCGCCATGCCTTGAATTTTGCGGGCGGCACGCTGTGTTGCAACCCGCTCCTGTTGTCTGACTTCGTCGCTTGACCTGTGGAAGCAGCCTTGCGCTCCGGCGCATAGTTAAACCAAGCAAGAAGGAGGCAACATGGAGCGGGTTTTTGATTTAGATGAGACCCTGGCTTCGGTGCGAGCGGCACTCGAAGTCGGAAATTTCCAGGCCGCGGTAGGCGTCCTGGAGCAGCTACGGCCGGCCGACCAGGCGGAAGTCTTCTCTGAGTTGGACGAACAGGATCAAGAAGAACTCCTACCCCAGATGGACGAAGAGGATTCAGCCGATATCCTTGAATGGCTGGACGACCAGGAAGCGGCTGACCTGGCCGAGTCGTTGAGCGATCAGGACCTTGTGCGCATCATTGATGAAATGGAGCCTGACGAGGCGGCCGACCTACTGGGCGATTTGCCGCCCGAGCGCACTTCTGCCATTCTGGCCGCCCTCGAAGATCCCGATGAAATCAGGCCGCTCCTGGTACATCCGGAAGACACAGCTGGCGGCATCATGACCAGTGAATTCATGGCGCTGCGTCGCCGCATGACCATCAGCGACGCACTCACCGCTGTGCGCCTGTGGGCGCCCGATCCGCGTGCGGAAACAGTCTACACCTTGTACGTGGCTGATGCCCAGGGCCTGTTGTGTGGCGTGGTAACGCTATACGAACTGCTCAGCGCCCCGCCCGACGCGCTCGTGCGCGACATCATGCGCTCAGACGTGATTGCCATCGAAGCCAGCGCCGACCAGGAAGAGGCCGCACGGCGGATGACCCGCTATGAACTCCTGTCCTTGCCGGTGGTCAACGCCGACGGGCGCTTGCTCGGCATCATCACCCACAGTGACGTGGTCGAGGTGATCGAGGCGGAAGCCACCGAAGACATCCAGCGCCTGGGCGGTGCACAACCGCTGACCCGCGCGTATTTATCAACGTCGGTCATGCAGGTGGCGCGCAGCCGCGTGGGCTGGCTGCTGCTGCTGTTCCTGACCGAAACCCTGACCGGAACCGTGCTGCGCGTGTTCGAGGGCGAACTAAAGGCCGAAGTGGCATTGGCTTTCTTCGTGCCGCTGCTCATCGGCACCGGCGGTAATGCCGGGTCACAATCCACCAGTACGATCATTCGCGCCCTGGCCATCGGCGAAATCGCGCTGCGCGACGCCTTCCACACCCTGTGGCATGAGCTGCGCACCGGTATTGTGCTCGGCGTCGTCATGTCGGCGGTGGGCGTCGTTCGCGCCTTACTTTGGCACACCAATCCCGGTGTCGCGCTGGCCGTGGGCGTCGGACTGCTGCTCATCGTCATCTGGGCCAACATCGTCGGCTCGCTGCTGCCACTGCTCGCCACGCGCCTGAAGGTGGACCCGGCCATCGTTTCCGGTCCGTTCATGAGCACCCTTGTGGATGCAACCGGCCTCTTCATCTACCTCAGTGTGGCCAAGCTGATCCTGGGTCTTTGACCGGTAAGTCGTTCGGACAGGATTGACAGGATTGACAGGATAGAGCGAAACCCCATCCTGTGCATCCTGTCAATCCTGTCAAAATCGTTCCTGCTTTGTGCAAAAGCGCTTGAGTACCCCCGGCAGGACTCGAACCCGCGACCCGCTGTTTAGAAGACAGCTGCTCTATCCCCTGAGCTACGAGGGCGCTGATCTGAATTCTACCAAAGCCCTTCCCGGTTGACAAATCGCACTGGCGTTGGTATAGTCAATTAAGAGATAATGACGCCTGCCATCAGGCGCAAAAGGGAGCGCAGCAAGCTATGCACGCGTATGTGATTGGGGTTGATTTGGGCGGCACGCAGGTGCGCGCGGCCCTGAGCGACGCCACGGGCCAGATCTACCGGCGCGTGGCTACCGCCACCAAGGCCGATGAGGGTCAGGATGCCGTCATCGAACGCATCAAATCCCTGATTGACCAAGTTTGGCCCAAGCCAGATCAGGGCACTGTCAAGGCGATTGGGTTGGCCGCGCCTGGCCCGCTCGATCCAACGTCTGGCGTGATCGTATTTGCGCCAAACCTGCCCGGTTGGGACATGGTGCCGTTGCGTAACATCATCGCCGGGGCTTATGGTCTACCGACATTCCTGGGCAACGACGCCAACCTGGCCGCCCTGGCTGAGAACCGTTATGGAGCCGGGCGTGATATTGCCGACATGATCTACATCACGGTAAGCACCGGCGTGGGCGGCGGTATCATTACGCATGGTGGGATGCTCCTGGGCAGTCACGGCTTCGCAGCCGAGGTGGGGCACATGACGGTGGAAGCGCAGGGCGCGCGCTGTCTGTGCGGCAATAGCGGTTGCCTGGAGGCCTATGCCAGTGGGCCAAGCATCGCCCGCCATGCCGTGGAGGCCCTGCACCAGGGCGCCACCAGCATGGTCACGGACATGGTGGCCGGTGATCTCAGTCGTATCACGGCCAAAGAACTGCATGATGCGGCCAAGGCCGGTGACCGCTTGGCGCAAGCCGAATTTCGACGCGCGGGGTTCTACCTGGGCGTCGGCATCACCAGCCTGCTGCATCTCTTCAACCCGCGTATGATCGTGCTTGGGGGCAGTGTCATGAAGGTGGGCGCGCTGCTGACCGACGCCATTTGGGAAGTTATCCGTGCCCGTGCGCCACATCAGTATTGGGAGGGCCTCTCCATCGTTTCCGCTGCCCTGGGCGATGACGTGGTCCTCATTGGCGCCATTGCACTGGCGGAGGCCGAAAGTCAGCGGCGGGGTCAGACTATGGCGCGCGTGCCATAGCTCACCGCTATGCGCCCGCCGGTCGGCGCCTGTGGAACGAACTCCTGGCGCCCCCAGCAAACAAAAAAGGGGAACACGTGGTTTTTTATCTGACCTTCTGGGAGATCATCGGTTTCGTCCTGATCGCGTGCCTGATTGTTCTGACCATCTTCGCGATCGTTGAGCCAGGCCCTCTCCAGCGTCGCTCACGCGACCGGCGCGGGCAACTGGCAAACACCGACACGCCGCCCGAAAAGAAGTAGAAGTAGCTGGAAGTAGCTGGAAGATTCAAACTGTGCAATCCTCGGCACCATACCGTGCGCCTGCCGAGGCGAAAAAATGTGGGAGATCACCGTGTTGATTCAAGCCTTACGCGACGTGTCGCTCATTATTCTCTCGATTCTTTCCTTCATCATGTGTATCTTGCCGCTCGTCGCCATGTTCTTTGCCGTGCGTGGCACACTGGCCCTGAAGCGCAAGACGCACGCCCTGGCGCCACAGGCCCAGGCCAAAGTGCGCTGGGCACAAACGATGGTGGATCAGGGCGCCAATAAGGTAGTCACACCCGTGGTTCGCGCCCACCTGGTTTACACCCGATGGTCAACCACCGGGCGCGTCCTGCTGCGGTCACTGCGACGCCAGACGCATCATTCCGATTGACTTGATTTCACTGATTTCACTGATTTCACTGATTTCATTGATTTCATTGACTTCATTGACTTCACTGACCTCTTGTCTCGTAAATCATTCTCACTCAGGGAGCAAATAAGCGATGGACAGAAAACAACAGCGATTAGTCTTTGGCCTTGTCATCGGCGCCATCTTTGGCCTGGTGCTGGCGTGGATTGCCACCAACCGCGATGAGCCGGCCAACAGCGCCGTGGCCCGCCTCAAGCCCGGCGATTGGGTCAAGTTGGGCATTAGCCTGCTCGGCGTTGCCCGCCAGATGAGCGATCTGATCGAAGCCGTGTAAGCGCGGGCGATCTCACCAGGCCGATAGTGTCTTGTCACGCTACCACGCGGCACTTTCTCTGTCGCTGCAACGTCATGACTTCTGTTCATTGGCCGCGCAGCCACCGGCGGGCCGGAAACCCTTAGAAACTCCCGTGACACCAGGCTCAAGTCACAGGCTGGGCCGCAGAAGAAATGGGAAGGAGAACGTGCCGTGAAGAAATCCATGCAACTGTTGTTGATCGTTGTTCTGACCAGCTTGCTGCTGGTCACACCGCTGGCCGCGCTGGCCGCACCGACCGATGGTGCGCCGGCTGCGGCCAGTTGTACCTATTACACCGTGCGCGCGGGCGACACACTGACCAAAATCGCAGCCCGCTATCACACGGATGTCTGGACCATCGCCCGCGCCAACGGCATCACCAATCTGAACCGCATTCACATCGGCCAGGTTCTGTGCATACCCGCGGCCAGTACGCCGCCCGCGTGCCCGATCAGCTATGTGGTGCAGCGTGGTGATACGCTCACCAAGATCGCCAGCCGTTTTCGGGTGAGCGTTCTGGCTTTGCGCAGCGCCAACCAGATCGGCGACATCAACCGTATCTACGTGGGCCAACGCCTGCGCATTCCCTGCAATCCACCGCCGCCGCCCACGCCTCCGCCACCCAGCAGCGCCGCGTGGACAGCCAAGTTCTACAATAACGAAGACTTGAGCGGTGCGCCGGTGCTGACGCGCCGCGATGCCGGCATCAACTTCAACTGGGGCTACGGCTCTCCGGCGCCCAGCAGCGTGCAGGCGGATCACTTCTCCGCCCAGTGGAGCCGCAGCGCCGCCTTCAGCGGTGGCACCTATCGCTTCTACGCACGCAGTGATGATGGCGTCCGCCTCTGGGTGGATGGGGTCAATCAAATTGACGAGTGGCGCGAACAAGCCATTGCGGGCTTCTACAAAGATGTGGTGCTCAACCAGGGTAGCCATACCGTCGTTGTCGAATACTTCGAACGAACCGGCCTGGCTGAAATCCACGTCTGGTGGGAAAAACGCTGAGCAGGCGTCAGATCAACTCACAGAAACCCGTTTTTTCTAAAGAAACGGGTTTCTGTACCTCCAACTCTCACGGCAAAATCCTCTGTAGCCACGTCAACGGGTCCACCGGTATGAGGCCCACGCGCATCTCCCAGTGCAGATGTGCGCCGGTGGAAAGACCGGTGGTGCCGACCTCGCCCAGTTTATCGCCCGCCTTGACCTGCTGCCCCACCGTGACCTCGATCTTGGACAGATGCCAATAGCCGGTGTGCAGCCCGGCGCCATGGTCGAGAATCACGGCATTACCGCGCACCGCCAACGTCTCCGCCAACACCACCACGCCGGGCGCCGGCGCCGTCACGGTCGTGCCGGTCGGCGCGCTATAATCCTGGCCTTCATGAAAACTGGTCACCGGCCCACCGTTGTAGCTGCGCCGCGTGCCAAACGGCGAGGTGGTCTGAAACGCGCTGCCCAACGGTGACGTGAAAACCCTAGTCCACTGGGGAGACAGCTCATGCTGCGGCCAGATGATGTTCAGCTTGACCCGCTCATCGGCCAACAACGTGGGCGCCAGCAGGCCTCCCTTGGCCGCGGGCAATACGATGTGCTGCGTCTCGAAACTGCCCGCCTGCACCGGCACCGGCCAGCGCAGATGCAGGGTCAAATCATCCGGCTCCGAGCGCAGGCGAAACGGCAAGGCCAGGCCTTGAATATCCACATCCAACCAGGTGAGACCCGGCGGCGCCAACGGATGCACACCAAACAAGGCCCACGTCTGCCCCTGCCCCGCCACCAGCGCCAGATTACTTCCGGCGTAGCGGGCCGTGACCGTCAGCGGATAGTCGGCAACCAACGCCAACGCAGCCGCCTGCCCCTGCAGCGGCGCCGCCGGCGTGATCTCGAACCGACGCACGCCCAGGGCCACCCAATTCGGCGTTATCGGAACCTCGATCTCCTGACCTGGCTCCAGCCTTCCCTTCGAATTGGACGGATTGGCTGAAACTAATAGTGATTTGACTATGCGAAATTTTGATGCCAGGCCGGTCCACGTATCGCCCGGCTGCACCAGGTAACGCAGGCGTGGCTGTGGCCAGGTGTCGGAGGTCCGCGCCGGAATCAGCAGGCGCTGACCGATTGCCAGCCGATCAGGGTTCTCCAAACGGTTCGCCTCTACCAGGGCTGCGACAGTGGTATCATAGCGCGCGGCAATCGCGCCCAGCGTTTCGCCGGCCTGCACCACATGCACGATGGCCCCGCTCTGCCGCACCGGCTGGGTGTGATCGGCGGCTGCTGGCGCCGCAGCCAGCGGGTCAGCCGGTAGGGTTAGGCTCAGCCAGAGAATCAGGCCAAGCAGGCCCTGGCTCAGCCTTGCACGCCTCATAATTAGTTTTGACACGTCTCGCACCTCATGCGATAATCGCCCGGAGATCAACCTGTTTGTGGAGGAGCCTACCTGATGGCATTGACCGACGCCCTGTCTGCAGCTCAGCAGTACGAGCCGCAACTATTTCATGATCTGCTCGAACTCCTGCGCATCCCCAGTGTCAGCACCGTGCTGGCTGCCCAGTCCGAGGTGCAACGCGCCGCGGACTGGGTCTGCGCCTATCTGCAAGAGATCGGCCTGGAACATGTGCAAACGCTGGAAACCAACCGTAACCCCATCGTGTATGCCGACTGGCTGCACGCGCCCGGTCAGCCCACCGTTCTTTGTTACGGGCATTATGATGTGCAGCCGGCGGAC
This sequence comes from Candidatus Amarolinea dominans, assembly GCF_016704685.1. Lineage (NCBI taxonomy): Bacteria > Bacillati > Chloroflexota > Caldilineae > Caldilineales > Candidatus Amarolineaceae > Candidatus Amarolinea > Candidatus Amarolinea dominans. The sequence goes on from NZ_JADIZS010000001.1 coordinate 234,449, forward strand.
CCCCTGGAGCTTTGGCGCACACCGCCCTTCGAACCGACCATAGATGGGGGCAATGTTTACGCCCGCGGCGCGGCCGACGACAAGGGCCAGTTCATCATCCACCTGGCAGCCATCCGCGCCATCTTGCAGGCCGACGGCCGCCTGCCGGTCAATGTCAAGTTCCTCATCGAAGGTGAAGAAGAAATCGGTAGTCCCAGCCTGGACGCGGTGCTCGACACCTACCACGATATCTTCCAGGCTGACGCGTGCCTCATCTCTGATTCCCATATGCTGGCGCCCGACTGCCCCGTTATCATCACCAGCGTCCGCGGTTTGGTGGCCGTGCATGTGGAAGTAACCGGGCCGGGCAGGGATCTGCACTCCGGCACGTTCGGCGGCGCCGTCCACAACCCGCTGCAGGCGCTGTGTACCATCCTGGCCCGCCTGCACGACGCCGATGGCCGCGTGGCGGTTCCTCATTTCTACGACCGCGTGCGCCCGTTGACCGAGCATGACCGCGCCGCCCTGGCACAGATTCCTTTCACACGCGCCGCCTGGCTGGCCGAAGCCGGCAACCCGCCCGATGATTGGGGCGAACCGGAGTACACCATTAGCGAGCGTACCAGCAGCCGGCCCACCCTCGAAATCAACGGCCTGGCCGGGGGCTTTGCCGGCGATGGCCTCAAGACCGTCCTGCCGTCGCGTGCCATTGCCAAGATCTCCTGTCGCCTGGTGGCCGACCAGGACACGGAGGAGATTCGCAGCCTGCTCAGCGCGACCATCCACGCGCTGGCGCCACCCACGGTGCGTGTCGAGATCAAACCGATCCAGTCTGGCCCAGGGGCCACGGTCAACCTCGATCATCCGGCCATCCAGATAGCCAGCGCCGCCTACGCGGCCGTCTACGGCGTGGCGCCCCTCTTCGTACGCGAGGGCGGCTCCATCCCCATCGTCGCGCTTCTCCAGAATAAGTTCAACATGCCATCGCTCCTGATGGGCTTTGGCCTGCCGGACGATGGGCTGCACAGCCCTAACGAAAAGATGAGCCTGGCTCAAATTCGCCGCGGCGTTGCGACGATTGTCCACTTTTTCTATGGCATGGCGCGCTGACAACAGCCATCCGAACCCTATTCCTGGCCGGCCACGTGACCGGCCAGGAACTAGGCCTGATACTTCTCCGGCTTCAGCACTCCGATGAACGGCAGATTGCGGTACAGTTCATTGAAGTCAAGCCCATAACCCACGACAAACTCATTCGGAATGACGAAGCCCACGTAATCCACCGGCACGTTGGCCTCGCGGCGTCCTTTCTTGTCCAACAGTGAACAGATACACAGCGACGCGGGGTTGCGGGCCAGCAACAGGCGGCGCAGATACGCCAACGTATGCCCGCTGTCAATGATGTCTTCCACAATCAGCACATGACGGCCCTCGATACTCTCTTCCAGATCCTTGATAATCTGCACCGCCCCGGTGGATTGGGTCGAAGCGCCGTAGCTTGACGTGGCCATGAAATCAATCCGATGCGGAACGGTGATCGTACGGATCAGATCGGCCATGAAGACCACACTGCCCTTCAAAACGGCAACCAAAAACAGATCGCGTCCTGCATAGTCCTGGCTGATCTGCGCGCCCAGCGCCTGCACGCGCTCGCTCAGGGCGTCACGTGCAATCAAGACCCGCAGGATGTCGGCTTCTGTGCCCGCCGGGGTACTAACTGCATCTCCCATCATCCAATTCCTCCCCTCTCGATCCCTTGCTTCATTGAACTCCCGTTGCTGCGCTCCCCAGGCAGAGCGATTGAAATCTTACCCTTCAGGTAGATTCCAGGGGCGCAGCGGCCGCACGGGCGGCTGCGCAAGCGGCACCTGCGCCAACGGGCCGTGGGCCTCGACCACATTTGCCGCCACCCAGCCCGCGCCACCGCGGGCGGCACAACAGACCCGCCACCAGCCCGCATCGCCAGCCTGCGCGATGGACCGACCCACGATCAGTAACCGGCGACCAGGAGCCAACTGCTCCAGCACACGATAGGTGACACCCGGCCCTGCGCGCAGGTTGACTCCGCCGCGCGGCACAACCACCTGCGGTGCGGACGGCGTGGGAGCAGGGGTGGCTGTGGGGCGCGGCGGCGAAAGCGGTGCCGGCGCCGCACCTTCCCCATTCTTGTAACGCGCCGCCCATTCCCGCGTCAGGTCAACATAGCGGCTGCCGTAGGCCTGGCTTGGCTCGATGTAGGTTCCTTCGGGCCATTCGTTCCACGACGTGATGATCACCCAGTCCGCGGCGCTTGCCAGGGCGCCATTCCAGGTCTTGGCATAGTAGGCGCCATCCTCGCGGCCACGAATAAAGGCATCACTGCGGCCTGTGCGCGTATCGTTGTAACCAGGCATCACCGTGGCCACCCAAATTTTGCGTCCCCAGGTTTGACTGGCTGCCCGCACACGCCGCCCCCACTTGAGCAACTGCGCGCCAGGATCGGCCGACCAGGCCACGCTGTAGAGATGATGGCCGTCGAAGACCTGCTGAAAGCCAATATCCACCCCCTCGGCGATCCAGAGCGTCTGCCGGCCGGGGTCAACTTCGTCGCGCAGTGCCTGCCAGGCCCCCACCCCGAAGCGCTGCTGGCGCCAGAAGAAGATCACGGGGCGCCCGTCCACGCGTAGATAGGCCGGATGGTTGGCATGCGTCGCCAGCAGTGTACGCAGCGCCTGCGTCACATCACCGCTAGAACCAAAAAATGGCCCCTGCGTTTCGAAGTCAATGGCTATGCGAAAATTTCTTGCGGCCGCCTCATCCAGCAACACGCGCAGGTTGGTCTCGGTCTGGTTGTTCTCGATGCGCGGGCCGTACCAACTGACAACAAACGCATCTATGCCGGCGCTCTGCGCCTGCTCGATCTGCCGCGCCATTGCCCCGCGATCGCGCGAGGTGTAGAGCGTGGCCGGAAAATCTGGAACTTTTTCATTGCGCCAGGTATTTTCATCGAACCAGTTATAATAGAAAGCCAGCACCAGGCGCTCTCCGCCCAGCGCGGCCGGGGAGGCCGCCGCGGCCGGGTGTCCAGCCAGGGCTGAGGGTAGAATCAGGAGCAGCGCCAGCAGCCAGGGCAAGGCGTGGGCCGGGCCGCGCACGCCTGCAAAGAAGCGGGGGAACAGGCAGGGGTGGCGGGGTCTGTTGGTCATTAGTTTGTGCATGATCCTCGTCGTTTGAGTATTGCGAAAACGCTTACGCAATCATTCTACCAAAGGTGACCCAAAGCCCAAAACCGCACGCTGGCGTCGTATGCCGCGGTTTCTGGTTTTCGGTAGGTATCGGGTATAATCTCCTCCCAACCACGCGTGAGGTGAGAAAAAAGATGACGAGGCGTCTGTCAACTCGTGTTGCCCTGTTCGCCATGCCCGTCGCCCTAATTGCTGTCTTCATGGCTCTGATGCAAGTCGGTGTCCTCTCCCCTGGAGTTACCGCCGCCCCTCAATGGATAACGTCCGTCTTCCAACAGGGCCTGTTTGGCTACAATGGGACGCGCGACGCGACCATGAACGCCCGCGACCCGATTACGCCCGACGGCACGCGCGGCGCAGTGACGTTGGAATGGCAGGACTACGAGGAGAACACCAGTCGTGCTCTGCTGTTCTTCGACCTGGCTTCGATTCCGGCAACCGCCACTGTAAGCAGCGCAACCCTGCAATTGACCTTCACCGACCTGACGGTCGAGCGCCCCATCACCGTCACCGCCGCCCCCATGCTGCGCACCTGGCTGGAGTATGAAGCCACCTGGCTGGAGTCCGAAGTGGGCTTGCCCTGGAACAAGGCCGGCGCGGACGGCATTGGCGACGATCGCGGCGAAGCAGGGCCGCTGACCGTCGTACACACCCAAACCTTGACCGTGACTCTCGACCTGCTGGACTTCGTCCAGCAATGGGTCGCGGACGACGCCAGCAACACCGGCCTGATCCTCATGGTCAGCGGCGAACCTGACGAGTATGCCCGCCTGGAACTCGCCAGCCGCGAGCACAGCGTGCAGGGCCTGCGCCCGCGCCTGGAAGTAACTTACAGCACCGATCCCCTGGAGCCAACCTTCACCCCGACCGTAACCGATACGGCCACGGATACCCCCACCCCGACCGATACGGCTACGAATACTCCCACCTCAACGGACACCGCGACGCCTACGCCCACCCCAACGGACACGGCGACGCCTATGCCCACGCCGAGCCTCTGGGTCACCACAACCCTGGTGCAGGGCCAGGATGGTTTCCGTGGCTTCTACGACGCGACGATCACCAGCGGTACTCCCAACACGAACTACGGCGCCCGGCCCGAAACCACACTGAGTTGGATCAGCTATTGGCCTGGCCCCGATGACCGCACGCTGCTGCGCATGGACCTCTGGCAGATTCCTTCCAGCGATACCGTAGCCGAGGCCACGCTCAGCCTGTACGTGACACAGCGCAACCAGGCCACGCCCGCCCGCCTGCGCGTGTGGGGCCTGCTGCGCCACTGGTCCGAAGCCACCGTCACCTGGACGCGCCCCCACACCGAAACCGTGGGGAGCTGGGTCGCGGGCGGCGCGGCCGGCCTGGGCAACGACCGCGAAGCCACCGTCGCGGCCGAGGTCAACATCAACCAGACGAGCGGTTGGGTGCATATCCCAATCACCAATCTGGTCCGCAACTGGGTGGCGTCGCCAGACCGCAATTTCGGTCTGGTGCTGGAGGTCGAGGGCCTGAACTGGGAGAGCGTCTACTATTCCTTTGCCTCTGCCGACAACCCGTCGCCAGAGCTGCGCCCACGTCTCACCGTGCGCCATGCCGATCCGGGGTCGTGGCAGGTCAAACTGGTGCAAGAGGGGCGCTATGGCGAAAGTGTGGCCGACGACGCCTCCATCAGCTATTGGCAACCAACCGTACCCCTGGGCGGCGACTCCAACCTGGTCATGCAATGGCGCAGCAGCCCCAACGACCGCCCAGATACCCAACGCGCGCTCGTCCGCTTCGACCTGGACGATGTGCCCACCACCGCGCGCGTGCGAGAGGCGCAGATGTTCTTCTTCCTCCCGCCGGTCACCCAGGCTGAGCCGGTGCAACTGCGCGGCTGGCGCCTGCTGCGGCCCTGGAACGAAAGCGAAGTCACCTGGCTCAGCCCGGTCAGCGGCGCACCGTGGGGCCTCCCCGGCGCTGATTCCATCGCCCATGATCGCGCCGGTGAGACCAATGCCGACCTCTCGTTTACGCAATCCGACGGCTGGATCGTGCTCGATGTCACCGACCTGGTGCAATTTCAGGTCGCCAACCCTGAGGAGAACTACGGCCTGCTCCTGGCCATCGCCAGCCTCAACGGCACCGATGTGGCCTACGCGCCGCTCAGCTCGCAGAACGGTCAGGTCAATCTGCGCCCGCTGCTGCGCCTGATCTATTCCACCGATCGCCAGCAGCCCACACCGACGCCGACCCCTGCGTCCACCTTCACCCCCTGGCACGAAGTGACCTTGCGCCAGGGCCTCTACGGCTTCACTGACACGCAAGACACGACCATCATCCGCTGGCAGCCCACCACCAACCGCGGCACCTTTTCGCTACTCACGGCCGGCTGGCGGGACGACTTCACCAACCCCGCTGAGGACCAACGCGCCTTGCTGCGCTTTGGCCTCGATACCATCCCCTGGAGCGCCCCCGTGCGCGACGCCACGTTGTCGCTCTACTTCCAATACAGCTCCAATCCGCATCCTGTCCGGCTCAAGGTCTACCGCATGACGCGGCGCTGGTGGGAACAGCAGGCCACCTGGCTGCAGGCCAGCACCGGCGGCCCCTGGCAACAGCCCGGCGCTGATGGCCTCGAAACCGACCGCCTGACCGATCCCACCATCACGCAGGGCATTCTCCAGCCCAATGGTTGGGTCAATCTCGACGTGACTGCCCTGCTGCAATTCTGGCTCGACAATCCGGGGCAGAACTACGGCGTCATGCTGATGATCGAAGGGCTGGACGGCCAAACCGTCTATTACGACATGCGCAGTGGCACGCACTGGCAGGTAGATACCCGCCCCACGTTGCGCTTTGCCTACACCACCGACCCCGCCGTGCCCACTGCTACCAGCACGCCCACCTACACCCCCACGCCGACACCGCTCAACACCCCGACGCCGGACTACTGGCAGACCCTGGTTCTACAACAGGGCAGCGGTTTCAGCGGCATGCACGACGCGGACATCGAGATGTATGCGCCTGACACCAACAATGGCAGCGGCGCCTACCTGGACGTGCGCTGGTCCAACGACCTTTGGCCGGCTGCCGCCGACATGAAGGCGCTGATTCACTTCGACCTCAGCGCTCTGCCGTCAGGCGCTGTGGTCCAACAAGCCACCCTGAAGATGTACCAGGTCAGCCGCAGCAACGTCACCCCCATGAACCTGTCAGTCTACCGGGTCTTGCGCGCCTGGTGGGAAACCGAAGTCACCTGGAACCGCGCCATGCAGGGCGCCGAAGGCCCGCAGCCCTGGGCCAGGCCAGGGGTCGGCGGTGTCAACAGCGACCGCGAACGCGAGCCAAGCGGACACACGCTCATTGACAGCTATGCTGGCTGGCGCGTCTTCGATATGACGAACATCGTGCAGTTGTGGGTCAATCAACCGGCCACGAACCGCGGCCTGCTGTTGGAGGGCAAGACAGACAACAACGACACGGTTCTGGTCAGCTTCGCCAGCAGTGAGTATGGCCGCGATGTCACCTTGCGCCCGAGCCTGAGCCTGGTCTACACCACACATGGCTCGGTGCCGACCCCGACCGCCACGGCTACCCACACATCCACCCCGCTGCCCACCGCGACCCCAACTGCCACGCCGTCGGCCACCCCCATCTACAATCCCGACGCCCACACGTTGACCTTGCAGCAGGGTGTGCGCGGCTACTTTGGTACGAACGATTTCTGGATGGGCGCCGGTTCACCGTCTACCACCCATGCGCTTGAGCCGATCCTGCGCATTGGCTCAAGTTCGCATGACACCGTCGCCCGCGCAGTGATCTCCTTCAACCAGGAACTGTTGCCGCCCAATGCCGACATCCTGGGAGCCTGGCTTGAGCTCTACCTCAACGATCGTTCCAACGATGCGCCCCTGGCGGTCAGCGTTCACGTGATGCGTCGTGGCTGGGCCGCGGCCGCCGCCACCTGGCAGCAGGCCAACGCCGGTCAGGCCTGGAATCTTCCCGGCGCCAGCAGCCCAGCCGACCATGACCCTCAGCCCCTCGACATCCAAAATCTACCCTCACAGCCCGGGTGGCTGCGCTGGGATGTCACTCAGGCCATCAGGCGCTGGCTGGTCGAACCAACCGCCAACTACGGATTTCTGTTCAAGGGTGATGGGCCAACCAGCGTCCAGGTTGGCTTCAACAGCGCAGAGCGCATCTGGTCCGGCGCGATACCTACGGCAGGTCGCCCGCGGCTAGTCATTGTGTACCGCACACCATAACCTGAGAACGAGCGATTTCGTCAGCATGTGTACCCCGCCGTCACCTCGAAGGGGAGAAGAGGAGAAGAGGAGAAGAGGATGAAGAAGATGAGAGGAGAGAGGTAGTGGCTATTGCAGATGATTTGAAACAACTGCTGACCCAGCCCACGCGGCTTGAACAACTAGGCATCCCTGCATCCATCATCACAGACCTGATCTATCGTCTGTTGTTCAATGAAGGGGAGGTCAACGTCGGTCGTTTCGTAGAGATTCTGCGCGTGCATCCGCAAATCGTTGACCAGGTGCTCTCGGAACTGTCGCACGAACACCTGGTTGAAGTGGTACGCGCCGGCGCCCTCCGTTTCAGTTACACCTATCGTCTAACCGACGAGGGCGGCAGGCGCGCCCGTGATTCCGTGGATCGCACCCAGTACGTCGGGCCAGCACCGGTGGACGCAGAAGCCTACAAGCGCTCAGTGTTGCTCCAAACCACCAACAAACAGCGCGTCAACCAGGCCCAGGTCAAACAGGCGCTCAGTCATCTCATATTGCCAGAAAGCTTTCATCGCAAAATTGGCCCGGCCATCAACGCCGGCTCATCGCTCTTTCTCTACGGGCCACCTGGTAACGGCAAGACGACCGTGGCCCAGGCCGTCGCCAAGCTGATCGCCAATACCGAGCCGATTTGGATTCCCTACGCCATCTGCATGGGTGGCCAGATCATCCAGGTGTTCGATCCGCTCGTCCACGTGCCGATCAAAGCCGACCCCAACGACCCGCAGGCCGCACGCCTGAACGCCGGTGTAGATCGGCGCTGGGGCCTCTTTCAACGGCCCTCCGTCATGGTCGGCGGCGAGCTGCGCATGGAAGCCCTCGAACTGCGCTACGAGCCGGTCGCCAAATTCTACGAGGCGCCCCTGCAGCTCAAAGCCAACGCCGGCATGTTCTTGATTGACGACTTCGGCCGCCAGCAGATGAGTCCGCAAGAGCTGCTGAATCGCTGGATCGTGCCGTTGGAAAGTGGGATTGACTTCTTGCGTCTGCGCTCCGGCCAAACCATGGAAGTCCCATTCCGCCAGTTGATCGTCTTCTCGACCAACCTGGACCCCAGTGAGTTGGTGGATGGCGCATTTCTGCGCCGCATTCAGATGAAGGTTGAAGTGGCAGGTCCCGATGAAAAAACCTTCCGCCAGATCTTCATCAAGGTTTGCCAGGTCTTCGACGTGCCCTTCGACGAAGCCGGATTCAATCACATCCTGCAAAAGTGGTATCGGGATGCCCGTCGCCCCATCCAGTCTGTTCATGCGCGCGACATCATCAAGACCATCCTCTCTATCTCTGATTACACCGATTCACCCCCGCGCCTGGTGCCGGAGATGATTGACGAAGCCTGCAGTTCCTACTTCGTGGACAACCACAGCGCCGATTGACGCCCTGCGGACGGACCGGGAGTCCTCACCTCAACCCCCGACCCCTTCTCCTCTCCGCGCGGCGGAGAGGAGAAGGGGGGAAGAGGGCGGCTGTCTTTGTAGGTCTACCGCCGCCGCCTGTCAGGCATTGGCTCGCCTGGGAAGAGAAGGGGGGAAGAGGGCGGCTGTCTTTGTAGGTCCGGCCTCCTGGCCGGACGGCTTTGGGGCAGGAGCGTGTGATCTGGTGCAGAGAGCGCCGTCACGCCGGAGACGTGACCTACGGGCGACGATGCTATTTTCAGGTCAGCGTTGCCAGGGCCAGCGTCGCGGCTTGGCCGCGTCCTCCGCGGCGGTGTCTTCTTCTCGCTCTTCCAACAGTGGGATTGACTCCTGCGGTTCCGTCCCCATCGGCGCCTCGCTCATCCCCATCACCGGCAGATCGTCAAGGTCCAGGGGCCGCGTAGCGTCCTCCCGCGCCGGCTCCAACGTGGCCGTCGCTACTGGTGCGGGCAGGGCCAGCGGCGGCGCAGCATCTTCAGGCGAAGGCAACTGCGCCGCCCCGCGCTGGTAGATGTTCATGAAAACCGGCGCGGCCACGGCCAGCGGAATCGTCCGCCGCACCGGCACCACGCTGGTTTCCCACAACTGGCGCAGGGCCACGTAATCCCACGCGGCCGAGATGATGCCCTCGGTCGTTTCCGCGCCCACTTCGGCCATGATGCCCGTGTAGCGGTTGGTGAATTCCAGCGGCGCGCAGATGGCGCTGCGCCCGATGAACGGTTCGGACTCGCCCGGCGTGAATGGGTTGTAGCCAACGATGAAGCTGATCGCACCGTACAGATGGTTTTCCTGCACCCGTGCCAGCAGCCCGGCGCGCATGCGGTGGTAAAGGGCCGGTTCGCTGCAAGCTCCCAGGCTGATGATCATCTCTGCGCCCTGGTAAGCAAGCAGGCGCCCCGCCTCCGGATAAAGCACATCTGGCCCCAGGAGCAGGCCCAGGCGCCCGACCGGTGTGGCAATCGCCGTCCAACCGTCGCCTGCTTCGGCCAGCGCCGTATTTTCGGCCACCATCACCACCCGTGACTGCTGCCCGAGCACCGTGCCTTGCGGCCCAAACACCGTCGCCACATTACGAATACCACCATCGGTGCTGTCCACGGCGTACAGACTGCCGGCGACGATGGTCGCACTGAACTCCTGGGCCAGGCGTCCGAACAAATCGGCATAGCTGTCCCACAGGGTGTGGCTGTTCTGGTTGAGCAAGCGGCCCAGCTCACGTTGAAAATCGGAGCCAAGCAGGCCGGCCGTGCCAGAAGCCATCTTGCTGCGCGCGCGCTCCCAGAATCCGGCGCGGTTCTGGCGGCCGCGATCCGCCTGCTTGAGCAGGCCGGCCCGCAGGCTGTTCAGCAGCGGTGGCGCCGCCATCATGCCGGCCAGTTCGGGAAAAATAATCAACTGCGCGCCTTTTGCCTGCGCCACGCGCAGGAAGCGCCGCAGCTCATGCTCGAAATCGGCCAGATCGGCCGGCAGCCGCATCTTCTGTTGAACGACACAAACGATTACGTTATCCATCGGATTGAACCCCGCACGTCAAGAACAGGCTTGCGCCTCACGGCCCAGCGCCAGGCCGGCGTCAAAGGCCCTCTGCCACGAATTGTAACATGCCCCCATGCACAATCAAAATGTCACCGCTTGACATTCACCCCAACGCCAGCCATACTTGACGCTGACGCGCCCCTGGATGTATGATTAGCTTCCTGCACTCTACAGCCGGACCAGTTAGAATTGGTTGATCCCCAGATGATTGTGCTGACCTCCTGACCGGCGCGGTCGCCAATCCCCCTTTCCCCCAATCCCCTATCCCCCAAAAAAGGAGATTACGATGGACGACAGTTTTGCAGCACCTTCCACCCATTCGCCAAGCAGTTCCCCGCCCAGGTTCTATCTCTTCCTGATCGTCGTGCTCCTGCTTGGCGCGGCGCTGGTGGCAACCACGCGCATCCGCGCGCAGGAGACAGGCAGCAGCCTGTTGCGCCTGCAATGGGCCACCTTTGATCCGCGCGAGGTTGAGCAAAAGATGCCCGCCGGCGCCCTCGGCCTGGTGGACCCGGAGAAAGCGCCCTATCAGATCGTGCAGTTCCGCGGCCCCATCGAAGAGGCGTGGAAAACCGAGCTGGCCGGCGCCGGACTGGAACCGCTGATCTACATCCCTGATTATGCGTTTGTGGTACGGGTGCATGGCGAGGCCAGCCTGGCGCAGGCGCGCCAGATGCCGCAGGTGCGCTGGATCGGGGCCTACTACCCGGCCTTCAAGCTCAGCCCGGCTCTGACCGCGGAAGCAGCGTCAGCCAACGCCGCGCTCGATCTGCGCGTGCTCGGCTTTCCCGGCGAAAATCAGGACAGCCTGCTCGCAACCCTCAGCGGACTGGGCGCGCAGGTCAGTACAGCCTCTGACCACGGCTGGGGGCCTGTGCTGCGCCTGCGCCTGAGCGCCGATTCGCTACCCGCCCTGGCCCAGGTGGATGCGGTGCAGTGGATCGAGCCGGTTTACCCCGTGACGTTGAGCAACGATGTCGGTCGCGGCATCATGAACGTCAACCTGGCCTGGCAGCGCATGACCGCCCAGGGCGTCAACCTCTTCGGGCAGGGTCAGATCGTGGGCGTGGCCGATTCCGGTCTCGACACCGGCAGCCTCGGCACCATCAGCGCCGATTTCGCCGGCCGCATCGTCAGCACCTATGCCCTGGGGCGCACCAACAACTGGAGCGATCCGAGCGCGCACGGCACGCACGTGGCCGGCTCGGTGCTGGGCAATGGCGTCAATTCGGGCAGCAATCCGGCAACTCATACTTACGCTGCATCCTTTGCCGGCGTCGCACCTGAAGCCCAGCTCGTCTTCCAATCTCTGCAGGACTCCAGCGGTGGCCTGGGCGGCATTCCCGACGACCTCAACGACCTCTTCCAGGTGGCGTACAACGACGGCGCACGCATCCACACCAACAGTTGGGGCGGCCCCACCGGGTCAGCAGGCAATCCTTATGGCGGTTATACCGCAAACGCGCAGGAGGTGGATCAATTCACCTGGACGCACCAGGACATGGTGATCCTCTTCGCCGCGGGCAATGAAGGCACCGACCAAAACGGCAACGGCGTGATTGACCCCGACTCCATGGCCTCGCCGGGCACGGCCAAGAATGCAATCACCGTCGGCGCCAGCGAGAATCTGCGCAGCAGCGGCGGCTACAACCCCGGCGGGGCGTGCAGCCTGTGGGGCAACTGTTGGCCGGGCGATTTCAGCGCCAACCCCATCAGCTCTGACCGCCTTTCGGACAACGCCGAAGGGCTGGCCGGCTTCTCCAGCCGCGGACCAACCGACGATACCCGCATCAAGCCTGACATCGTCGCGCCCGGCACCAACATCGTCTCGGTGCGCTCACACGGCGCCGGCGCGGGCACAGGCTGGGGCGTCTACGATAGCAATTACCTCTACGAGGGCGGCACCAGCATGGCCACGCCGCTGACCGCCGGCGCCACCGCGCTGGTGCGCCAGTGGATCATCAGCGTGCGCGGCATCGCCAATCCCCTGGCCGCGCTGGTCAAGGCCGCGCTGATCAACGGCGCACACAACATGGCGCCTGGCCAGTACGGCAGCGGCACGACCCAGGAAGTGCCCAACGGTCGCCCCAACAGCGTCACCGGTTGGGGCCGCGTGGACGTGGCCGCCAGCGTCAAGCCTGACTCGCCGATCCAAATCGTGCTGAAGAACGACACCGCCGGCCTGGCGACAGGCGGCGTCAGAACCTACCAGATGACCATCAACAACGCGGCGGCCGCCGCAGCCGATGTGGCCGCAGTTGACAGCCGTGGCGGAGCACGCCCCGTCGCCTATGCACCGGCCGCCGAGATGCTGATCAACGGCGGCTTCGAGCAGTATCACAACGGCTGGACCGAAACCACCCAGGTGCCTACGCCCATCATCAACCATGCCAACGACCTGCCTGTGGCGCCGCACAGCGGCAGCTACGCGGCCTGGCTCGGCGGCTATCATGACGCCGACGACCAGCTCTTCCAATCGGTCAATGTCTCGGCCGCGGCCACCGGCGCCACCCTGGGATTCTGGTACTGGTCCACCACCGACGAAAGCGGCGCCGGCTTCGATTACTTCGCGCTGCAGATCATTGACCCGGTCAACGGCTCGCACTACGTGGACGCGGTAGACATTGACGCGGTGCCGCCCACCGATGCCTGGCAGTACGCCAGCTACACCCTGACCCCCAGCCAGGTGACGGCCATCCGCGGCAAGACGGTGCGCGTGCGCTTCCGCGTCGTCACCGATGGCAGCGTCCTTTCCAGCTTCTTCATTGACGATGTCAGCTTCGATGTGCAAAGCGGCCCGCCGGCCACTGCTACCGTCACACCAACCCCCACCGCCACCCCGATTAGCGGCGGCGGCCCCCTGCGCATCACCCTGGCCTGGTTGGACTACCCCGCCAATCCCGGCACTACGCACGCCCTCGTCAATGACCTGGATCTGGAAGTGACCGGGCCCACCGGCACGGTCTACCACGGCAACGGCGGCGGGTCGGCCGACCGCAACAATGTGATCGAAACCGTCTTCCTGGACAACGCACCCAGCGGCGCCTACACCGTGCGCGTCAAGGGCTTCAACGTGCCCCAGGGCAGCGCACAGCCGTTTGGTCTGGTTGCCAGCGGCAAGAACCTGACCGAAGGCGGCGGCGCAGCCACGGCCACACCCACCCCCACGCGCACGCGTACCCCAACGCCAACGCCCACCGGCGGCGCTTCGCAGCGACGCAGCTACCTGCCCTACGTCGCACCGTAACACAAGCCTCCGGCTTGTTTGTTACCGCGTCATCTTTGGTACACGGATTTTCACAGATCAACACAGACACGAAAGCGATCAGTGTCAATCTGTGTCAATCCGTGTACCTCTCCTGTCTGGCAAGAAATGTCAGGTATCGCGGCCGCACTCGTGGTAGACTGGCGTTCAGATCATCCGACGATCGCTCGGCCCACAGCCGGGAACCTGGCTGGCCATCGGTGACCTGGCAGCAAACGCGTCCGGGAACCAAATGCGTGCGCAGTGTCAGCGCAGGGCCACTACTTATGGCGCCATCCCGACGCGAAACGACACTTATCCCAGCACCGGCGCCCTCCGGTGCTTTCTGAATTAGTTATCCCGCTTCCCTAAGGAGAGTACCATGTCTCACCCAATCCCGGTTCGTACCCTACTGCTGAGCCTCTGCCTCAGCCTGCTCATCTGCGCGCCCGTCCAGGCCGGTGATGATCCAACCGCCCAACCTGGCGCGCCAGAAAACCCGACCACCCTGCCCTACCCGATCCTGTTTGTCGCACAACCGCCCATCCGTTCGGACTTCACCACCATCGGCTCCACCTTCGGCAACCAGGGCACCGACATGTCAGCCGTCGCCCGTGGCGGCGACCTCTGGATCCGCTATCCGGACGGTAGTCTCAAGAACCTGACGGCCGCGGCCGGCTACGGTGCGCCCAGCGCGTTCCAGGGCGCCACCGCCATCGCCGTGCGTGATCCGGCTGTGCATTGGAGCGGTAGCAAAGCCCTCTTCAGCATGGTGATTGGCGCGCCCACGCAGCGCTACCAGTGGATTACCGTCTATTGGCAACTCTACGAGATCACCGGCCTGGGGCCTGCCGACACCCCGATCATTACCCTGGTGCCCAATCAGCCGGCCAACTTCAACAACATCTACCCGCTCTACGCCAGCAACGAGCGCATCATCTTTGTCTCGGACCGGCCACGCGATGGCGCGGCGCATCTTTACCCCCAGCGTGACGAGTACGAACTGGCGCCCACCAACACCGGACTCTGGAGCCTTGATCCCCAGACCGGCGACCTGCGCCTGCTCAACCACGCGCCCTCCGGCGATTTCGGTCCCATCATTGACAGCTTCGGCCGCGTGCTCTTCACCCAGTGGGATCACCTGCAGCGTGACCAACAGGCCGACGCCGACGCCAACTATGGCACCGGCGCCAACTGCGCCAGCAGCTACTACGGCACCTTCAACTATTCTGATGAATCGGCCGCGGCCGTGCGCCTCGATGACCGCAGCGAAGTTTACCCGGAGCCGCGCCCCTGTCGCGGTGATCTGCTCGGCGGCACCAACCTGGCCGGACACACCTTCAACCAGTTCTTCCCCTGGCAAATCAACGAGGATGGCAGCGAAGGCGAGACCATCAACCACTTGGGGCGCCACGAACTGGCCGGCTGGATCCCGCGGGCGCTGACCGATGACCCCAACCTGATTGACTACTACGGGCAGATCGGCCGCTTCAACCCCAATCTGATCAACAACATGTTCCAAATCAAGGAAGACCCCCTGCACCCCGGCGCCTACTACGGTGTGGACGCGCCCGAATTCAGCACGCACGCCTCCGGCCAGGTCATCAGCATGACGGTACCGCCCGGGCTCGATGCCGATCATGTCGCCGTGACCTACGTAACCCATCGCGCCACCGCCAGCTATCGCCAGGATAACGACCCGCCCAACCCCAATCACTCCGGTCACTACCGTGAGCCGCTGCCCCTTGCTGATGGCACCCTGCTCGCCGTGCATACGCCGGAAACACGCGCCGAAGGCAACCAGGGCGGGCCACATGACACCCGCTATGATTTTCGCCTCAAGACCCTAACCCTCGGCGCCAACGGCTACTGGGTCGGCGGCCAATTGCTCACCACCGGCATCACCAAGACCCTGGGCTACTGGTCGCCCGACGAGTACATTAGCTACAGCGGCCCCCTCTGGGAGCTCAACCCGGTTGAAGTTCGGCCGCGGCCCATCCCCAGCCGTCCCACACCGCCGCTGGCTGCGCCCGAGCAGCAGATGTTCGATCAGGCCGGCGTCACGGTGGCGGAGCTGCGCGCCTACCTGGTGCAAAACCAGCTCGCCCTCGCTGTCAGCCGCAACGTGACCACCCGCGACGACCTGGATAAACAGCAGCCGTTCAACCTGCGAGTGCCCGGCGGCGCGCAGACCCTGGGCACAGGCGGGCGCATCTACGACCTGGGCCATCTGCAATTCTTCCAGGCCGATCAACTGCGCGGCTTCAGCGGCTGCTGTGGCGAGACGCCTTTCCCCGGTCGCCGCGTGCTTGCCCAACCCCTGCACGACGCCGCCGCGCTCAACAGCAACCCACTGACCGGCGGTCCCACTGGCAGCGTCGCCGTCGCGCTCGATGGCTCGACCGCGGCCTTTGTTCCCGCCCGCCGCGCCATGACCTGGCAACTGACCGACGGCAGCGGCGCCAGCGTCATTCGCGAACGCTACTGGATCACCTTCCAGCCCGGCGAGGTGCGCGTCTGCACTTCCTGCCACGGCCTGAACACCACCGACCAGGCCGGGCAACTGCCGCCCGCCAATCCACCGCAAGCCCTGCTGCAACTGCTGCAATACTGGAAGGCTCAGCACAATGCCACCGCAACCCCCACCCCCCTCAGCGCCACGCCGACCGCGACCCCCACGCCGGCGGTCGTCACCGTTACGCCCACGAGCACCGGCGTGCCCGCATCGGCAACCCCCACGCCGTCGCCCACGGCAGCGCCCGTCACCCCGCCGCCCACGCCCAACCTACCGCCCGATCATCCACGGCTGTGGCTGCGCCCGGCTGACCTACCGCGCCTGCGCGCCTGGGCCGTGCCGTCCAACCCCATCTACGCCCAGGGCATTCAGGCCCTCGCGCTCGACTACAAAGCGCGCATGGACGATGGCCGCCTGTTCACCGAAGACTGCGGCTGCACCTTCGGCGCCTACTATGCGTACCCCGTCGAATGGGGCGCGGAACTGTTCGCCTTCATGTCGTTGATTGAAAACAGCCCGGCAATCCGTGCTGACTACGCGCAACGCGCCCGCACCCTGCTCATGACCATCATGGATCAGGCGGTGCTTGGCCCCACCCCGGAGGACAGCCATTACCGGGGCGCCAACTTCTCTACCAATATGCGCTCCCTCTTCTTCGGCGAGGCCTTCCCACTCACCGTTGACTGGATCTACCCCTCGCTGACGGCGCAAGACAAGGTCACCATTCGCACCGTCTTCTTGCGCTGGCTCAACGAGAATCTGGTCGCCACCACCTCCGGTCTCGATCACCCAGAGCCGGTGTGGCTGCTGAACAACCCGGCCCTGCTCGCGGATTCGGACCGCTTCCGCACCGCGGCCAACAATTTCTTCGATGCGCACATGAACCAGATCGGCCTGATGGCGATGTCCCTGGACGCGGCCGATGATCCGGGCAATCCAAACGTGGTTGGGGATCAGGTGCAGGATTACCTGGCGGATGCCACCGGCGCCTGGCTCTACATGCACCGTCAACTGACCCTCAGCCAGGCTGGCGGCGGCATCTCGCCCGAAGGCGCTGCCTATGGCCCCACCGGCCTCGGTCGCGCGGCCGAACTGATGCTGGCCCTCAACACGGCCGGCCAGGCCGATCCCGCCGTCTGGGGGCCGCAGGTGCAATTGGACGGCGATCCCTTCTGGGACGCGGTCATCCCCGGCCACATGCAGTTGCTCAGCCCCGTGCCCAGCATCCTGCCAGGGTTGGAGTACATGGGGCCGGTCCATCTGCCCACCGATTTTGGCGATGCGCAGGATGTCTGGATGCGCGACACGATGACCCTCTTCGGCGCCCTCGGCCTCTACGCCGATTATCGCGGCGATAGCGCCCGCCGCGACGCCATCCGCTGGGCGCAGACTCACCTGGCGCCCGGCGGCGCCGCACACCTCGTTCAGCGCGCCGGCGATTTCAACCATGTGCGCGACTGTGTGCTCTACTTCATGCTGTTCGATCCGGCCGCCGCTCCAGTCGCAGATCCACGCCCGGCCCTGCCCACCGAGTATCTTGCGCCGGGCGTCGGGCTGCTCTCGGCCCGCACCGGCTGGGATGCCCAGGCGCGCTGGTTCACCTACAAGCTGGGCTGGAACAGCATTGACCACCAACAGGGCACGGGCAATATGTTCGAGTTCTACCGCAAGGGCGAATGGCTGACCAAGCAATGGGCCGGCTACGGCGTTTTCTCGGGCAACTCCGACTACAAGAACACCCTGGCTCTGCAAAACGACCCGCCGAACACCGGTATCAGCTTCTGGCAGGCCAACTACGCGCACGGCTCGCAGTACGCCTATGGCCCAGGCGGCGATCCTACCTGGCTCGCGCACAGCCTGGCGCCGCATTATGTCTACGCCAGCGGCGACGCTGCCAATCTCTACAACAACCCGGACGCCAACTCCAGCGCCATCCTGCAGGCGCAGCGCGCCATCGTCTGGCTCAAGCCTGACACTATCGTGGTTTACGACCGCGCCGCGTCAGCCAGCGCCAACCGCTTCAAGCGCTTTTGGCTCATGCTGCCGGCCGCGCCGATCATCGTTGGACATCACGTCACCGTCACCACTGCCGGCGCGCAGACCCTCGCTGTGGACACGCTCCTGCCCACCACGGCCACCCTGAGCTTCGACAACAGCGTTCCCAACGGCGCCGGCTACGATGAAACAGCGGTCGGCGAAATGATGCACTATCGCCTGCAGGTGGAAGCGCCGGGCGGCCCGGCCGCGGTTCGCTTCTTACACGTGTTGCAGGGCCTGGACGCGGGCGCGGCGCCCGCGCCGGTGACCGCCGTGCAAAGCGCCAGCGGCATCCCCTACGCTGGCGCGATCATCAGCGATACCGCCGTCCTGTTTCCCGTCAACTTTGGCGACAGTGGCGCGTTCAGCGTCAGCCTGCCGGCCACTGTCACCGCCTTCTTGATCACCGGCCTGCTGCCCAATGCCGGCGTCACGCTGACCGTGCAGCCGGCCGGCGCCGGCCAGACACTCAGCGTGACGCCCGGCGGCCAAACCTACCGCGCCGATGGCGGCGGCGTCCTGGCCCTGGGGCGCCTGGCCTCGCCGGCCTGCGTAGACCAAAATCAGGACGGCCGCAGCGGCGCCGATGATGTGCAACAGGTGGCCGGTCGTTGGAACACCCATCTCCTCACCCCTGGCTGGGATGCCAGCCTCGATCTGAACTACGACGGGCAAATTGACCTGCTCGATGTCACGCTGGCCGCATCCGCCTGGGATCAGGCGTGTACGGTCAACCAGATTTGGTAGGAAATGTCAAGTCTCGTCATGCTTTCATGCTTTCATGCTTTCCTTGACAGACTATCAGCACCCGCGGCATGGGTGGCACAGAGGGAGCCAAAGTCAGTGTTCTTACAGAATCGCCGACCGTGGTCTGTTATAATCTCGTTACGTTCCCGAATGTTTGTACCACAGTCCCTACCATCCCGTCGTCAACCCACCAGGTGGGCGTACTCCAAGGTCATCACCGCCACATGACGCCCAAACACAGAAACCAGGCACTGGCAACTGCAAGGAGGCAGCGAACGACCTATCGAACAACATTTGGCTGACCCCTCGGATCTTTACCACGTGTCCCCTCATGCCCCCTCATATAAAGTCCAAAGACGATTGTCGGTTTCCCGCTTGGTGATGATAGCGAGGCAAGCCGGCGCGTCGAGTTTAGTTTGCATCTGTCACAGGAGGATCGTATGAGTCTCTTTAGTCGTCGCTTGCGGGCCATGAGTCTGGCCCTGATCGTCATGGTCGTCTTGGCGGGCATGCCGCTTTATGCGCAGCGCAGCCAGGAGGGCTTCGTTTCCACCGAAAACGCTGGTACCGCAGTGGCTGCGGCGCCGTTTGAAGAAGTCGCAGAGTGGTCGGACAAGATGCCAGAATTGAGCAGCGAACAGCAGGCTCAGTTGGATTTCAACATTGACCGCGTCAATCTGCCGGGACCAGCCCGTGATCTCGACTCTGCCGAGGCCAGCGATGGTCTGCAGTTGGACGTCGCCCCGGCCGCTGATTCCGAGACCACGTTGGCCGAAGCGGCCAACGCCGACAAGGCGCCGCTGGCGCCTGGCGATGCCCAGCTCTATCGTAACGTTGCCTTCGGCGGCACCATCCCCAGTGGCAATAAGTCGAACGTGCTCGAGCCCAGCCTGGGCGTCGGCGGCAAGTACGCCTTCTACAGTGGCAACTGGTTTGCCGCGCGTTCTGTTAACGGCGGCTCGACGTGGAGCTACATCAACGCGTACACCAACATGTCCGACTTCTGCTGTGACCAGATTGTGCAGTACGACAAGGCGCGTGACATGTTCCTGTGGCTGCGCCAGGGCGTAGCCAACGGCTCCGGCGTCAATCGCTTCCGCCTGAGCGTCTCCACCAACGGCGCGGCCTCCTTCTGCGCCTATGACTTTTACCCCACCAACACCAACGCTGGCTGGACCAACCAATGGTGGGACTATCCGCACATCCAATTGGGCGCAGACTACGCGTACATCGCTTACAACATGTTCAACGCCAACAGTTCCTGGACGCGCACGGTAATGCTGCGTCTCCCGCTGGATGCCCTGCGCTCCTGTTCCGGGTTCAGCTACAACTACCTCTCCAGCACCTCGTGGTTCACCTTCGTGCCGGTGCAGGGCGCGGACCATGTCATGTACTTTGCGTCCAACAACCCGACCAGCTCGCCCTACAACCGCATCAGCATCTGGCGCTGGCCGGAGAATTCGACGAGCACCTACCAGGTCATCAACAGCGTGGCGGCGTGGACGTATGGCAGCAGCCATCAGTGCGGCAGCAGCAGCGGCAACTGGATGGGCCGCTCCAGCGACCGCCTCTTGGCCGGCGCACGCTACGAACTGCACCACGCCAACCTCAACGTCAACGGCCGTAAGATTCTCGGCTGGTGGTGGAATGTGCAGCAGGGCGGCAATTTCACGCAGCCCTACATTGATGGCTACGCGGTCTACGAAGACACCATGACGCAGGTCAGCGGTAGCCAGGGACGGCCCTACATCTGGAGCTCCAGCTACTGCTACGGCTACCCCAGCGTGGCGGCCAATGCACGCGGCGACCTGGGCATCGTCATGGACTACGCGCAGAGTAGTGATAGCTGGAAGTCGCGCGTCGGCTACATCATCGCCGATGATTTCACCAACGCGCCGCCAGGCTTCAGCCTCCATGGCGTCATCTCCAGCAGCGCGCGCCCCTCTGACAACAAATGGGGCGACTACAACACGGTGCGCGTCTTCCAACCCGGTCAAAATAACTGGGTGGCCGGCGCTCACTACATCCCCGGCAGCACCAACTGCAGCGTCTGCAGCGCCCCGGTCTACTTTGCCTTTGGCCGCTCACGCGACTACTACAACTGGAGCCGCTGGGCTGGCTACTAAACCCTGAGATAGACCTAAGATGGCGGCGGCCCCTCGCCCGCCTCCTGAGCCACTGACGGACCAGAAGTCCGGCGTCGCACATGCGACGCCGGACTTTTCTGTGGCCTGCGCCGTGCGTCCGCAATTGAACAAATCGCGCCAGGCAAGCGTCTTGGACGCGGCTCAACGAGAGTGAGACTTCGGAAGTCTGCAAGACTTCGGCAGTCTGCGAGTCAATCATCCAAAGGAGTCAGTACAACATGATGACAACAAGACAGTGGAGCACTTTCAAGATGTGTACCATCGCCAATATCGTGGCGCTTGCCCTGGGCGCCTGCACCTTCCAGGCCCCCATGAGCAATACCGGCGGTCAAGCCGACCAAACCGGCTGCCCCACACCCACGGCTGTGATCGGAGATAGCCTCGGCGCTGAAGAGAGCGGGCAGGCCAACGCCAGCCCTGTCGGCGTAGACGACCTGACCGTTGCCGCAGGGCCAACCGAACAACTCAGCCCGGCGGAACGCGAGGCAATACTGGACCGAGTCAATCAAGGCCCAGCCCGGCCTGACAGCGCAGATACTGCGTCGGTTCCTCCTGTACCTGGCACCGAATCTCACCCCGGAGACGCAACCACAGCCGATGCAGCCACCGACCTCGATGTTGCGCCCACGCCCACCCCCTGCCCGTAGTCCGCGCTTTGGTCACGCCTCGGGCGCGACGGCCGTCCGTTGCCCATTCGGCATCGCGCCAGAGGCGCTGACCACCGATAATTTGGCGGTTGTGTTACTCCATGTTATAATCGCCAATCGTGCGTCAACACGGCAATAAACCATGTGCGAAGTCTGACCCGGCGGCCCATGCCACCGGGTTCCGCTTGTCATAAAGGGCCTGCTGCGACCGGGACTGCAAGCGTCAGAGATCATTCGACGCAAGACCAAAAAATGGCAAAGACAGACCGTAGGAATCATAAGAAGAAAGGGTCATCATGACGAATACTTTGATGCTTTCAGTAGAGCAAGAACAACTGCGCAGCGACATGCCGGCGCTGAGAATCGGTGACACGGTCAAGGTGCATCAGCGCATCATCGAAGGCAACCGCGAGCGTGTGCAGATTTTTCAGGGCGTCATCATGCGCCTGCAGGGCGGCAGCGGTGTCAATTCATCGTTCACCGTACGCCGCATTGCCTCGCACGGCATTGGCGTCGAGCGCACGTTTCTGTCGCACTCGCCCCGCCTGGACAAGATCGAAGTCCTGCGGCACAGCAAGGTGCGCCGTGCCCAGCTTTACTTCCTACGTGAGCGCCGCGGCAAGTCCGCCCGCCTGCGTGAGCTGCGCGACTAGTCCGTCGTCGCCGCTCGTTCGCCGGGGTGCGGGGTGCCTTTCACTTCGCCAAGCGTGAGAGCGCAGGGATGTTCCCTGCGCTTTGTTTTTGGAGCGCGCAACTATGCCTGACCTGAGCGAAGAAACCCGGCTCTGGCAACTGGGCTACGGCACCGTGGCCGGGCTGGATGAGGTGGGCCGCGGGGCGCTGGCCGGGCCGGTGGTCGCAGCCGCCGTGGTCTTGCCCATCCTAAGCGATGTGCCGCCGGCGCTGGCTGAGGTCAATGACTCCAAGCAGTTGAGTACACGCCAACGGCAGCGCCTGGCCGTCGCCATTCACCGGGTTGCGCGTGGTGTAGGTGTCGGTCATGTGGCCGCCGCTGAGATTGACAGGATTGGCATCGTGGCGGCAACCCGGCAAGCGATGCAGCTCGCGCTCGCACAATTGCATGCCCTCGGCATGCCGGCCGATTTTCTGTTGATTGATTTCTTGACCCTGGAGCTTCCGGTGCCACAAAAAGGAATTGTCAGAGGGGACAGTTGCTCGCTCTCGATTGCCGCGGCCTCGATCGTGGCCAAGGTCACGCGCGACCGCTGGCTGACCGCTCTGCACGACACCTTTCCGGCCTACGATTTTGCGCACAACAAGGGCTATGGCACGCCTGCGCACTTGCGAGCGCTGGCCACCGTCGGTCCGTGTCCTGAGCATCGGCTGAGCTTTCGTCGCGTGCTGCCAACGCCCCAACCGCCGGCAACTTGGGCGGTAGAGCAGCAGGCATGACCACCGCACGCCAGGGGCTGGGCGCTCGCGGTGAATTATTGGCGGCCGCCGAACTGCAACGCCAGGGTTACACGATCCGAGCCACCAACTGGCGCTGCCGTTTTGGCGAAATTGACCTGGTGGGGGAGGATGCCGGCGTCCTGGCTTTCGTCGAAGTGCGTACCCGGCGCGGCGCCGCCTTCGGCACACCCGAAGAATCGGTCACGCCCGCCAAGCAGGCGCGCCTGGTTGCCACCGCGCAGACCTATGTCCAAACCACCGGCTGGACCGGCGCCTGGCGCATTGACGTCGTCGCCATTGTGCTCGATCACGCCGGTCACCTGCAGCGCATCACGGTGCTCCAAAATGTCGTCGGAGAATGAGACACGCCCGCCCGCCCCCGCCCTGCCTCCGCTGATTGCCGTGGTGGGACCGACCGCCGTGGGCAAGACGGCCCTGGCCATCCGGCTGGCGTTGGCCCTGGACGGTGAAATTGTCTCGGCTGACTCGCGCCAGGTTTACCAGGGGATGGACATTGGCACCGCCAAGTCTACCGCCGCCGAACGAGCATTGGTGCCCCATCATCTGCTGGACATCGCGCCGCCGGAGCAGGCGCTGACCCTGGCTGAGTTTCGGGACCTGGCCTACCAAGCGATTGATGATATTCTGCGCCGCGGGCGCTTGCCCTTCCTGGTGGGCGGCAGCGGCCAGTATGTGCGGGCCGTGCTGGAAGGTTGGACGCTGACCGCGATCGCGCCTGACCCTGACCTGCGCCTCCGCCTGGAAGCGGACGCGATCCGGCACGGGGCCGCGGCGCTGCATGAACGCCTGGCTGTGCTCGATCCGGTTGCCGCGGCGGCCATAGATGGGCGCAACGTGCGCCGCGTCATTCGGGCGTTGGAAGTGTGCCTGACCAGTACACAGCCCATCAGCCAATTGCAGACGCGACAGCCGCCGCCCTATCGGGTCTGGCAGGTTGGCCTGCAGCGGCCCGTCGCTGATCTCTACGCACGCCTCGATGCGCGGGTGGATGCTATGTTGGCCCAGGGGCTGGTGGCCGAGGTGCAGCAGGTGCGCCAGCGCGTGCTCGGACTTGGCTTGCAAGCGACCCAGCCGGCGCTGACTGGCCTGGGCTATCGGGAGATTGGGCAATACCTGGTCGGTGATTTGACCCTGGATGCGGCCGTGGTGGAAATCAAACGCAACACCCGCCGCTTCGTGCGCCAGCAACGCAACTGGTTCCGTGCCACCAACCCGGCCATTCACTGGTATGAAGCGGAACCCGACCCGACGGCCCGCATCCTGGCTGGCATCCACGGCTGGCTGACCGCGAGCGCCCTGCGCGCCGATGAGTGCTGACATTGGCGCCGATGATTTTATTATGTAAACAAGCGAGAGACACGAAAGCGAGAACCGCGAAAGGAAGGCGAACATGATCGCTGCGCAAAAAGTAACGACGTCCTGCCCTTATTGCCGGGCGTCCGTACCGGTTGAGATTCACAGTATCATTGACGTGGGCCAGAACCCCGACCTCAAGGGGCAGTTTTTGTCGGGCCGCCTGAATTCAGCGACCTGCCCGAACTGCCGACGCACTTTCCAGATGGGCGGCGCCCTGCTCTACCATGATGGCAGCAAGGACTTCCTGGGCATTTTCCTACCACACGAAATCAACCTGGCCAACAAGGATCGTCAGCGCCTCATCGGCGATCTCAACCGGCGCCTGGTGGACAGCCTGCTGCCGGAGCAGCGCCGGGCCTATCTCTTCCAGCCCAAGGAATTCATCACGCTCAACGGCATGGTCGAGGCCATCCTGGCTGCCGACGGCATCACACCGGAGATGCAGCGCGCCCAGCGTGAGCGGATGCAGTTGCTGGAGACCATTTTGCGCGGCGCGACCAGCGCGGACGCGCTGCAGGCCATGGCCAAAGAGTACGATGCCAAATTGGACTTGAACTTTTTCACCATGCTGGCGGCCATGGTGGAGCAATACGCAGCCGAGGGCGACACCCAGTCTGCCAACATGTTTGCCGCGCTCTATCAACAGATCCTACCGCAGACCTCGTTTGGTGACAAGGCCAGGGCACAGCAGGAAGCCGTCGGCCAGATCAACCAGCAGACCACGCGGGAGCAACTCCTGAACATGATCGTGGCCGCCGAGGACGATCAACTCGAGGCCTATGTCATGGCCGGTCGTCCGCTGATTGACTATGGTTTTTATCAAGAGCTGACCGGCCGCATCGAAACGGCGCAGGCGGCTGGCGACACCGCAACAGCCCAGCGCCTGACCTCGCTGCGCGAGCGCATCCTGGCGCTGACCGCGCAACTTGACCAGGCCAGCCGCCAGATGCTCGAAGAGGCCAGCACGTTCCTGCGCGACCTGCTGCAAGCGCCTGACCCGCAGACCCTCCTGCAGGAGAACTGGGATCGGGTGGACGATGCGTTCATGCAGGTGCTGGAGATGAACCTGGAGGCGGCGATGCAGCGCGGCAACCGTCCTGTGGCCAACCGTCTCAACGCGATCATGCAGACGATCATGCAGCAGATGCAGTCGGCGCAACCGCCTGAAGTGCAATTCATCAACGAACTACTGACCACCGAATACCCAAGCGGCACCCGCAAATTGCTGGTAGAGCGGCGCGCTGAACTGACACCTGATTTTCTGGCCGCCCTGGATGAAGTCGCGGGCATGATGGAACAGCAGGGGCAGGCCGAAGTAGCCAAGCGCCTGCGCGACGTGCGCGGGCAGGCTGCCCTGGTGGTGTGACAGCGCGTGCCATCTTGTCAATTCCACGGTGATCGTGTATAATGACGTCGTTTGTATCATGCTGGCGATTTTCCCGGTTTGCCACCGCAGCCAATGCAGGGGTCACATCATCATCAGATAGGCTCGATAGAAGACGGCGCCTTCGGCGCTGGTCTTTTTTTTGTTTCATTGCGCGCCATAGCGCGCCATAGCCCTGGTCAACGCCGTGACCACAAGAATGCACGAGAGAGGACGATGGCGAATAACAAGGAAGTATACTTGACAGTAGAAGGTATTCAGAAGCTGCGCGAAGAGCTGGAATACCTGCAGACCGTACGACGGGCGGACGTGGCCCACAAGATTCACGAAGCCAAAATGGATGGCGACGTGTCTGAGAATGCGGGCTACGACGAAGCCAAGAATGAGCAGGCGTTTGTGGAAGGACGCATCAAGACCGTTGAGCGCCTGATTGCCGGCGCGGTCATGATCGAGAGCAATCACCACAAAACCCACGTCGTGCTCGGCGCTCGCGTCACGGTACGCGATATCGAGTTTGACGAGACTGACACCTATGTGATCGTTGGTTCGGCCGAAGCTAACCCAGCAGAGGGGCGAATTTCGAACGAATCGCCTATGGGCCGCGCCTTGATGGGCGGACGGGTGGGTCAGCACAAACAGATCAACACACCAGGCGGCACCATCAACGTGGACATCGTCGAGATCGAGTGACCCGTGTTTGAAAATCTGAGCGATCAAGAGCAGGCCCGCCGCGAAAAGCTGGCGCGCTTACAAGAACTGAACATCCCTGCCTATCCCGCACGCTGCCAGCGCACCCACACGGCGCAGGAGGCAGTAGCGGCCCTGGAAGCCGCCGAGGCAACCGGCACAAGCGCGGCGACCGTCTGGTTGACCGGCCGCCTGGTGGCGCTCCGGATCATGGGCAAGGCGTCCTTCGCCCATATCGAAGACGGCAGTGGTCGTTTCCAGTTGTTCATTCGACAAAACGACGTGGGCGCTGAGATCTACGAGAATCTGCTCAAGAAACTCCTGGACCTCGGCGACTTCGTCGAGGCCAGCGGCGCCCTTGTGCGCACCAAGACGGGTGAACCGAGCTGCCAGGTGCAGTCACTGCGCCTGATCAGCAAAGCGCTGCACCCCTTACCAGATAAGTGGCATGGCCTGCGCGATGTCGAGACCCGCTTTCGCCAGCGTTACGTGGACCTGCTGGCCAATCCAGAGGTGCGCCAAACCTTTGTCACGCGGGCGCGCATCGTCAGCGCCATCCGTCGCTACCTGGATGAAGTCAGTTTCCTTGAGGTGGAAACCCCCATCCTGCAGCCGCTCTACGGCGGCGCGGAGGCGCGGCCCTTCGTCACCTTTCACAATCAGCTTAAACAGAATCTCTACCTGCGCATCTCCTTCGAGCTGTACCTCAAACGCCTGCTCGTCGGTGGCTACGAGCGCGTCTATGAGATCGGCCGCGACTTTCGCAACGAAGGCATCAGCTTCAAGCACAACCCGGAGTTCACCCAGCTTGAGTTCTACGAAGCCTATAGCGACTATGGCGGCATGATGCGACGCTGCGAAGAATTGATCACGTCGGTGGCGCGGGCGCTGAACGGCCATACCCGCCTCACCTACCAGGGTCATGAGCTTGATCTCACCCCGCCCTGGCGCCGGCTGACGATGCGCGAGGCCATTCGCACGGCCACCGGGCTGGACTACGCGGATTACGCCGATGCTGCCAGCCTGGCCGCCGCCATGCGCGGTCTGGGGCATCCACCAGAAGCCAACGCCAACCGAGGCAAACTGATCGAGAGCCTCTTTGCCACGCACGTCGAGCCAAATCTGGTGCAACCGACGTTCATCCTGGACTATCCGGTGGAAATTTCGCCACTGGCCAAGAAAAAGGACACGGATCCCACCACGGTCGAACGCTTCGAATGCTTCATCGGCGGCATGGAAATAAGCAATGCCTTCTCCGAACTCAACGATCCGCTCGATCAACTGCAGCGTTTCGAAGACATGGGGCGCGCGCTGGCTGCCGGTGACGAAGATGCGCATCCACTCGATGAAGACTTCATCACCGCGCTCTGCTACGGCCTGCCGCCCACCGGTGGTTGTGGCATCGGCATTGATCGCCTGGCAATGATCTTCACCGATCAGCCCACGATTCGGGAAGTTGTTCTCTTCCCCCACCTCCGCACAAAAGAAACATGAAACCAGGGCGCTGAAGAGGCATCGCCGGCTTCAGCGCCGCATGACTCGATGAGGTCAACGATGCCCTATCCACTCTACGTCGCCTTCGTCTGGCACATGCACCAGCCCTACTACCGCGCGCCTGGGCAGACTGAAGCCCTGCTGCCGTGGGTGCGTCTGCATGCGGCCAAGGACTACCTCCACATGGTTGAAGTCCTGGCGAAGTACCCCGCCGTCCACGCCACCTTCAACCTGGTCCCATCCCTCACCGAGCAACTGCTCGACTACGCCGCCGGTCGCCTGACCGACCGCGTCATGTCCCTGGCGCAGCGCAGCGCCTGGACCGAGGAAGAAAAGACGTATCTCGTCAACATCTGCTACAGCGTCAACTGGCCCAACATCGCGCGCCGCTACCCCCGCTTCAGCGAACTGATCGAACAGCGCGAGCGCGCCCTGCTCAATCCGCTGACCCTCAGCGATACCGACTACCGGGACCTCATCACCTGGTTCAACCTGGCCTGGACTGATCCCAACTGGTTGGAAAACGACCCTGAACTGTCCGCCCTCGTGCGCAAGGGGCGCCATTTCAGCCTGGCCGACACCATGGCCGTCATCCACAAACATCTCAAGATGTGCGGCATGGCCCTGCAAAGCTACCGCGAGCGCGAGGCCCAGGGGCAAATCGAACTGACCACAAGCCCCTACTACCATCCTATCCTGCCGCTCCTGCAAGACAATCGTCATGCCCTGCGCCATTCGCCCGGCCTGCCCTTGCCGCCGTCCGGCTACAACTTCAGCGCACCGACCGATGCCGAAACCCAAGTGCGGCTGGCCGTTGCCCATCACAGTCAGCATTTGGGTCGCCTGCCGCGCGGACTGTGGCCGGCCGAAGGCGCCGTCTCCCCGGAGATTCTGCCCTATGTCCAGGCCGCGGGCCTGCGCTGGCTGGCCTCGGATGAAGAGATCCTGGCCCGCAGTCTCGACATCCCCGTGGTTCGTGACCATGAGAAGCTCAACACCAACCCGGCCGCTTTCTACCAGCCCTATCGCCTGCTCGTTGACGACCAGCCCGGCCCCGCCATGATCTTCCGCGACCATGAGATGTCGGATCGCATTGGCTTTCTCTACCAGAACATCCACGGCGTGCAGGCGGCCGAAGACCTGGTCACCCGCCTGCAGTGGGTGCATTGGCGCCTAGGCGACACGCAGCCGTTCCTGCTGCCCATCATCCTGGACGGCGAGAACTGCTGGGAATGGTACGAACACAATGGTGATATTTTTCTCGACAGTCTTTATCAGCGCCTGCAGCAGAACCACGAACTGCGCGCCGTCACCGTCAGCGAATACCTGGACACGCACCCCACTCGCGCCACCCTGCCGCACCTGGCAACCGGCTCCTGGATTCGCGGCGACCTGACCACCTGGATCGGTGACCCTGAGCACACGCGCGCCTGGAGCGCCCTGGCCCGTACCCGCGCCGACCTGATCGCCTGGCAACAGGCGGCCGTGGACATCGAGCCGGCGCAGTTGGCGCGTGCCTGGCAGGCCATCTACATCAGCGAAGGCAGCGATTGGTTCTGGTGGTATTCGCGCAACAACTCCTCCGACCAGGACCTGCTGTTCGACCAAACCTTCCGCGCCAACATGGCGGTGGTTTATGAAATCATGCATCAGGCCATTCCAGAGTGGGTGATGACACCCATTGCCCAGGGCGGCCGCCTGCTGTGGAACCATCAACAGCCAACCGCGCAGATCACCCCCAGACTGCGCGCCGCGGCGGATGCAGCCCCCGAGTGGAACGGCGCGGCCATCATCCAGGCCCGCGCGGTCAGCGGCGCCATGCAGCGCGCCGACGATCGCCCCAGCCCGCTGCAGATCATCCGCGTCGGCTATGACAACAACGCCCTGTACCTGCGCCTGGAACTTGCCACCAGCACTGCTCACACCGACATTGGCGTCAACCTGCGCACGGAAGCGCCAGGGCGGACATCCACAACGTGGGGCGTGCGCCGGATGGCAGCCGCGACGACAGCCTGGCTGCACCAGCAGACGAGCGACGGCTGGGAGCATGTAGGTACGGCGCCCACAGCCGTAGGTGAGCGCGTCATCGAAGTGGCCGTGCCCCTGGAGTCACTCGGACTGACCTTCGGGATGACCATCCATGTACAAGCCGACGCCAGCGACGACCGCCAGCGCATCGTCAGCCTGCCGTCCGAAGGCCCGCAAGCCATTCTCTTTGCGGCCCTGGCCCCACCCGCCTGATGGTTGTTTCGTGTCAATTCGTGGCAAAAGTCGGCCCGGCGGGCGTGGGTGCTGGCCCGCGATCCGTGGCAGCATCTTCCCGACGATCAATGGCACGCGCAATTTGCGGCCATGGACCGTTTGGCGGAGGACTTTACGGGTGTCTCGGATGAGGAGCTATCAGATGAATTGAGGGATGCGCTGACCGCCGTGCGCGCCGAATCATCTCCCAACAAGCTGAGATAGCTGTGACAGAGCTGTTGACGAGTCGAGCATATCACGCGCGGCGATCTGCCAAGAGGCAAAATTTGGGGCGGGGGTGAGCGGGCGACCGGGCCGCGGTGAATTTGGACGCTGCGCAGATTTCGAGTAAGATGGCGTTACGTGGAAAACGAACCCAAGCAGAGGAGCGAGAGAGCAGATCATGGAAGTGCTTTTATTGAAAGACGTGCCGGCCCTGGGCCATGCCGGTGACATCAAGAAGGTAACGGGCGGCTATGCGGCTAATTATTTGATCCCACGTGGGCTGGCTACACCCGCGACCGGTGGTGTACGTCAGCAGGTCAAAGACATCAAGGATGCGACAACCCGCCGCCAGACACGCGAACGCCAGCAGGCGCAGTCCCTGGCCGAGCGCATGACGGCCACGACGCTCACGTTCACGGCCAAGGCCGGTGAGTCAGGCCGTCTCTACGGTTCGATCACTGGCGCTGATATTGCCACCGCGCTCGAAAAGGCATTGGGGCAGCCGGTGGACAAGCGCACCATTTTGCTTGAACATCCCATCCGCGAGGTTGGCACACACAGCGTAGGCGTCAAGCTGCTGGGGGACATTCGACCCGACGTCAAGGTTGTGGTCAATCACGAGGAGCAGTAAATCTTCGTCCGCTTTCGGGAAATGCCCGGTTGAGTCAGGGAGCCTGCGAAACGCCCGTTTCGCAGGCTCTCTTTGTTGCACCGATCAGGCGCGTGGGCTGTCTAGGGTTCGATCGGTATCTGAATGCTGCCCAGGTTCTCGAAGCTGCCGCTGTCAAGCTGACGGTAGATGACGATCTGCGCCGCATCCGGACGCGGATGACTGGGCAGAGGCAGGCGAAAAACGTCGGTGATGGCTTCGCCGGCGCTCCACGCGGTGGTGGGATACAGGCCGGCGACCGGGTGGCGTACATCGAATTGAACGAGCTGATCTGCCGCCTGCAGTGCCTGCCCCTGGCGAATGGCGCGTATGGACACCGCCCAGTCCGCGGCCGGCCGCGCCTGCGCCAGCCAGGTGACGCGCACTTCAAGGCTCGGCGTCAACGGCCTGGATGGCGCCCATCCGGGCCAATCGTCTGCGCGCTGCGGTTCGACCAGGCGCGCGGTGACGCTGAGCAAGGCCAGACCATCGCCGATGACCTGGGCGTCTCGTGTATCGGCGGCCAGCGCGGGCGCGGCCATCACCTCAATCAAGTTGGCGCTGACGGCTCGCCAATGCGGCTGCGCTGTGACCTCCTGCGCGACCAGGGGCGCGGCCGCCACCGAAGTGAAAAGCCGCCCGCCCGTGATCAAGATGTCGCGGGCCTCCGCGCTTGTGAGCGGGCGCACGTCTGGCCGCACGCCGCCGATGATGGTCAGGTAGCGCAGGGCGTCAGCCTCGGCTGTGGTCGCCAGGATGTGCGCCGCGGACGGCGCATCCGCCAAGAGATCCCAGCCTGGCGCCAGCCCCGTGTCGGTGATTCGATCGGACTGATCGGCGCGCCCAAAGTTGAACAGCAGGCGGCTGCCCAGCAGCAGACCGAGCGCCAGCAGCAGCAGCGCCGGCACGCGGCGCGCCCAGCGGCCGCTGTACACTGCGCCGGCCGTGGCGCGCTTCCAGACCCGGTCGGCTGCCACGCCTAACCCCAACGCCAGCAGGGCATAGACCGGCATCACCACCTGGTACCAGTTGCCCAGGCGGTCAATGAAACTGAAGGCGACGTAGATGAGGGCGGCGCCGGCCAGCAGGCCACCCAGGCGCCGACCGAGGAGCGCCCAGCCCGCAAGACCGGCCAGCGTGCCCAGGGGCGTCAGCTCACGCCAGAGCAGCGCGGGCCATTCGACCGTCCACGGGGGCGTGAGCGACCAGGTCAATTCGCTGCGGCCCTGGCCGGTGCTGATGAAATGCCAGAACCAGTCCCAGGTGCTCAACCAGACGCCGCTGCCGCGCCATTCCGGATGCTGCGCGCCACGCAGGTAGATGAAGATGTAGCTGAGCAGCGGGAGCAGGGCGATGACCAGGAGCTGAGCGAGGAAGCGCGGCCGGCGTAGGAGATCAGGCTGCTGGCGGAGCACCAGCCAGGCGATGGGTGGGACAATCGCCAGGACTGTGACCATGTGGCTGAGCGCAAGCCCGGTCAGGAGGGCGATGAGCATCAGCCAGCGGTCGGCCGCGTGAGGGGAGCCGACGGCTGCGCCTGCGCGTGGTGCAGCTTCCAGCCAGCGACAGGCGGCCCAGACGAACAGCAACGTGTGCAGCACGGCCGAGGTGTACTGTTCGGTGGTGACGGCGTAGAACCAGAAGAAGTAGGTGGTGGCGTAGATGGCGGCGGCGAGCCAGGCCAGCGGCCAGTTGTGCTGGGTCAGGCGCAGAAGCAGCCGATAGAGCAGGGCCAACGTCAGCAGCGCCCACCATGTGGAGTAGCCGGCCAGCAGGCTGACGGGGTTGACCTGGGGCAGCAGCAGGCGTCCGCCGTGGAACCAGAGCCAACCGCCCAAGGTGTAGAGCGGATAGCCGGGCGCGTTGCTTGGTCGTGCCTGCACCTGGGCATACTGGTGCGTGATCAGGTCGCCGCCGGCCAATTCACCGGCGCGCAATCCATTATCCAGCGTGGATAGGTAGAGGCAACAAGCCCCAATCAGCAGCACGATCAGCCCCATGCGGGCCGGCCGTCGCGGGTGTTGCAAGCGCGAGTGTTGATGGAAAGCCACGAAACGAGTCTGCCAGATCATGGGCTGCACTGTAGCATTGCTCACAGGCTTTGTCAACCAGCAAACGTTACATTTTAGGGGTAGTCCATGCACGCGGACTTTGACTTTGTTGCGGCGGCTTGGTGTCGCCCGGCTTATGCATTATCACAATGCGCTGGTCTATGATATACTTGCATACAACTGCTTTGCGTGTAAGCAGCGCGGAGGGATGAACGATGTTGGATCTACGAACAGAAGCGCGGCCAGTCGGCTTTGACTTCATGATGCTCGAGTTACCTACAGAGGATGGTGTCCCCTTGGAATCAAATTGGCATCGTATCGAGATGAACCTGCTGATTGACTCGCTGCACTATCATTGGCGCCAGCGCACCGACTATTTTGCCGGTGGCAACATGTTCATCTACTTCAGTGCGGAGCAAGCGCGCAATCGAGACTATCGCGGGCCTGATTTTTTCGTGGTCACTGGGGTGGATGGCAGCCGTGATCGGGGCGCCTGGATCGTCTGGGAGGAGAACGGCCGCTATCCGAATGTCATCATCGAGCTGGCCTCTCCATCCACGATTCATACCGATTTGGGATTCAAGAAGGACCTGTACGAGCGGGTGTTTCGCACGACGGAGTATTTCTGCTATGACCCCGGCGGACCTGAGCTACTGGGGTGGAGTCTGGACGCTGGCGAATACCGCGCCCTGAAACCGAATGCGCATGGTTGGCTCTGGAGTCATGAACTCGACGCTTGGTTGGGCGCCTGGCAGGGCGAGTTCCTGCGCCTGCAGCAGACCTGGCTGCGTCTCTATGGGTCGGATGGGGCTTTGATTCCCGTTGTTGGCGAGGCCGAAGCGCAGCGCGCCGCGACTGAAGCGCAGCGCGCGCCGCGACTGAAGCGCAGCGCACACACGAAGCCTTGCAGCGCGCTGAGGTGGCCGAGACAGAGGTTGCCCGCCTGCGAGCGCTCCTGGCAGGGAAAAACGGAACCCATAGCAACGGTTGAGCAGGCACGTCTCATGCCGGGCCAGGCGGGATCAGGCCGCACGTGGGCGCGCTGACTGAACGGAATCAGCAAACAAGAGAGTCGGCAAGCAGAGAGAACAAAGGTAGAGAGTCATGGGAGTGAACGGAAACGGATCGCGGCCGCGACAGGCATTGATTGGCATTCCGAGCGCGCGCGATCGCTCGCAGCGTTATTTTGGCCTGTCCATCTATATCCAGAATCGCATGTACGTCCAGGGCGTCACCCTGGCTGGCGGCGCACCTATTACCATCCCCTTGGAATTGGACGAGGCGACGCTGCGCACGATCTACGATAGCCTGGATGGCGTTTTTCTGCCGGGCGGAGAGGATATTGATCCCGCGCTGTACGAGGAAGAACCGCACGAACTCCTGGGCGCAGTGGACGCGGAGCGCGACCGCACCGAATCACTGCTGACGCGCTGGGCGTTGCAGGAGAACAAGCCGATCATGGCCATCTGTCGCGGCGCCCAGATGCTCAATGTGGTGGCCGGTGGCTCTCTCTTTCAGGACATCACCGCACTGCGGCCCCAGTCCGAAAAGCATGACTACTTCCCGCCCCAATTCGAGCGCTTCCGTATCAGCCACGAGATCGAGGTAGACACGGGCAGCCGGCTGCACGACATCATCGGCGGCGAGCATTCGGTCAACAGTATGCACCATCAGTCGGTCAAGGCGCTGGGCAACAACCTGCGCGCCGCCGCCTGGGCGCCTGACGGGGTCATCGAAGCCGTCGAGGCGATCAATCACCCCTTTGCCATCGGCCTGCAGTGGCATCCTGAGGAATTGGCCCCGCGCAATGATGCCGCCATGCTGCGCATCTTCCAGACGTTCGTGCAGACGGCGGTCGAGTCGCGGCGCAACGGGCACTGAGCCATCTGTGGCATCCATCGGTATTTTTGATTCTGGTGTAGGCGGTCTCTCGGTTTGGCGAGAGATCGCCTTTTTGCTGCCTGACGTGGACTTGATCTATTTTGCCGATCAGGGCTACTGCCCGTATGGACCACGCACCCTGCCCGACATTCGTCAACGTGTTGAGAAAGTGGCTCGTTTCTTGCTGGCCCAGGAAATCGAGCTGCTCGTCGTCGCGTGCAATACCGCCTCGGCCGCGGCGCTGTCGCACTTGCGCGGGCTGTTCGATCTGCCCATCGTAGGTATGGAGCCGGCGCTGAAGCCGGCCGTGGAGAAAACCAACAGCGGCAAGGTGGCGGTCATGGCGACGCCGGCCACCTTTCAGGGCGAACCCTTCGGACGCTTGATGGCGCGCTTTGCGCACGGCGTGCAGGTGTTCGTGCAGCCCTGTCCGGGCCTGGTGGAGCAGGTGGAGCAGGGTGATTTGGACGGCCCGGTCACCCAGCGCCTGCTGCACCGTTACCTGGACGGTCTGCCGGCTCAAGGCGTGGATGAGTTGGTGCTGGGCTGTACGCACTACCCGTTTCTGCGCCCGGCGATCGAGGCGGTCGTTGGGGCAGGCGTCCAGGTGATAGACCCAGCGCCGGCCGTCGCCCGGCAGGCGCGGCGCCTGTGGGAGCGGCTGGAGACAAAACCGCTGACAAGCTCAGTCCCACAGCGGCGCTTCTACACCACCGGGCCGGCTGAGCGCCTTCGCCAGCAGCTCTGGCAACTGCTCGGCCCCAAAGCGGCGCACCAGGCCAACGTGCAGACAGCGTCTCTCCACGAATAACCAATTCGTGCCAATTCGTGTAATTCGTGGCGAAAATATCCCCACTTTTATCCCAAATTTATCCCAAACGCTTTTTGGGTTATTTCAGGATGCGCATTAGGCTGCAAGCTGGTAGATGATAGGTCGGTAACGGGGTGGGGGAATGGGTTTGCCGGCGGCGCGGGCGGCGTCGAACCAGGCGTGCTTGGCGATCTCGGCTTGGGCCAGGGCATCGGCGGGGGTCAGGCCGAAGGCAGAGCATGCGCAGATCGGGGATATCGGCGATATACCCTTCATCCTCCTCGCTGTAAAAGATGTTGATGTGATAATCTTGTGGTGTCACAGTTCCTTCGTTATTTCAGGACGTAGTACGTACCCTTCTTGTCGCCCACTTTCAGCAGGATGCCCTTGTCCACCATGTCGGCGAAATCGAGGCGCAGGGTTTCGGCGGACACGTCCGGGCACAGGTCGCGATAGTCACGGTTGGTGATGCGGGTGCTGGTTTGGATGAATTGGATGGCGCGCAGTTGGCGCTCGTTCATGTTCTGCTGCCAGACCGGGATCGGCCGCGAGGTCTGGATGTTCCTGAGCACGACGGAGAACGCGTAGGGCGTTGGTTTGAACTCCGGCTGCGGGTGGCCGTTCTTGACCATATCCTCGATCATGCGATCAATGCCCAGTCCCAGCTCTTCGATGTAGCCCCACTGGAACAGGCCGTTGACCAGACGTGGATTGCGGCTGAAGTGCTCCTCGACGATATTGTCCAGGGTGATGTAGCCGGGCAAGCCGCCGGGGCTGCTCATTTCCAGGCGGTCGTCGAACATGCGCGCCTCGATGCGGCGGCCACGCACCCGGTAATCGCGGTGGCACACCGCGTTGACTAACGCCTCGCGCACGGCAAAGGGCGGGTATTCCGATTTTTCCTCGCGCTGCAAGCCGCGCACCACCGCCTGCACGCGCATTTCGCTCCAGATGATCTGCCACAGGCGCTCGATCAGGCGCGCCAGCGGACCGACGATCTCCTCGCGGCGGCCGTAGCCTGGTAGCCCCTGCGGCCCCCGCGCCTCCGTGCCGGTGAAGCGCACGAACACCGCGCCGCTGTGAGGAAGGAAAACCTGGGGATCGCGGCCGAACAGCAGAATGCCAACCGTCGTGGGCGCCAACTCGGGCGTCAACGCGCCGATCTGAACCAGCAACTCCTGACGCGACAGCGTCAGCTTGCGCCGCTGACGCTCCTCGCGCTTCTCGATGTATTCGGTGATGATGGCCTCGTCCAGGTCAGCCAGGGTGGCGCCGGCGATCGGCTCCGCCTCGAAGTCGCTGCTCGACTTAGTGGCCGCCAACTGCCGGATCTGCTCGCCGCCCAGTGGGCTGTTCTGCGCACCACTGCGCACGATCACCCGACCATCGGCCAGGCTGTGCAGCTCGGTGCTGCGCGGTACGAAGACGCCGACAACATCGCCCTGGCCTGTTGACACCAACTGCCACTCCGTTTTGACCGGGGGCCGGCAGTTGACCAGCGCATGGCGTAAGGCGCCCTCCACTTCTTCTTCCTGCAGATTGCCGATGACATGGCCGGCCGGCGTTACACCGAGCAGAATGTGGCCG
This sequence comes from Candidatus Amarolinea dominans, assembly GCF_016704685.1. Lineage (NCBI taxonomy): Bacteria > Bacillati > Chloroflexota > Caldilineae > Caldilineales > Candidatus Amarolineaceae > Candidatus Amarolinea > Candidatus Amarolinea dominans. Next base: position 272,017 of record NZ_JADIZS010000001.1, read on the forward strand.
CCATCGGTATTGGCGAATGCAACCAATGTTTCAGTCAACCGCTCTGCGTCCACTGTGGGCATACACTCAATCTGAGGGCCGGACCGGCGGCCGATGAGATGGGTCACAGACATGATGATGTTCCTATCGCCTCACGCTGTGGCTGACGCCGTCTCTTCGATTTGCAAGGGGGGTGGCAAGGGGGGTGGCAAAGGGGCTGGCAAAGGGGCTGGTAAGGGGAGCGGCGGAAGGGCAGCGGTTGGCGTGACTGGCTCCGCCGTCGGCGCAAGCCCCAGGCGCACCATCACCGCCACTGTGTCATCCTTCTTCAACTGCACCAGGCGCACACCGCTGGACGCGCGACCGTGGCGCGGGATGTCCCTGACACGCAGGCGCAGGGCAATGCCGCCGGCGGAGAAGAAGGCCACTTCTTCATCCTCCTGCACCACACGCGATGAGACGATGCGCCCGTCCTTTTCCAGGCGTGATTGTGACAGGGTGACCACACCGCCAGTGTAGCGGCCCCTCGGCGTATACTCGCTCAGCGAAGAACGTTTGCCAAAGCCCTGCGGCGTTACCACCAGCAGATCACCGCCTGGCTCTATGACATCGAGCGATGTGACCCGGTCGCCCTCGCCCAGGCGGATGCCCCAGACGCCGCTGGCGGTGCGTCCCATCGCGCGCACCTCGTTTTCGTCGAAGCGCAGCGCCTGCCCTTTCTCCGTCACCAGGATCAATTCCTGCTTGCCGCTTGTCACCCTGGCCCAGCCGAGCTCGTCGCCATCTTCCAACGGCATGGCGATGATGCCGTTAGGCCGCACCGAACTGAATTCGCTCAGCTCCACGCGTTTGATGCGACCGCCGACGGTTGCCATCGTCACATAGGTGGCGTGTTCGAAATCGGGCACGGCTACCATCGCCGTTACCCGTTCATCTGGCGGCAGATTGATGAAGTTGACAATGGCCAGGCCCTTGCCGGTGCGGCTGGCGTCGGGCAGGTTGAACGCGCGTTCGGAATAGATCCGGCCTTTGTTCGTAAAGAAGAGCACGAAATCCAGGGTGCGCGCGCTGAGCGCCTGCACCACCTGGTCCTCGTCACGTGTATTCATGCCGACGACACCGCGGCCACCACGTCCCTGTGCCCGGTAGACACGGGTCAGCGTACGCTTGACAAAATTGTCCTGTGTCAGCGTCACCAGGACGTGCTCTTGTGGAACGACATCCTCGTCGTCCGCGCTGCCGTCCGGCAGAATCTGCGTCCGGCGGCGGTCGCCGAATTTCTCCTTCAGTTCCAGGATGTCGGTCTTGATGATCTCCAGGATTTTTTCGGGATGATCGAGCAGTGTGCGCAGGTGGGCGATGCGCGCCATCATCTCCTGGTATTCGGCCTCGATCTTGGCTCGTTCCAGGGCTGCCAGGCGCCGCAGTTGCATGTCGAGAATGGCCTGCGCCTGCACCTCGCTCAGGTTGAAGTGGGTCATCAGCCCCGTGCGAGCATCATCGGCGCTCTTGGAAGCGCGGATGAGCGCAATCACCTCGTCCAGGAATTGCAGAGCGATGCGCAATCCTTCCAGGATATGCGCACGTTCCTGGGCCTTGCGCAGCTCGAAGCGTGTGCGCCGCGTCAGCACTTCCTGGCGGTGTTCGACATAAATCTGCAGGGCGCGGCGCAGCGAGAGCAGGCGCGGCTCGCCTTCAACCAGGGCTAACAGGTTGACCCCAAACGTACTTTGTAGCGGTGTCAATTTGTAGATCTGACTGAGCACCTTGCGCGCCGAAGCGCTGCGCTTCAGTTCGATCACGATGCGCATGCCTTCGCGATCGGACTCATCGCGCAGGTCGCTGATCTGATCGAGCCGTTCCTCACGCACCAGTTGGGCGATGCGTTCGAGCAGGGTGGTCTTGTTGAGTTGGTAGGGGATTTCAGTCACGATGATGCGGAAGCGCCCGCCCTTCGTGTCTTCGATGGAGGCCACGCCGCGCATGATAATGCGCCCTTTGCCGGTGGCATAGGCGCTGCGAATGCCCTCCGTGCCCATGATCAGGCCACCGGTGGGGAAGTCCGGGCCGCTGATCAGTTCCATTAAGTCCTCAACGGTCACGTCATCCCGCTGTTCCCATCGTTCGATCAGGTAGGCGATGGCATCGGCCAGTTCAGCCAGGTTGTGCGGCGGAATGTTGGTAGCCATGCCGACGGCAATGCCTGATGAGCCGTTGAGGAGCAGATTGGGGAGCTGGGCCGGCAGAACGGTCGGCTCCTCCAGGGAGTCGTCGAAGTTTGGCCCCCAGTCCACCGTTTCTTTTTCGATGTCACCGAGCATGTAGTCAGACAAACGGGCCAGGCGGGCCTCGGTGTAACGCATGGCGGCCGGGCTGTCACCGTCAATCGAGCCGAAGTTGCCCTGGCCGTCAATCAACAGGTAGCGCATCGAGAAGTCTTGCGCCAGGCGCACCATCGAATCGTAGACGGCCACGTCGCCGTGCGGGTGATACTTACCGAGCACTTCACCGACGATACGGGCGCTCTTCTTATACGCGGTACCCGGACGCATGCCCATGTCATGCATCGCATACAGAATACGCCGATGCACCGGCTTGAGGCCGTCACGCGCATCGGGCAGGGCGCGCGCCACAATCACACTCATGGCATAGTCAAGATACGCACTGCGCATCTCGACATCTATGTCAATAGGCTGGATTTTTCCGATTCGCGGATCAACACCGCTGGTGCCGACTTGTAGATCAACCCCGTTTGTGCCGGGTTGGAGACCCGTCAGTTCGTCCGTCAAGGCATTGCTCCCTCATCCATGCAAAAACCGCACCCGGTAACATGACCGAGGCGGCTTGTTGTTCCTCAGCGGCGTATTATAGCAAATTTCGCCTTGTTTCGCAATGTTTGTGTTTTCCACACTCCCTATGGTGACATGGGTACTCAATTTCGAAGCGCTGAGTTCGAATCGTTCATGTAAGCAGCTCGATGTCGTAGTCCACGACCTCGCAGTCGAGACGCCAGTGCTCGACGGCGTCGGCCACGGCTTGCAGCAGCCCGTGCGCATAGTCCGAGCTGACCGATACGCACGCGACGCCAATCACCGCGCGCTGCCAGGCGTCGTGCGCATCCACTTCAGCGGCCGAGACGTTGAACTCATGCCGCAGCCGCGCGAGAAGCGACTTCAGGATGCCGCGCTTGCCCTTCAAGGAACCGTTTCCTGGTAGGCGTAGCTCGAGACTGAGATAAGCGATAGATGGTGTCATGACGTCAGTTCTTGCCGGTCCACGCGGGATGGCGGTAGCGCTCGCTGAGCAGACGCTCGACGCGCTGCTGCTCGCGGGCGCTGAGTTCGCCTGGCTCGAAGCTCAGGTGCAAATGCTCGGCAAATGCGCCGGCGAGCGCGACCATGGCCGCATGGATGTCAATGGGTTTGCCCAATTCGGCTTCGACGGTGGTGGCGCGCTGACCCAGCGTCAGGCGTAGGGCCTCGCGTTCGTCTGCTGACGCCACGGCCAGGCCGTCCACCACGCGGGTGATGTCCCCGGTCAGCGGCAAGGAGCCGTGCTGTAGCACCCAACCCTGGCGCCGGCTCTGTGCACTGCCGATCAACTTGCGGCCATTGACCGTGATCTCATAGGCCGACGGCACTTCGAAGCACGCGGCGCTGACATCAGCACCGGTGCGGGTGTCACCGGGCGCCTTCTTGACCGTCAGCCCCATCCGCTCCAGCCCCAACTCCAGGGCCTCGGCCAGGCGCAGATACGCATCCAGCACGCCGCCGGTCAGGCGCGGCTCGGACGCAGGGCCGGTCACGCTGTAGGTCAGCTCGTCGGTGTGCAGGATGCTGCGCCCCCCAGTGGGTCGCCGGACGATGTCGTAGCCCAGGCGTTGACAGGCCGCCAGATCCACTTCTGACAAGGGCTGATTGCGACCCAGTGACAGGCATGGCGGCGCCCATTGGTAAAAACGCAGCGTCGGCAGGCTCTCACCCGCTCCGGCCGATTCGGCCAGCGCCTCATCCAGGGCCATATTGGTGGCGCCATCCAGCGGCGCGCTGCTCAGCAAGCGCCAACGGTCGGTCATGGCCGTTCGAATGGCAAGTCAACCACCTGCCCCTCGATCGTCTCGTCGCCGCTGCGCACCATGACCGCTGTCCCGGCCGTCGCGTAATCCCGTTTGACAAAGGCCAGGGCGATGGGACGTGCCAGCGCCGGCGAGTAGACGCTGCTGGAAACCGTGCCAATGCTGCGACCTTCGACCTCCAGCGCAGCGCCGGGCGCCACCATTTGCGCCAACAGCAGCCCGCACAGGTGACGCGTCACCTTGTCATAGGTGAGCTGGCGGGCGATGATCTCCTGACCGGTGTAGCAGCCCTTGGTCTGACTGATGTACGCCAGCAGGCCGGCTTCGAGCGGGGTCACGGCGTCTGTCATCTCGATGCCAGGCGCCGGCATTCCAGCTTCGACGCGCAGCCGATTGTAGGCCTCCTGCCCGATGGGGCGGGCGCCCGCGGCGGTCAGCGCCGCCCGGACCTCCGTCCAGCCCGCGGCCGGCGTCAAAAGGCGCCAAGCGTCAGCGCCTGGTCCGGGCAGGCGCACAACGGTGACCGAGTGACCGGCCAGGCTGATCTCGCGCCACTGAAAGCGCGCCAGGGCAGCGATGTCCGGTTGACCGCCGGCTGCGGCCAGGCAGTCGGGCGCCTGCGGGCCAAGTAATTCGAGCTGATGCGTCTCCGCGTTCAGGTCGGTCACCGTCACCTGATCCATGAAGAAAATCAGGCCGCGCAGATGACGCACCAACCGCTCACGCAGGGGCGGCCCGTTGAGGATGATGAAATCATCCGGCCGCGCCAGCACCGTGAGCGTATCGAGGATGCGCGCCTGCGGATTGGTCAACACCGTGATTGTGGCCTGGCCGGGGCGCAACGCCTTGACATCGTTGGTCGTCTGGCGCTGCACGAAATCAACCCGCGTCGCGCCGGAAAGGCGCAGCGCACCCATCTCCGCGCGCTCGATCAGCGCCACCGTGGCGCGAGCGGCTTCATATTCAGAGATGCCGACTCCCGGAAAGTTGGCATCTCTATCGGCTCCCGATACAACGGGTTGTGTCATCGTGTGCAACACCTCGGCAAACACTCGAATGCTGTCAGCGGGGGCATTGTCTACTGCAAGCGGGAATAGAGTTCACTTTTCTGTTTAAGAAAACAGGCGCAATTCGTGCCCGCTTGCAGTATATCATACGGGCAGACGATTTGCCAACTTGATTTATTGGCGCACGCCGCCGTGGTCGCGATCCGCACGCAACGGCCTGCATATGTTATAATTCCGCTATCCATGCCCATGCTGCCGGGCGCAACGGGCGGCGCAGAGGTGGTCACGTGATCGAAGGCAAACGGATTCTCTTGGGTGTCAGCGGCGGCATTGCTGCGTACAAGGCGGCCTTTTTAGCCAGCCGCTTGACGCAGGCCGGCGCGCGGGTAGATGTTATCATGACTTCTGGCGCGGCGCGTTTCGTCACGTCGTTGACCTTTCAAGGCGTGACCGGCCGACCGGTACATGACGACGTGTTCGGCTCGCTGCCTGATGGCCGCATCGCGCATGTCAACCTGGCCCGAGACGCTGACCTGCTCATCATCGCACCGCTCACCGCGCACACGCTGGCCCGCCTGGCGCACGGGTTGGCAGACGACCTGCTGACTGTCACCGCCCTGGCCTGCACCGCGCCGCTGCTCCTGGCCCCTGCGATGGAAGAACACATGTGGCAGCACCCGGCCACGCAGGCTAATCTGGAGACGCTGCGCCAGCGCGGCGCCTTCATCGTCGGCCCGCTCAGTGGTCACCTGGCGTCGGGCGCCAGTGGCAGCGGCCGCATGGTCGAGCCAGACGACCTGCTGAGCGCCGCGCGCTACCTGCTGGGGCGATCAGGGCCGTTGGCCGGCCAGCGCGTGGTCATCACCGCGGGTGGCACGCACGAGGCGCTCGACCCGGTTCGTTTCATCGGCAATCGCAGCAGCGGCAAGATGGGCGTGGCGCTGGCCGAAGCGGCGCTCGACCTGGGCGCAGAGGTGGTGCTGATTCACGGCCCGCTCGCGGTCTCACTGCCCTGGGGCGTGGAAACGGTGGCGGTCGAGTCGGCGCAGCAGATGTGCGACGCCGTCCTGGCGCAGCAGCCAACCACCGACGTACTCATCGGCGCGGCGGCTGTGGCCGATTTCCGGCCGGCGGCCGTGGCCGAACAGAAGATCAAGAAGCAGCCGGGCGGCGGCGGCCTGACCATCGAGCTGGTGCGCACGCCTGACATCCTGGCGATAGTGGCTGCGCAGCGCGCCCTCAGTGGACGGCCGCGGGTAACGGTGGGCTTTGCCGCGGAGACCGAAAACCTGCACGCCAACGCCCAGGCCAAGCTGGCGGCCAAAGGACTCGATCTGATCGTGGCCAATGACGTAACCGCCAGCGATGCCGGCTTTGGCGTAGACACCAACCGCGTCACCCTGCTCACCGCGGACAGCCCGCCGGAGCCATTACCGCTGCTGAGCAAGGCCGCCGTCGCCGCGCATATCATGCAGCGGATCGCGGCGCTGCTGAGCTAGGCTTCGATTTTCGCTCTTCGCTCTGTCCCTGCCCTCACAACCGGTCCGGATACACCCCTGCCGCCAGCAGGGCTTGGATTGCGGCTTGAACTCGCGGCCGATCAGCCCGGTAGGTGACGCCGAACCACTGCTCTTGCGTGGGCAGGACCTGCACCCGCGCGGCCTGCGCCTGCACCAGTTCGCCAACGACATTAGGCAGGAATAACTCGCTGCGTAGGAGGGCTGCGTCCTCCCGGTGCAGAAAGTGCGCCAGACGCTGTTCCAGCTCGCCAAAGAGTGCGGGCGTAAAACCCCAGAAGTTCATCGAAACGTGGGTGTCGGGTGCGAGAGGCGTCCAGTCGCTGGCCTCGTGCCAGGTCTTGATGCCATCGCTGAAGGCCTGGATGCGGGTGTGCTCCTGGATGCTGATCAGGGTGCCATCGGCAGCCACCTGGCACACACCGCGGGCCACGTGTCCATGGGCAGACAGGGTATTTTGCAGTGGGTAGCCCACCATGCTGAAGTCGTAGAAGCCGGGCTGATCGCTGGCCTGGCGGAGGTGCTCGGCGATGGCCTGAAATGAGGTTGCGCCGTAGAAATCGTCGGCGTTGATGACCGCAAAAGGCGCCTGGATGGTATGGCGGCAGCACCAGACCGCGTGGCCGGTGCCCCAGGGTTTGACGCGGCCGACCGGCGCCGGCGCCCCGCCGGGCAAATCGTGCAGTTCCTGAAAGACGTAGTCCACCGCGGCTTGCGCCTCGACCATGCGGCCGATGCGTGCGCGGAATGCGTCTTCGATATCGCGGCGAATGACAAAGACGATGCGGTCGAAACCGGCGCGCAGGGCGTCATAAACCGAATAGTGAATGATCAGCTCGTCATGTGGCCCCACCGGATCAACCTGCTTAAGCCCTCCATAGCGGCTGCCGATGCCTGCGGCCATGATGACCAGGCTAATATCGGGCATTGGTTCTCTTCTCTCCTTAACGTAGTTCAGCAATTCCCGCAGGGGGAAGTTTCATCCTTATCATACCCCGCACGATGAAAAAAGCCAAGCCACGCCGAGGGAACAGCAGCGAGTCGCATCATCCCTACGCAAAGCATGTGATCAGGATGAATCGGCCATCCGGTTGCCTTTCCAGAGTGATTGCGCTATAATCTGCTTGAACAGTACGTAAGGAGATACGAGTTTATGTGGACAACTTCAGCCATTTCGGCCGCCGGGCGGCTGACGATTCCTCAGGCGCTGCGTGATCGTCTCAGATTACGCCAGGGCAGCAAAGTACATATGCAGGAGTTGGCGGATGGCGTGGTGATCATCAGCACGCGACCGCTCACACATGCCCAAATCGCCGGATACCTGCTCGACAGTCTTGTCACCGGTATTGGGCCAGAAGCCGAAAGACTCGGATTCTACGATGAAGAAGATCTCGACGTAGTCATTCGCACCATTCGTGAGCGCACTCTTGCAGAACGCTATGGGATCACCCAAACAGCTTAGAGTCTTCGTGGATGCCAATGTCTTGATCCGAGGCATTACTTTCCCGCGCTACCCGTACGAGATCCTTCGTCTGGCTACCCGACACGAGATCGTCATGGTCATCTCGCCCACCGTTCTGGCGGATGCTCGTCACTACTTATCCACGCTTTTTCCCAACCATCTTCCCAAACTGGACAGCCTGTTGTCAGTTGCCCTGGTTGAAATCGCGACGATCTCGCGGGTCAGGAACCACGGGGGGGGGGGCGGAGACATCAAAGACGTTCCGGTGGTCTTGCGCGGTTAAGGCCGCGTGGACTCTCGGTCTGCCGGTGCCGACCTGACCGATGTAGACGCGTACCGAGGCTCCTTCTCTGCGCGGAGGTGCTCAGAGTTGGAACATTTCTGCGCGTGATGGGGTGGAGTCATCAGGCCCTGGATTCCATTAGCCGCCGACGTTGGGATGAGATCCACGGCGATACCTGGACGCGATAAGCACGTCAGGCAGGTCACCACGCTGCGCTGCAGCCGCCAAAGCAAGAACGCCAGGACCGTCATTAGCACAGTCCTGGCGTTCTTCGTTTCGCAACAAATTTGATCGTTGACGTGCTACCTGTCGCGGAAGACCTCGGTGCCCAACGCAGCCTGGGCGGCGGCCAGACGAGCGACGGGGACGCGGAAAGGCGAGCAGCTCACGTAGTTCAGGTCAATCATGTGGCAGAACTCGATGGAGCTGGGATCGCCGCCATGCTCGCCGCAGATGCCCACTTCCAGGCCGGGCCGCGCAGCGCGACCTTCGGTGACGGCCATGCGCATCAGGCGACCCACGCCTTCGCGATCCAATTGCTGGAAAGGATTGTTAGGCAGGATCTTGTCTTCGACATACTTGAGCAGGAACTTGCCCTCGGCGTCGTCGCGTGAGTAGCCGTAGGTGGTCTGGCTCAGGTCGTTGGTGCCGAAGCTAAAGAACTCGGCCTCTTTGGCAATGTCACCGGCGGTCAGGGCCGCGCGTGGCACTTCGATCATCGTGCCAAATTTGTATTGGACACTCACGCCCTTGTCACGGCAGACCTGCTCGGCCAGCGGGCGCAGCGTCTTCTCAACGACCGACAGCTCGTTGACGTGGCCGACCAGCGGGATCATGATCTCCGGATGCACCGCCTTGCCTTCCAGGGTGATGTTGCATGCGGCTTCCATGATGGCCCGCACCTGCATGGCGATCAGGCCGGGCAGCATGATGCCCAGGCGAATGCCGCGCAGACCGAGCATCGGGTTCATTTCGCGCATGCTCTCGACGGCCTTGAGCATCGTCTCGGTCTCGTGCAGCTCAGGCCCGGTGATGCCCTTGGTGCGCAGCTCCGTCACCTTGACCAGCAGTTCTTCGAAGCTGGGCAAGAATTCGTGCAGCGGTGGGTCAATCAAGCGGATGATGACGGGGTAGCCGTCCATCACGCGGAAGATGCCTTCGAAGTCACTGCGCTGGAACGGCAGCAACTGATCGAGGGCAGCCTGGCGGATGACGTCATCCTTGGCCAGAATCATTTGTTGGACAATGGGCAGGCGCTGCTGTTCGAAGAACATATGCTCCGTGCGGCAGAGGCCAATGCCCTCGGCGCCGAAGGCACGTGCGCGCACGGCGTCGCGTGGGTAGTCGGCGTTGGCCCACACCCCCAGGCGCTTGACCTGGTCGGCCCAGCCGAGCAGGGTCTTGAGGTCCACTTCCTCGTCGAAGTTGGGATCAATCCGGTTGATGGCGCCGGTGAAGATTTCGCCGGTGGTGCCATCAATGGAGATGATGTCGCCTTCCTTGATGGTCTGGCCGCGTGCAGCAAAGGTGCGCGCTTCCAGGTTAATGCGTAGTTCTTCGCAGCCGGAGACGCAGGGCAGGCCCAGGCCACGGGCCACCACGGCCGCGTGACTGGTGGCGCCGCCGCGCTGCGTCAACACACCCTTGGCCACCAACATGCCATGCACGTCGTCGGGGTTGGTCTCCGGGCGCACCAGGATGACGGGGTAATCCTTGCTGGCCAGGGACTCGGCACGGTCAGCGTCCAGGGTGGCATGCCCGACAGCGGCGCCGGGGCTGGCGTTGAGGCCCTTGGCCACCAAGCGGCCGGCCTTCCTGGCAGTATCCTGGTCTATCGGGTCGAAGCGCGGCAGAAGGAGCTGCACCACCTGGCCCGGCTCCACACGCATGAGAGCTTCTTCCCTGGTGATGATGCCTTCGTTGGTCAGATCAACCGCCACCTTGACGGCGGCGGCCGCGGTGCGCTTGCCGGCGCGGGTCTGCAACATCCACAGCTTGCCGCGCTCCACCGTAAACTCCAGGTCCTGGATGTCGCGGTAGTGGCGTTCGAGCATGTCGCAAATCTTGATGAATTCGTCGTAGGACTTTGGCATTTCCTTGGCCATGTCATCAATCGGATGCGGCGTGCGGATGCCGGCCACCACGTCTTCGCCCTGCGCGTTGATCAGATATTCGCCATAGACATGCTTTTCGCCGGTGGCCGGGCTGCGGGTAAACGCCACGCCGGTGGCAGAATCGTCGCCCATGTTGCCAAAGACCATCGTGCAGATGTTGACGGCCGTGCCCCAGTCGTGCGGCAGCTTGTTGAAGTTGCGATACTCCATGGCCGGCCGCCCAAACCACGAGTGGAAGACGGCCGCAGTGGCCTGCTTCATCTGCTCATAAACATCGTCCGGGAAATCTTCGCCCAGCGCTTCCTTGTAGATGGCCTTGAACGAGGCTACCACATCCTTGAGCTGGGCCGTGGTCAGGTCGGCGTCGGTCTTGGCGCCCACTTGCGCGCGCAGGTGCTCCAGCGCATGCTCGAACTTCTGGCGGTCCACACCCTTGACGGTGTTGCCGAACATCTGGATCAAGCGGCGGTACGAGTCCCAGGCAAAGCGCTCGTTGCCGGTCAAGCCCACCATGCCGGCCAGGGTTTGCGGATTCAAGCCGATGTTGAGCACCGTGTCCATCATGCCAGGCATGGAGACACGCCCGCCGGAACGACAGGAGACCAGGAGCGGATTGGCGGGATCGCCGTAGCGCTTGCCGGTCTGCGCTTCGACAACTTTGAGCGCCTCCAGGGTTTGCTCCCACATGCCGGCGGGGAACTCCTTGCCGGCATCAAAGTACGCGTTACAGGCTTCGGTGGTGATGGTAAAACCAGGCGGAACCGGTAAGCCAGCATTGGTCATTTCAGCGAGGCCGGCGCCCTTGCCACCCAGCAAGTTGCGCATATCCTTGTTGCCTTCGCTAAACAAATAGACCCACTTCTTTGTCATTTTTCCTCCTCGGACATAAAAAAAGAGATCAAATCGGGTCAGATCATCATCATTATAGGTCAGAAGCGCGGATTGTGCAAGGAAGCACGCACACAGGTCATAGGCCGGTTGAGGTGATTCCAACCCCAGACCCAAGGCGGTTTGACGGCGCATGAGCTTACCCATTATAATCCCGGCCCTACCAAGACAATGGACAGTGACCGCCGCGACCGTGGGCGCGGCTCTGCGGGGGAGATGCTGACCATGCGCAAAATGCGCAAAATGAACGCGACCGTGCTCTACCTGGTGTTGACGATCACCGTGGCTTTTCTGGAAGGGATGATCTTCACCGTCAGCTCCGTCTACCTGGTGACGATGGTCGGCCTCAATCCGCTGCAACTGGTGCTGGTCGGCTCCGTGCTGGAAGCGACCGCCTTCCTGGGCGAGGTGCCGACCGGTGTCGTGGCCGATGTCTACAGCCGACGCCTCTCCATGGTCATCGGTTATGTCGTGATGGGCTGCGGTTTCATTCTTCAGGGTGCGGTACCACAGTTCGGCGCCTTGTTGGTTGCGCAGGTGGTGTGGGGACTGGGCTACACCTTCACCAGCGGTGCAACCGAGGCCTGGCTGGTGGATGAGATTGGTCAGGAACAGGCGGGGCGGGCCTTCTTGCGGGCGACGCAGCTCAGCTCACTGGCGGTGCTGCTCGGCATCGGCGGTGGCACGCTGCTCGCCCAGGTTGGAGGCCTGCAGCTCCCCATTGTGCTGGGCGGGGCCGGCCTGATCGCGCTGGCTGCGGGGCTGGCGCTGGTGATGCCGGAACAGCACTTCACGCCGACGTCGCGCGCGGATCACACCACCTGGCAGACGATGATCCACACCACGCGCAGCGGCTGGCGGGTTGTGCGCTCACGGCCGGTGCTGTTCACCCTGCTGGTGGTGGGAATGATCAATGGCGCGTTCAGCGAAGGCGTGGATCGCCTGTGGACCATTCATCTGATACAAAACCTGACCTTGCCCCAGGTGTTTGGCTGGCAGCCCATCGTCTGGATTGGGCTGATTCGGGCTGCCTGGCTCATCCTGAGCATTGCCGCGGCTGAGGTGGTGCGGCGGCGCCTGGACATGCGCAGCGATCGGGCGATTGCGCGTACGCTGTGGTGGATGACCGCGGGCATCGTGGCCGGCGTCCTGGGTCTGGCGCTGGCGCCCAGTTTTGCGCTGGGGGTGATTGCGTTGGTGGCGATCATGATGCTGCGCCGCACGATGGGGCCGATCCTGTCCATCTGGACGAATCAGCACATTGGGACTGCGGATGCCGGCGTGCGCGCCACCGTGCTCTCCATGGTCAACCAGGCGGATGCGATGGGGCAGATTGCCGGCGGGCCGGTGGTGGGCGCCGTCGGCAACTTCTCCCTGCGCCTGGCGCTGACCATGTCGGCCCTCATCCTGACGCCCGCGCTGGCACTCTATCGCCGGACGCGCTTGCCGCCATCGCAGGTGTAGCTGGCCAACACCGTGCTTCCCTGCTTCACCTGCTGCAGCCGGTTCTCCGCATCGTAAACCAGCGTGTAGGTCACGCCGCCCACCGTGCGCCCGGTCATGTTGCCGTTGCAGGACGGAATCAGCCACGAATGACACGAATTCCAGGGCCTTTTCGTGTCAATTCGTGCAATTCGTGGCAAGAATCCGCCCAGCTTTCTCTGCCACGAATTTCACTAATTTGCACGAATTTCAGGGGCCTTTCGTGGCAATTCGTGCAATTCGTGGCAAAAATCGGGCTGATTGCGCCACTCATGGTAGATCACGGCGATGGCGTCGGGAGTGATGCCATCGCCGCCTCCCACCGATCATCGAGTTTGACCAGCAACTCGCCCAACTCATCCTCGTCAAGGGCCAGCGGCGCCGCGGGGGCAATCTGGGCCGAAAATCGTACGACGAACTCGCCATATCGCGCCAGCATATGGCAGAGTTTGGCGCCTTCCGTGTTGGGCGCAATGTAACTTGCACAGGCTACGTACGCCTCGTCTGCAAAATCCATTAGTGTTGTCAATTCGGGCTTTTCCTCCCAGGCGTCGTTAGCCTGTCTACCAGAATAGAACACGTCCAGTTGACGCTTGTACTCACGCTGCGCACTGCGCACGAATTCGTAACGATAGATTTCATGACCCACTACGCCGTCTCCACTCATGCCTCGTCGCGGATGCTCCAGGGCGCCATGCGAGTCTGCGGTTGGAATGATGGGCCGATTACTCCAGCCAGGAGGGAACAGCGTAGCATCCATCAGCATGGATTCAGTGGTAAAGGGCCGCAACGGCGCCGGGGCGCCGGGTGTGCAGATGAAGCTCAAGACAGCCACAGCGAGGCAAGTCGTCAGTGTCAGGACCGCCAAACGCAATCTCCGTGTGTTCATGGCGTCACCTCGGCCTGTTATCGAAATGACCAACGTCATAAGGCGCACCAGACCCCCGTACTGGAGCATAGTTCGGCGTCCCAGCCGCCAGGACATCATGGTATTCTGCCGCCAGCGCCGTTGATGATGACATTGGTCGCGTTCATGGGGTGTGGCTGTCTAGGCTGGTGGAAATCTTTTCGTCAATGGCGCGGAGGATACGCTCAAAGTCCGCCGGGGACATATTGTATTCGTTTCCAACAACTGCAGTAAATTGGGAAATATACTCACCGTACTGCCCAATAGCCGTACAGGCTGTCCACCTTTCTTCGCCTTTGATTTGGAGAGTCAGCTCTTGGAGCGTGCAGTATAGTCGAAATCGGTCGGCCACTTCGCTGTGATAGGCCGCTCCTCCCAGTTGTTCGATAGAAAAGGAAGAGTCTGGAGGTCGGAACCTCCTACGGAATTCCCAAACAGCCTCAACACTGCTTTCAAAGTTCCATATGACTTGATTAGCACCCAGAAAGTCGAGATGGTCATCTGGCGAAGCGAATCCCACATCAGCAAAATCGATTGCTCCCTGATCCATTAAGATGTCTAGACGATCTCGCGCCGAAAAAGGTGGTAAATCAACAGTCCACCCGGTTGGAAACAGGGATAGATCATCAATAAGCAGGTCCTCAGCAGGCACCCGTATGGAGCGCGCTCCACAACTTGTCAAACCGATCAACAATGCCACAGCTTGGAATAGAGCTATAGTAATTCCAGCTAGCTTTCTCATATTGGCCTCCCTTGCTGTCTAGAGCAACTACCGGATTGCCAAGCCAGGCGTGCGCTCGATCGCATCGATGATGTCCATCGGGGTGAGCGTCAGGTTGTAGGTGTTCCACAGGTCAATACCGATCTGGATGCCTATCTGATCTGCGGGATCGTCGAATGCACGCCAGCCCTGAACTCCTGAAGTTCGTCGAGGCAAGTATTCGAGACTACGCTCCTTTACCGTATAACCGAGGCTGCTCCCGATTTGTTCGGCGCCCGCGCCTTCGAGCAATGCATCCCCCGAGAAAGCCGATGCTGTTCCCAGGTAACCATATTCGATGTTTCCCCAAACATCGTAGTAGTACTCGACCTCACCTAATGCGGCCCAATAAGGAGAGATTTTGCTGCCGCGAAATTCGGCGACTAACTTGGGCTTAGGATCCCACTCACCACCCTGGCGGACTTTCCAGGCAAAGATAGCCATGGCCTTGAGACGATTGACTTGATCGCTCATACGTGCTACTGATGGTGCGCCGGCAATTGCAGGAACTCCACATCCCATGCATTGAGAGTTGAGGTTCGCCAACTGTGAAACAGTACTTCCCTTTGCGTTAGTGAGCAACTCCTGATAAATGAACTGCACCACCGCAGGAACGGATGCCCAATTGATATGAGCCGGTTGGCGACGCACCGCCGGGGGGGGGGGGGGCACCTGTCGCGGGGCGGGGGGGGGGGGGGGGGGGGGGGGGGGGGGGGAACGGGCGGGTCGTAGTATCTCGCGTTGTAGAAATACAACCCGCCCGCCACCTCGTCCAGCACCTGCCCGGTGAAGCGTCGCTGCGTCGGCGTCGTCTGATAGGGCGTCCCTCGATTCTCACCCCACGGCTTGTACCACAACTCCCCCGTGCGCACCCCGGTCGCGTCCGCCGTCACGCTGGTGCTGCCCAGGTGATCCCCGAACAGGTAGCTCACCGCACCGTTCTTGCGCAGCGCAATCCGCTGACCACCCGCCTGGTAATACTTCACCACCTCCGACACCACCAAATTGTCGAACAGCACGTTGGACGCATCGGTGCGCAGCGAAAGGTAGCTCCCGCTGAGGAGCGGCGTCGTGTCAGTCCAACTCCCCAGGTAGACGTTGTCTCGCCACACCTGTACCTTGCCCGTCAACGGATCGTAGATCACCTGGTAGCTGTGCGTCTGCCCGGCCGTATTGCTCGCCGTGAAACTGGCCCGCTGCGTGGCGGTGTTGCCGGTGCTTTCGTAGATCTTGACCGAGGTCGCATCCTGCCACACCCGGTAGCTGTTCCCCCGTTCCGCACCCGTGGTCGCACTCGCCAACAGGTACATCCCCGCATTCACGCCGCTGGTAAAGGTCGCTTGCCACCGATAGACCAGCAATTGGTTCTGCGTCTGCGCCCGGTACGCGTTGGTGTTGTTGGCGGTTCCGCTCTGCCGGTAGCCGCCGGTCGTCACCGCCCATGCCCCACTGCTCGCCGTCCAGCCCTGCGCTTGCCCATCGCTGAAGTCCTCACGATAGATCGGACTGACCTCCACCAGCTTGCTGACGTAGCTCGTGATGCTGGCGCTGTCGCCTGCCAAACACCGCCTTGACGCGGGCGCCGTCTGCGTCGTAGATGTGCGTCTCCATGGCCACACCGTTCATGCCGGTGAGACAGTTCTCCGCGTTGCAGGTGCAAGCAGAAACAGGATGGGCCTGGCGGGCTTTCGCCCTCCTCCATGTTCGTCGCGGTCACGGCCCCGCCGATGATCGGCACACAGGTCAGTAAGACCTTGTGGAGGCAGAATCTATCTTACCTTACCTCCGGCTATTCGCGTGTCCAGATTCTGCCATCCATCATACGAAGAAGATTCACGTCTCATCTCGCGGGATATCCGACCGCGCGTAGTACCACTTGGACCCAGGCCCCACAACAAGCACTTTATCCTCTGGGGTAAACAACTTCCAACTTTCGATCTCAACCGTATCTACAGCAAATAGTCGTAAGAACAGGCCACCTTCAAATTCAAAAGTCGCGTCAATAGCAGGAGAGTATAGAGACACAGCAAGCAGCGTCCGGCCTTCTAATATTTGGACCGCCGCCTTCAGCCGCTCCCGAGAATCCTCCCCGGCAATCAGAACTTGGTCTATCTGATCAATGCGCCATTCGCATCCGCAGAGCCATAGATACCATTCCCCGTATGACTGGCCGAACCTGTCGGGCGTCAACTGTTGGCCGAACTCCATGGTGACGAAGTTGCCAATGCCCAAACGCACATTCCAAACTCGCTTACCTACCAGCGACACCACCAAACCACTTACTGTATCTAGATCAGCCTGAGTCACCATTATTCTCCTCCAAACAGATCGCGAGCTAAGTCGACAATGTCATCGAATCCAGGATTCTCAAGTTCATGCACTGCCTTGTGAAGTTGTCGAATTTCACGGTCCGATAGAGTAAAGCCAGCCGCTCGGTGTGCTGTCGAAGTACTCGGCCGCGGCAAAGCGGGTCAGCGCGGGGCCGCGGCCCCGCGCCAGGCTTCACCCGCAGAACATGAGGATCTACAGCTCTTCGCTCACGACATCCGACCTGGTGTAAGACCAGTGCGCACCTGGTCCAATGACCAGTACCTTGTGCTCCGGGGTAAACAGATTCCAACTCTCAAGCTCGGTTGTATTCACGGCAAATAGTCGCAATGACAGGTGTCCTTCAAACTCAAAGATAGCATCAATAGCGGGAGAATACAGAGATACTGCAAGCAAGGTGCGTCCTTCTAGTTCTTGTACCGCGACCCTCAATTGCTCGCGGGAGTCCTCTCCAGCAATCAGAATTTGATCCTGCTGATCAATGCGCCATTCGCACCCCTCTAACCATAGATACCATTCTCCAAATAATTGGCCGAACTCGTTAGGTTCCAGCTGTTTGCCGAAGTTCATTGTAAGGGAGTTACCAATGCCCAGACGTACGTTCCAAGCCTGTTTGCCCACTAACGGCATCACCAACTCGCTTACTGCAACTAGATCAGATTGATTCACCATTATTTGTCTCCAAACAAATCGTAGATCATGTTGATGATATCGTCGTATCCGGGATTTTCACCTTCATGCAATGCCTCATGGAGCACCCGTCTTTGGTCCTTTGATAGTGTCTGGCCGGTCTGTCGCTCATACGATCGAATAGCTGCATTCTCTTGCGCCTTCTGATCGTAATTTTTACTCGGTCTACCATGCTTCTGAAGATCCGTCATTCTCTCGACGGGGTGGCTCTTGGCATACAGCAGTACCCCACCGCCATGGCCGGCCAACGCGCCACCACCTGCGACCATGGCACCTTCGGCGACCAAAGCTCCCCCTGCTGGCAATGCACATGCGCCTGCAGTTGCAAGAGCGCACACACCGCCACCTCCCAACGTCGGCGCGATGGCAGCAGTCCCAGCAGCAGCCATGCCAATTCCCGTGGCGATTTCGAACTTGGCCTGAGCATCGCTCACCATCGCCCCAGTTCGCGCCCCTGTTGGTAGCTTTCGTTTTCAATTAACGACAGATCACCATGCACAGCAAGTGCCGCAAATGCGCCCAGTGACACGTTATTCAGATACTGAGACACTGCACCCATGGTATAGCCGAAGGCGTTGTTCACCCATTCAGGCCAGTGGCCTGTGCGATCGACCGCCCCAAGAGAGTTATTCGCCGCGTAGGTGTACCTGTTTAGACTTTGCGGATTCCCCGGCTGGGGGATGATCGTATCCGCGGCCAGAAATCGCCCCACGACCGGATCATACCACCGGGCGTTATAGAACAGCAAGCCGCTCCCGCTGTCCTTGCGCTGACCGGTGAAGTTGAACGTCGTCGGCGTCGTTTGTGCGGTATAGCGTGCGGCGCCGTAAGGCATGTAGCGCAGCTCGGTGTTGGTGTTGAGCCGCGCCCCGGCGCTGGTCAGCGTCAGCGCCTGCGAACCCAGGTGGTCGCCCAACAGGTAATTCACCGTGCCCGGGCTGACCCCCGTGCGCATGGCGACCCGCACCGCGCCGGCGTAGTAATACTTCTTCATCGTGGCCGTGCTGCCCGTCCACTCGAAGGTGTTCCCGATGTAGACCGTCGTTGCCCCGCCGGCCGTCTCCTTGACCCGCGCCCCGTCCCCGTCGTAGACGTAGCTCGAGGTGACACCGCCGCTCATGGCTGTCAGCCGGTTTTCGGCATCGTAACTCAGCGTGACATCCTGCGTGCTGCTGATGCGCCGCGTGGCGTTGCCGTTGGCGTCGTACCAGTACTTCCGGTTGCCGGACGCCGTGCCGCCGATGTGCGTCACCGCATGCTTGTGCGCCTCGTCCTGATAGTACTGATTCTGCGTCGCGCTCTCGAAGGCGGTCAGGTTGCCGATGGCGTTGTAGCCGTAGTTCTTCTGGCTGTAACCGCCATAGCCCGTGGCGCCGCTGGCCTGCGCCGTGCTCAGCCGGTGCAGCGCATCGTAGGCGAAGGTCTGCGTCTGGCTGCCGCCATACGCCGCCGCATCCGTGATCGTCAGCACGTTCCCCACGTCATCGTAGGTGTAGCTGATGTTCTGCAGGTTGGTGTAGGGGGACGCGTTGCCGGTCTTCAGCGTCACCAGCCGGAAGTTCTCGGCCGCGGTGTAGGTGTAGAGCTGCTGCACCACTCCCGTCGTGCTGCCCAGCCAGCGTTGCGTCGTCTGGCCCAGCGCGTTGTAGAGCGTCTCGCCCACATAGTAAGTGCTGCCGTTGCTCTGCACCTGGCGCAGCAAGCCCTGGGTGTTGTAGGTGAACATCACCTGCTCGCCCACCTGGCCCGCGTTGCCGCCAGGATACTTTTGCCACGTGAGCCGGTCGGCGGAGTCGTAGTCCCATCGGGTCACGAACGTCCCGCCGCCTGTGCCATTGACCACCTTCGTCTCTTGCGTCGTCCGCCCGCGGGCATCGTACAGCCAGCTCGCGCTGCCCGAGGTGTCGCTCATCCCGGTGCGCCGGCCCTTGCCCAGGTTGCCGTTCGCCGTACTGTCGTAGCTGAAGCCGACGGCGTATGTCCCGCTGCACGTCAGAGTGCCCAGGTTGCTGATGCCCGCATGATAAGTCTTGCCCACCAGCCGGTTGTGGCCGTCGTAGTAGAAGCAAATCGCCTGGTTGCGCGCATCGCGCTGCTTCACCAGGTTGCCCGCCGCATCGTAGCGATACTGCCACGTGCCCATGTCCGGATCAACCATCTGCGTCTTGCGGCCCAGCAGGTCGTAGGTCAGCGTCGTCTGGTTGCTGGCGTGATCCTGCACCGTCAGCAGCCGGCCGGCCACGTCGTAGCTGTAGCGCGTGCGGTATTCGCTGCCCCAGGTAGGATTGGGCTGGCCGACCGGCCACGAACCGGTGCTCTCCGAGACGCTGCGCAGGTTGCCAAACACATCGGACGCACGGCGCACGAAGCGCCGATTGGCCGATCATGCACAACCGGATCGATCTGTCTGCTCACAGAAGGCTCTGGACGCCATGTTGAACATCGGGGGTGAAATCAGTGGAGTTACCTCATGGGTCTACCCCATACATCTCGTTAAACGTCCTGGGTGCATCGGCCGAGAACTGAAAGGATCGGGCGATGTCTTCCAGGACGGCCCGCAGGGCAGGGGCGTATTCGGTCCAGGTGGCGCTGCCGATCTGAATCACGATGTTACCCTGCCTGGTGAAGACGCTTTCCAATATAACGGCGCCTTCTTTGTCTGTAAGAAACTCCCGAACCATCTCGTGCAGGCTGCCATTGGGATCCGCAAAGGTGGCCTCGGAAGTCGCAGACAATGTGTAGCCCGAAGGATTGCCGGGCAGTGTCATTTGCAAGTACTTCTCAACCCAAGAGCGCAGGCTTCCTCCTTTAGCAAACTCAGACCCCATATATACAATGGCGACCCCAATGTTGCCACCCAGGTGATCCACTACAGGAGCACTCAATTGGAAATAGGGTAGATTGTATGGTTCGGGCTTTTCACGCACTGGAACGAACTTCCAATCGGCCGGATAGGCAAAGGACACGCCCACATAGGGAGACGTGTATCTGCGCCAGTCAGCGCGCTGGGGTTGACCAGTTGGGCCGGCAGTAACTGCGACTGTAATTGTGGCAGGGGCGGGACTGGCAACTGCAACGACTGGAGGGTCCGTTGGCAATGTTGTCACCGTCGGCGACACGCTTGCGGTTGGCGACATCGCCGCCAACCGCGTCGTTGGGGCCACAGCAGGCGTTGCGGGTCTGTTCCGGAGTGGTTGGCAGGAGACCAGAACACTGGCCAGCGCCACACTGCATAACAGCACCCAACCTGTCTTGTCGGCATGCACTAATCTCATGGTTTCCATACTTTTCTCTGTGAGCGAAGAAAGCAAGAAGTTCGGTCAGTATCCCCCACACCTGATGTTGCCTGTGGGATTATACCCCACCTGCCGGGTCAGAAGGACGCGGTCAATTCTCATGCCATCTTCACGCATCCAGATATTGATGACCCGCTCGCCTTCGCTGACGTCAAGGTAGGGACGCGCTCCGTTCATCTTGATGCTTTGCCATCGCCACGCGGCCGAAGCATAGCCCGTGATTTCGCGCGACGTGTCGTATGGGTAATCATCACGACCCATATGCAGCGAATCATCATTCACGGTTCCACCCAAGCCGCAAACCCAAATGTAGTATCGTCCCGTCTGCTTGAATGAAACGTTGGCATACCGCAACTCAGGTGAGAGCCAGTAATCCCAGGGATTGGCGTTCCAGCCTTGGCCGTTGTTTGGCATCCCTTTCATGAAACATTCGGTCGTGCGTTGAGAAGTGAGGGAATCGCTCTGATAACAGAACCAGTAATGATCCGAGCGCGGTTGGTATCGTTCGGTGAATGCCGCCGGTTCGATGATACGCAGGCTCTGGGCGCTGTTCAGCGGATAGATTGTGCCGCACGTAGCGCCTGAATTGGGATAGGTGGTCATCGGCACGAAGCCCAACAGCGGCGAAGCATCCACGGCGTCCGTGCTGGCATTGTGCAAGTTGATGTGGAAATGAAGATGCGGGGCGATAGGCACGGGCGGGGTCGCAGGCGGCGGGTTGGGACCAGTGGTTGCGCCTGACTTCGCAATGATGGTATCGCGCGTGACGTTGTCGTTCAGTGCCGAGATGAAGCTCGTCAGATGGGCGTAGAGATGGCGATACACGCGGCTCTCATTGGCCATATTCACCGAGGTGTGGACGTCCATTCGGTACCCGTAGCCAGACGAGTCCCAGTCACGATACATCACCTGCCCGGCCTGTGCAGCA
Organism: Candidatus Amarolinea dominans; assembly: GCF_016704685.1. Taxonomy (NCBI): domain Bacteria; kingdom Bacillati; phylum Chloroflexota; class Caldilineae; order Caldilineales; family Candidatus Amarolineaceae; genus Candidatus Amarolinea; species Candidatus Amarolinea dominans. Next base: position 293,733 of record NZ_JADIZS010000001.1, read on the forward strand.
TACACATTGGTGTTGGTCGGTACTCCAATGTCCAAGGCGAACCCAGCGTTGCCCGTGTGCTTGTCAGAAGTACAATTGACATTCACAGTGCCGCTGCCGAGATGGATTGGGCTCCACCAATTGGCCGGCAGAGCCTTTCTAGAGGATTGTACATCCCCCTCGGGCTGTACGGTCTGGGCATCTACTCCCCGCAGGACTGGGTGGCTATCGAACCATTCGTAAAATCGCCTCTCGTATTCAGCAAAATCCGGATCAGGAGAAACAGATGGAAGCACAGGAAGACCCGCTTCAAGCTGGGCGTCGCGGCACGCCAGATCGCACGTTGGAGCAGGCTGAAGCCGATTGGCCTCAACGACGCTTTCCAGCGAAGGCCATGACTCGTTGCGGCCAAAAAGCTCGTTGAGGTTCCTCGGGGCGCCTGGTGCGAACTCAATAGAATCGGCAATCATGTCTAGCAGCGAAGTCATATAGTCAGCGTGGGTATAGGTGCTGATGGACAGAACCAGGCTGCCATGCGTGAGCTCAACGGCTTGCGATGGGCCGATTTCGGTTGTGCGCAAGGAGTGAAGAACCCGTCTGAGAACACCGGCTGGATCTACGAGCACTTGACTCCGGACTACTTCTGTGTCGGGCAATTGCGGGCGACCAATGGTAATGTGGGCATTACTCCAGGTCTGCAAATCCTGTTCGGATGCTATCTCGAACAAGAAAAAGGCTATATCGATCCGGTTGTCGTCCAGAGGATCACTTCCCGGGGGGTATAGAGTGAGCACATAAGGTCGAAGCTCCCCCGGCACCAAGGGGACGTCTGTGGGAGTGTGTATGAGATTCCACTGGCTCGGGTAATGCAACGTGAGTCCAAGTACAGGATCCGTGTGCATTAGAAAGAGAGGTGAGGCCCCTTGCATAGGATCAGCAAGCACTCGGCCACCTGCCACCGCAGGCGACGGCATCCTCGCGGGGACGGAGATCAGATCGGGCTGAGGACCAGGGGACATGAACTTAGCAGCGGTGTTTATTTGCAGGGGGGGTAGCGGCAGCCACGGCTGAGAACAGCAGGCTGCAAACCACCAGCAGATGGACGACCAGCAGCGGACGCGCCGCCAGCCGCGAGACAGGAAGGTGTGGTGAAGAGAGATGAAAGAGTGAGGAACACCAGCGCAACATGACAACGGACTCCTTTCATGCAGTAATCGAAACGGATGGGGTCAGGGAGATTTCCTGACTGCTGAAGGAGGTCTCGGTGCGGGAGAGAGAACTCTCGCCGGGGACTTCCGAAATCGGGAGGCGACTCGGAAGGCGGGGGGCAGACTTGTGGCTGGTCACAGCATAGCACGCGCGCGGCGCTCTGTCAAGAGGCAAAATTTGGGCGTAGCAATTCCGAATTGGGCAGACGATTGACCACAAGGAACGCATAGAACACAAAGCAACGGCAGAAGATTCGCAGATTGGCGACGTCTTTGCGCTCTTTGCGTTCTATGTGGCAAGGAGCCGCCCATCTGTCTCTGCCACGAATTTCACTAATTTGCACGAATCGAGCTTCTGCCTTCGTGTCAATTCGTGCAATTCGTGGCAAAAATCCGCCCAGCTTTCTCTGCCACTAATTTGCACGAATCGAGCTTCTGCCTTCGTGTCAATTCGTGCAATTCGTGGCAAAAATCCGCCAACCTCGCTCGCCCGGAAGTCATTTGGTTGGCCGCCCGATTGATGCTATACTCTCGCTTCGGTGTCCCCACGCAGCCGGCAACGGTCATGGTGGACAAACGTCATTCTGCCCATGGTGATGTCACCTTGAACGAACCATCACGTCCAACTTTTTCATGGCGCTCGCGCGAGATGCTCAGCGGGTTGTTCATGTTCACGGCGCTGCTCTTCCTGGCCTTCGCGGCCGGCTTCGGCGCGCACTGGCTGCTGACACGCGCGTCCGGGACAGCCAGTGACGCGCCAGGTTCGGTGACGATCCTCACCGATGCCCAGCGCCTGCTGCGCGACAATTTTCTGGGCCAGCCGCCGGCCGAGACCACGCAGGTGTACGGGGCCATCCGCGGCCTGGTGGAGACCTATCAAGATCCGTACACCGTTTTCATCGAGCCGCAGCCGCGGGCACGGGAAAAAGATCAACTGCGCGGGCGCTTTGGCGGCATCGGCGCGTACGTGGCAGTCAGCACCACCGGCCAGGTCTTTCTGACCCCCATGCCGGGACGACCGGCCGAGAAGGCGGGCATCCAGGCCAACGACGAGCTGCTGGCCGTGGACGGCAAGAGCGTCAGCGGCAAAAATCGTGACGAAGTGGTGGACATGGTGCGCGGCGAGGTCGGCACCCAAACGACGCTGCGCATCGGGCGCGTCGGCGCCGACCAGCCGTTTGACCTCGTCGTCACGCGTGAAGAGATCGAAAACCCGTCTGTGGAGTGGCGCTTGCTGGAAAATGACCCCCGCACCGGCTACGTGGCGCTGCACATCTTTGGTGAGCGCAGCGTGCAGGAACTGAAAGACGCGATCAACGACCTGCGCGGGCAGGGCGCGCAGCGCCTGATCCTGGATCTGCGACACAACCCCGGCGGCCTGCTGGAGACGGCCGTAGATGTCGCCAGCCAGTTCCTCGCCAGTGGACGTGTGCTCAATGAACGGCACGCGGACAGCGAGACGACGTACGATGTGCGCGGCGCTGGCGTGGCGCGGGATCTGCCCCTGGTCGTCTTGACTGATGAGGGCACCGCCAGCGCCGCGGAAATTGTGGCCGGCGCCCTGCAAGACGCCAAACGCGCGCCGATCATCGGGGCCAAGACCTTTGGCAAAGGCTCGGTGCAGCTCGTGTTCGATCTGCGCGATGGTTCATCCCTGCACGTGACGACCGCACGCTGGTTCACACCGGCCTATCAGCAGATTGACGGCAAGGGCCTGACTCCCGACGTGCCGGTGGCCACTGGTGACGCGGCAGCCGGCGGCGATCCGGTTCTGGACGCTGCGCTGGCCTGGTTCGATAAACCATGAGACTGAGGCTTGGGCGACTGCAAGTCGCTGCAACCATGACGAAGTCCACCGGCGTGGACTGGCGAGGAATCTGGCAATGACTTCATCTAACTTCACACGCTGGTTGCTGGCCGGCTGCCTGGTTGTGGCGCTAACCACCACTGCCTTTATGGCCGGGCTGGCCACCGGCTTTGGCCTGGGGCGCTGGACTGCGCCCGCGGTCGTGGTTGCCCCCGCCGCGCCGCAGGAGTCACCGGCAGCCGTCGTCGAGGCGCCGCGCGTCACGGCGATTCCCGCGGCCACCCAGGCGCCGCCCGCCATACTCCCCACCCCCAGACCTGCCCCCTCGGCCACACCGCAACGGGCGCCGCAACCGGCGGGCACGATCGCCGCGCAGGACAAGGAACTCAAGCTGTTCTGGGAGGCCATGACCCTGTTACAGGATGGCTTCTACGGCGACGTGCCCAGCGGCCAGAATCTGCAATATGCGGCCATTCGAGGCGTGGTCAGCAGCCTGGACGATCGTTTTACCAGCTTCATGACGGCTGACGAGGCGCAACGCTTCGAGGACTCCCTGGATGGCAGCTTCGAGGGCATCGGCGCGCAGGTTGACAAGACCGAGGACGACAAAGGCGCGCGCATCGTCGAAGTCTACCCTGGTTTTCCGGCGGCCACGGCCGGGGTGCGGCGCAATGACATCATCACTGCGGTGGACGGCCAGGATATCGGCCCCCTCAGCCTGACCGAGATCATCTCGCACATTCGCGGGCCACGCGGCACCACCGTCATCCTGACGATCCGCCGCGAGGGCGAGGACAAGCCGCTGGAGATCAGCGTGACGCGGGCGCGCATCGAGATTCCTGTGGTGGAATCGAAGATGTTGGCAGGCAACATCGGTTATGTCAAACTACAGGAGTTCAGCCGGCCAGCGCCGGAGCGTCTGAAGACGGCGCTGAAGGAGCTGCTCGATCAGGAGCCGGTGGGCCTGATCCTGGACCTGCGCGGCAATCCCGGCGGCCTGCTCGATGTCGCGGTGGAGGTTGGCAGTCAGTTTGTGGCCGCAGGCGACATCCTGATCGAACGGAAGAAGGATGGCAGCGAGGAGCACTTCAGCGTGCGCACCGGCGGCTTGGCTATCGGAGTTCCGCTGGCGGTGCTGGTCAATGAAGGTTCGGCCAGCGCCAGCGAGATCGTGGCCGGCGCGATTCAGGACGCCGGGCGCGGGCCGTTGGTGGGAACCAAGACCTTTGGCAAAGGCTCCGTACAACTGCCGCAGACCTTGAGTGATGGCTCCATGCTGCGCGTCACCATCGGCCACTGGTTCACCCCCAAAGGCCGCGGCATCCACGGCACTGGCCTGGAGCCAGACATCCCCATCGAACTGAGCGAACAGGATCGCAGCGCCGGCCGCGACCCGCAGTTGGACAGGGCCGTCGAATACCTGCGCGCGCAATAGTGAGTAAGGGGAGAAATTGGTGACGAAGAACGAAGATCAACGCAACCGCACGCTGGCGACCAATCGCAAGGCGCACCACGATTATTCGATCGAAGAGACCTACGAGGTGGGTTTGGCCCTGGTCGGCACGGAGATCAAGTCGCTGCGCGCTGGGCAGTGCAATCTGAAAGATGGCTATGCGGTCATTCGCCAGGGCGAAATCTGGATGCTGAACGTTCACATTTCACCCTGGGCGGGCGGCAACCGTGAGAACCATGACCCGCTGCGCGAACGCAAGTTGTTGCTGCATCGGCGCGAGATCAACAAGCTGGCGAGTCGCGTGGCCGAACGGGGCTGGACACTGGTCCCTCTGCGTATTTATCTCAAAAGCAACCGGGCCAAAGTGGAATTGGGCCTGGTGCGCGGTAAGAAGCAGTACGACAAACGGGAGGCGATTGCCAAACGCGACAGCGACCGCGATGTGGAGCGCGGGGTCAAAGACTATCAGCAGGAATAGGCGTGCTCAAGGCCTCTCGCTGCGCTCGGCCGACGCGGGCGGTGGTGGTTTTTCTCCTTGCTCACCCAGCGCCAACCGTTGGATGCGCGCGGCCAGGTCTGGCGGCGGAGGCGCTTGCTCGGTAGTCGGCACAGCAGCGGGCGGGTGCGCGGGCTTGGCGGTCGTGGCCGCGGACGGCGCGGGCGCTGCGCTGACCGCGGCGGGCGCACGCGCGGCCTCTTGCGCCAGTTTTGCCAGGCGCTGACGGCCGCGTGCGATGCGCTGCTGCAACGCACGTTCTTCGGCCTGCAGCTCAGTTGCTGACTGGCGCAGTCGGGTGACGTGCCGACCAAGTTCCTGCGCCAGGGTCTGCATCTGCGTACACTCGGCCTGCAAGGACTCGGCTTCCACGGAATTGCCCGCGCGCGTCGCGGCGTCCAGGCGCTGCTGCACCTCAGCCACACGCGCCTGGGCCTGCTGCCAGGCTGTTGCCGCCTCTTGCTGGCGGGCGTTGGTGTCAACCCACAGTTCTTGTTGCTGTGCCAGCCGCGCCTGCGCCACCTCGATGTCGGTCGCCAGGCGATCTTCCTCTGGCACGTGCGTGTCGCGGTCGAGTAAGTGATGAAAGACGGCACGAATGCCGCTTGTGATTCGGTCTCGTAGCCTCATGGTTTCCCTCTCAGTGGGTAGTCAGCAGGCGATCCACGGCTTCGGCCAGGCTGGCCATGTTGTTGACCTCGAACACGGCGCTGCAGAAGGGCAGGTAGCGCAGCATGTCGCTGTCACCGCTGCCCCACAGCAACGGCGATTCAGGCGTCAGCCAAACCAGCCGCCGCGACCGCCGCTTGATGTCGCCGAAAGCCTCAAGTTCAGGGTTGTTGTAGTTGTTGCGCCCATCGCCCACGATGATGACCGTGGTGCGGTGGTCAATGGCATCCAGGAAGTCGCGCTGGAAGTGCAGCAGGCTTTGGCCCAGGTCGGTGTTGTAGGAGCCGGGCTGCAAACGATTCAGCACATGCTCAATCGCCACGTCAGGGCGGAACTCCGTGAAGTCGGCCGTGATCTCTTGAATGTCATCAATGAAGGCAAAGGAGCGCGCCTGCGCCACCTGGTCTTGCAGGTCATACATCAGGCGCAGCATGAACTCAACCACGGAGCGCATGGAGGTTGAGACATCGCAGATGAGCAGAATCTTCGGCTTGATCTGGCGCCGGCGGTATTTCAACTCCAACGGCACCCCGCCATACTTCAGATTGGTGCGCAGCGTGCGTTTGACATCCAACTGACCGACCCGGCCGCGCCGCTGGCGCAGGGCGGCCCGGCTGCGCAACTGCGCGGCCAGGCGCTGCACCTGCTTGCGCAGTTCATCCGCTTCGCGCTCGCTGAGCGATTGAAAGGGGCGCTGTAAGAGATCGTCGTTGCGCTGCGCCTCCCGCGGCTCATTGAGCGCATTGCGCACAATGCTGGCACCCACATGTTGACTGACCTGCTGGCGCAGCGCGTCCTGATTGGCCTGCACCAACTGGCGCAGACGATCCAGGGAGCGCTTTGTCATGCCCATCCGATCCAGCAGCTCCCACAGTTCCTTGAGCGCCTTTTTCACCTCATCATGCCCCGCGGCGCGCAGCAGTCGGCTGGTCAGCCAGGGCTGTTGATACGGGTGCGTGGCATGGTTCAGCCCGACCATCTGGCCCAACTCCTCCAGTTCTGCTTGCGTCAGCGATTCCCCGCGCAGCAGGCGCTCCAGTTGCTGGCGCACGTTGCCGGTGAACTGACGGATGGCCTGGGCCAGGCGCTGCAAATCGGCATTTGACAAGTCCTGGGTGGCGTCCAGCAGCGGCGGCCCGCCCAGGCCAAAAAATTGTGGGAACAGCCGCTCGAACGTCGCCAGGTCCTGAGGCTCTTTGACGAGCGTGGCCCGCAGCGCGATGCGAAAGCGGTCACGATCCTGGACGCCCAGGGTTTCCACAGCGCGAAAGGCATCGGCGCTCTCCGCCACGGAGATACGCACGCCGGACGTGCGCAAGCCGGCGATGAATTCCACCATGCGTTCTTCCATCTAAAATCCCTCTAACTAATCCCTCTAACTAATCCCTCTAACTAATCCCTCCGAACCAGCGGGCCTAGTTGTCCCACCCTTGCCGGCGCTTGCCCGATGGACGCGGCTGGAAGTCAGTGCTGCTGCCGCTGCTGGGCAACCCGCGCTGCACCCGCAGCACATCGGCTTCGTGTTTGAGCAGCACCGTCAGCGTGCTGTCCAACATTTTTTGATCAATGTGCTTGGCGTTGAGCGTGACCAGGGCTTTGGCCCAATCGAGTGTCTCGCTGATGCTCGGGCGTTTCTTGAGGTCCATCTGGCGCATCTGCTGCACCATGTCCACGGCCTGGCGAGCCAACTGCGGCGCCAGGTCAGGCACTTTCAAGCGCACAATGGCCAGCTCATTTTCCAGGTCAGGGTAGCTGAGGAAGAGGTAGAGACAACGCCGCTTGAGCGCCTCGCTCAGTTCGCGCGTGTTATTGCTGGTCAACACCACCATCGGTTGATGTACTGCGGTCACCGTACCCAGTTCTGGCACGCTGACCTGGAAATCGCTCAGCACTTCGAGCAGGAACGCCTCGAAGGCCGCGTCGGCGCGATCAATTTCATCAATCAGTAGCACAACCGGTTCCTGCGAGGTGAGCGCCAACAGGAGCGGGCGCGGCAGCAGGAAGCGTTCCGAGAAGAAGACGTCATCTTCCAGGGCCAGGCGGTCGGCGGCCTCGACCAGAGTCTGGGCGTCGGCCAGCAGATTGGACAGCTTGTCGCGCAGGAGTTGCGTGTAGAGCATCTGCTTGGCGTATTCCCACTCGTACAGGGCCTTGGTTTCATCCAGGCCCTCGTAGCATTGCAGGCGGATCAAGCGGCGGCCGCTGGCAGCAGCCCAGGCTTTAGCCAATTCGGTCTTGCCGACGCCGGCCGGGCCTTCGGCCAGCACCGGTTTGCCCAACTGCTCGGCAAGATAGAGCACCGTGGAAATGGCATCCGATGCGATGTAACGTTGCTCACTCAACTGAGCACGGGCTGCGGTCGGATCTTTGAACATGAATTCCTCGTGGATAGTTTAGGTTTGGGGGCGTTTGGGTCAAGAGCCGGCAGATATCGGGTCAATGACAGGCGCCAGATCGGGGCGCAAGGCCATGATTTGCGTGCGCAATTGGGCCGCGCGGCGGCGCAGGTCATCGGCCTGCGCCGCGTCGGTCTGCTCCACGCGGCGCAGGCGCGTCTTGATGAAGGCCAGGTCAACCAATTGGCGCTGAAACAACGCAACACGCCGCGGCGCGCCGGCCCGCCACAGCGGCAGCATAGCCAGACGACGCACGGCGCGGGCGCTGAACGTCAGCATGGCCTGATATTCTTGTGGCTGCAGCAAGATGCCGACCTCGTCCGCCAAGCCGTCGCGCAGCCAGCGGCGCTCATTGTCCCATGTCAGGATGACGATCAGAACCAGAAGCCAGAAGCCGCCCCAATCAGCCAGCACGCCGACGAAAAACGGCAGGATGGTGACATCGGCCAACTCAGCGCCCAGGTTATGCAGCCCGTGAAAGAAAATGGCCGCGGCCAGGCCAAGCACAGGAAACAGCCAGCGGGCGACGCGCCGTCGGCTCAGCGCGGCCAGGCCAAAACCGATCCCGGTACACGCGGTGAAGAAGGCGTGATTGAATCCGAAGACGAAGGCGCGCAGCATGACCACCACGGCCCACCAGCCCCAGCCCTGCTCAGCGAACGCGCCGATGAAATAGAGCACGTTCTCGGTCATGGCGAAGCCGAAACCGATGACGGCCCCGTAGACGATGCCGTCGAGGATGCCGTCGAACTCGCGCGCAGCCCAAGTGGCGACGGCCAGCAAGGCCAGGGCCTTGAGAACCTCCTCCACGATGGGCGCCACCAACGCCGTAGAGGCCGCGCCGCCAATGACGGTCCGATCGAGCATGCGCTGCGAGGCGCTGTCGAAGGTTCCCTCGATCACCAGGGCGGCCACTACGGCCGGCACGGCGCCCCAGAAGAAGACCGTCAACAGCAAGGGCAGAGGCTCACGCTCGTGGCGGTCGGCCCACCAGACGAGCAGGGTATAGAGCACGGTGGGCACCAGGGCGGCGAGCAGGGATGCAGGGATGGCAATCAACATCAGGTTGCGGCCTCAACAGAATGAATCACGGTCTCACCAGGATCAACGCGGCGACAGGAAGATAGGAGCCGAGGGCGGTGGTCAACAGGCACGCATGGCGACCGACGCCGAGATCAGGCCGGCGGTTCGAAGCCGGTCAGGCGCTTATTCCATTTGGCGTAGGTGCTGGCAAAATGGGGCCACAGCCCGCTCAATGCGCCCAGGGCCTGCGCCTGGCTGAGGCTGTGCAGAAAACTGGCGCGCTCATCGGCGAACGGCGGCATGAGAAGGTAGCCATGGCCGATTTCGCCCAGGCTGTGCGCATCACTGCCGGCCGTGATGAGTTTGCCATAGCGCCGCGCCAGCGCCAGCGCTGCGTCGTTGTCGTCACGGTAGAGGCAGCGGGCATTGAAGACCTCGATGGCGTCTACCTGATCAATGAAGCGCCGTGCGTTCGCTTCGCCCAGCGCGGAGCGGCGAAACGAGTCGGCCGGATGTGGGATGCTAATCACGGCGCCCTGCTCGCGCAGGCGGGTCAGGGTCTCCTCAGGCGACAAGCCCTTGGGTACTTCCTCCTGCACGAAGTAGGCGATGAATTCGCCGGCGCTGCTCTTGACCTCTTCGCCAATGATGATCAGATCGGGCGCCAGGCGCTTGAGGTAACGGGCGCCCTCTACGTTGTTGTGCTCGGTGATAGCCAGCTTGTCAAGGCCGCGCACCCGTGCGGTCTCGATGATGGCACGCGGGTTCATCAGGCAATCGCGTGAAAACCAGCTATGACAGTGCAGATCAACCTTCCACAGTTCGGGCATACGCTTCATCCATTCTACGCTTGATCCATTCTACGTGCGTTGCGATTCTGGCGTGAGTATACAGCAAACGGGACAGAAAGTCCAACACTTTACCGGTAACGCATACGCAACCTTTGCTGGCGCCGGACGTCCTTGTTCTTGCATATCCAGGCAGAGGATGCTCAGACATCCCGACTTGGTAAGGTTGACTGCGGTTGTCTGGCCGCAGTCAGCCCACACTAAGCGCCGCAGGATGCTTGCAGCATGGGTGAGCATCACACGTTTGGGGACATGACCGGCCCGCGACGCTGCGAGCGGGACGCCTGCACTCCCACAAACCCGTGACGCTCTCAGCAGGGTCTCTTGTCACGCAGCCAATCGCCTGTTATAATGAGGGTACCCGATGATTGCCGCACAGTTCTCCCCGCTTGGAAGCCTATGACGCCCATAACTACTCCCTCCCACACGAACATCCTGGCCAGGCTCAGCCGCGTGGCGCGCGAAAGCGGTACGGTGGCGCTTTGGCGCGAGGCATTGCCGTGGCTGTGCCAGGTGTGCGGCGCCCAGGGCGGCTCGGTGGTGTTGGAGCGCCCGCCCACCCGTTTCCGTCATGGGGTGATCCCGCTCGCTACCGGTCTGCTGATTGACGCCTGGGAAGACACCGTCCTGACGGCGAGCCATTGGGTACCCAGCGCCGATCAATCCTTGTCCACACCAACACCGCTGGAGCCGATGACCACCGCCGGCATTCCCATGCTGCAAATACTGCTTGAGGATGGCCCGGTGATCCAGGGTGGCTTGAGCCTTGTCTACGGCAGCCTGGCAGAGATGAACGGGCCGCTGGCGGATACAGCGAGTGCCCTGGCCGGCGCCGTCGGCCAACTGGCGGCGCTATCGGCCGAGCTCCAGTCATCGCAGCGGCGCTTGACGCAGCTCAACCTCCTGCAAGAAGTGGGCCAGTCTATCGCCTCGTCGCTGGACCTGGCCGACGTGCTGCGCGAAACCACCAACCTGGCCGCCAGTATGCTCGACGCCGAGGGTGCGGCGCTGCTGTTGATAGATGAAGATCAACAGGAGTTGATCTTCGCGGTGCCGGTAGGCGAAAAAGAGCACGAACTACGCCAACAGCGTATGAACATCAACGAAGGCGTGGCCGGCTGGACGCTGCGCCGCGGCCAGGCGGTCATCGTCAACGATGTGCGCAACGATCCCCGTTTCACCAAGTCGGTTGACCAGGCTACCGGTTTTCTGACACGCTCGATTCTGTGTGTACCGCTACAGGCCAATGCGCGCATCGTCGGTGTGCTCGAAGTGGTCAACAAACGCAACGATCAGCCCTTTACCCAGGAAGACCAGGAATGGGTGAGCGCGCTGGCCACGCAGGCGGCGGTAGCCGTGGCCAATGCCCAACTCTTCGCACGTGAGCAGCAACGCGTGAGCGAGCTGACCGCCTTGAACCAGGTTGCCGCCACCCTCAGCCAATCGCTCGACCTGGACAAGATGCTGGAAGCGGCGCTGACCAATGTGCTGACCGTGGTGCGCGCCGACGCAGGCAGCATTGCCCTGCTGGACAGCAGCGGCAAAAACCTGGACCTGCGCACGGTGTATGGCTTCGACCGGAATCTGCAGATGTTGCCCCGCAAAGTTGCCGTCGGCTCGGGTTTGCAGGGAAGCGTGGCGGCCAGCGGCGAGATGGTTGTCGTCCATGACCTGGCGGCTGATGCCCGTGTCGGCGAGGAATCGAAGGAAATTCTGGCCCGCACCGGTTTGCGCGGGGCGGCCATTCTGCCTGTTCGTTCGCGCGGGCGGGTGCGTGGCGTGCTGTCGGTCATGGTGCGGCGCACGCGCCATTTCAGCGCCGAAGAATTGGCCCTGCTGACCTCCATCAGTCAGCAGATCGGTGTGGCGGTGGACAATGCCAACCTGTACACCGACCTGCGGGAGGAGCGTGACCGCATCATTGCGGTTCACGAGAAGGTGCGTCACGAGCTGGTGCGCGACCTGCACGACGGCACGGCCCAGGTGTTGTCGGCGATGATTATGAACATGGAGGTGGTCAAGCGCACGGCCGCCTCACGGCCAGAGCTGTTGCCGCGTGAATTGGCCTATCTGGATGATCTGACACGCCAGGCCAACCGGGAGATTCGCCAGCTCTTGTTTCAGCTACGCCCGGTGATTCTGGAGACCCAGGGCTTGGCTGCCGCGATTGCCGTCTATGCAGAACAACTGCGCCGCCATGAGTCCTATGCCCTGTATCTCGAACTCTCGACCGGCGATTTCAAGCTGACCTCACAGGCCAGCGGCACGGTCTTTGCCATTGTGCAGGAAGCGCTCAACAATATCAAGAAACATGCCCATGCGAGCACTGTTTGGATTCAGGTTTGGGTGGCACGGGATTACTTGCACGTCACGGTGACGGACGATGGCACAGGGATCAACATGGCAGCGATCAATGCACAGTACGATCAGCACGGCAGTTTTGGCCTGCTAAACATACGCGAGCGAGCACGGCTGCTGGATGCCAAGTTGGAGTTCGTCTCACCGCGTCCCGACGCGGGCAACGGGACGCAAATCCAGCTTTGCGTGCCGATGGATCGCCTTCTGCATGACAAGGATGAAGGGTGAAACGATAGTTCGCCCCAACTGAAGTGCCGGATCGCAGCACCTGTTTTCCCAGCACTTGCGCGTCTGTCGTTTTCGGCAAAGCCGAATACATCCGAATTACCCGCAAGGCAAACGCCTTCGTCCGCTCCGGCAAAACGAATTGATGGTTGTTCCTATTCTTCTAGCGATATGCAGGCGTGCGCCCAGACTCCAATCGTCCTCTACGGGCATGCCTTGTTGGCATTGTCTTGATGAGGGCGCGGAGAATCGCGTTGACGGATTCAGGCGTCGTGAAAACCTCGGAAATATCCGGGTCAAGCATGACTACCACCTGGCTTTTGTCCACCTGCCCCGCGAACCGGTTAGGGCGAGCCTTGCTGTAGTCGAAGTCGTATTCCGGCCGCAGTTCATCGGCGGCGTCTTGGTTGAAATTAGGTGTTGTCGGCATTGACACAGTCGGACTCAGATGTCACGAATCTAAGCTGGTATGGCGATGTACTCAGCGAATGAACGCGCCTGGGGCACTGGGAGTTTGTCTTCCAACAGTCCGCGCACATGCATCTCAATGGCTTCGTGCATGTTGCGCGCGGTCTGATCCCGGGTCTTGCCGGTTGCCACACAACCGGGCAGATCCGGCGAGTATGCCGAGTAGTTACCATCCGTTTTTTCGATTATGACCAAGAAGCGATGCATATCGTGGAACTCCCCAGATCTTTCTCCCCTGTCTGTATTGTACACCCATTTCGGCCGTTCGACTGCCTCAGCCTTCATTGACTGACACAGTCGGGTCACTACTTCACCCCTGCTCTGGGGCAGATGATTTCCACCATTTCTCCCTTGTAAAACACGATCGTATGCTCATCAGATTCTGAGTCGCCGAGATAAATCTTCTTCTTGTGACTCATCTTCTTGGCCTCCCGAATCGTGTTTTCAACGAAATCCGACTGATGCCCACAGTCGCACTGATATGAGGAAGGATAAATCTCTTTTGGCACTGATGGCTCCGCCTCTGGTCTGCTCGATCCTCTACGCATTATTTTTCAACCGTTCGACGGTCTGAGCCTTCATTGGCACAGTCGGCACCACGCCATCGAGCAGTGTCAAGACGCGCAACCCCACCGTCAGCCAACGAATCAGTGCGGTTGCACGACCTTCATCGGCCAGATACATGGGAGCCAGACTCAAGCTGCGACCCTTAATGCGACCAAAACCGCGTTCGAACAGGAACTCATCACGGTAGACCAGCACAGCCTGTTCGAACGACAAGTCAACAGCCGGTTGATTGGTGGCATAGACGCGCCAACCCAGACTTCGCTCGACGGATTGGATGGGCCGTCGCATTACGTTGCACGCTAACCTGTACCGTCGTTTCTGTGCGGGTCTCGGCTGGGCGGTCGCCATACTTGCGAACGTGTCGCTTCTGCACGGTTTCGGTATAGGTCAACGTCAGCAAGCCCACCACATTATGTTGTTTCAGCAACGCCTCCGCCGCTTTTTGCAGGGTCGCCACATCGGCGAACGGGGTCTTGCTTTGTTTGGGCGTATTGAGCGCAGCGATGGCCGCCTCGGCATGCGCCAGTCGCTTGTACAGGGCGGCTTCAGCTGCCGCCGTATGTTGCAGCGAACGCACAATCAAGCGCCGTTCCGTCCAAGTGACAGTGCGATCTCCCAGCGTGGCGGTCAACTGCTCCAGGCGTTCGAAGACTTCGGCGATTTTGGCCGATTTCTTGGTCAGGTTGTCGCGAGAGATCGGCGTCAGTGCTTGTTGGCCCTCACACGGGTTGCAGATATGTTTCTATGGTGGCCTGGGGCACCTGGATCATACCATCGGCCCCAGGTAATAATCGCTTTCGCTCGCCAGATGCGCCCGCGTGGCCAGCGCCATCATCTTGCAGTCCCCCACGTACAGCAGTCCGTGTCGGTTCAGGCTCGCACGCACCTCGTCAATCGCCGGAATGTACAATGGATCATCCGCCTTGTCACCGAAGATCACTTGCGTCACCAACGGCATGCCCAAGGGGTCGAGGGTCGCCAACATCACCTTGACCTGCGGCAGGTCCGGCCCGATGATCCTTGCTGTGCCCAAACTGAAACAGGCCATCTTCTGTCACTTCCCAATGCCCGCTGGCGCTGGTACTGTCCAGTCGCACGCACTTTGCCGTCAGATCATAGACCCGCACCGTGCGCTGGTTCAAAGCCCGTTCAAACGCAGCCCACTCGTTATCGTCACTCAACATGTTCAGCCCACTCGCCAGACGATCATCGCTGAAGTCCAGCGCACGCACCTTCGCATCCAACGTGGTCTGCAACACGTGCAGTCGGTCAGCCGCCCAACCTTGCACCTGGTTCAACCGGTGATCACCTTCCGACAAGACGTAGGCCAACCAGCCGGTCAATACCCCTCCCGGACTCAGACCCTGCCAATTCCCGTGGCGCCGAAAGTGCTCATCCACCAACTCGGCCAATCCCAGATGACTCATCGAGGCCAACAACACCGGAATGTCATCGGCCGATTCAATTGTTACGGTAAGTGTTTCGCTCATGCCGACAGCTTACCACATTTCTGGGATTTAGTACAAAAGATGAGCGAATCATGAGAGTAATGCTCCAGGTAGGATGAATTCTGTGGTTTCCATGTTGTGTCCTCTGAAAAGCAGTTCATCGGCGGCGTCTTGGTTGAGGTTAGGTGTTGTCGGCATTGGCACAGTCGGTTGTCGGCATTGGCACGATCGGACTCAGATGTAACGAATCTAAGCTGGTATGGCGATGTACTCAGCGAATGAACGCCTGGGGCACTGGGAGTTTGTCTTCCAACAGTCCGCGCACATGCATCTCAATGGCTTCGTGCATGTTGCGCGCGGTCTGATCCCGGGTCTTGCCGGTTGCCACACAACCGGGCAGATCCGGCGAGTATGCCGAGTAGTTACCATCCGCTTTTTCGATTATGACCAAGAAGCGATGCATATCGTGGAACCCCAGATCTTCTCCCCTGTCTGTATCGTACACCCATTTCGGCCGTTCGACTGTCTCCGCCTTCATTGACGCAGCCAGGTTTCTGCTCACGGCGTCACTACTTCACCCCTGCTCTGGGGGCAGATGATTTCCACCATTTCTCCCTTGTAAAACACGATCGTATGCTCATCAGATTCTGAGTCGCCGAGATAAATCTTCTTCTTGTGACTCATCTTCTTGGCCTCCCGAATCGTGTTTTCAAAGAAATCCGACTGATGCCCACAGTCGCACTGATATGAGGAAGGATAAATCTCTTTTGGCACTGATGGCTCCGCCTCTGGTCTGCTCGATCCTCTACGCATTATTTTTCAACCGTTCGACGGTCTCAGCCCTCATTGGCACAGTCGGATGCGCCTCGTACAACCGCAACGCTACAGCGTTGATTTCGGCTGCCCCACGGCGCCACATTGTCCAGCCTAACGGTTTGCGTTAGCTGCGGTGGGTGGGAGGGTGGATTCACCCTTGAAACGGGAAAAACCCAAAGCCAGACAAATGCCCGAAAAACGCGGCGCGTACCCACCGTTAGCTGCACGCTTTGTTGGGCGGTACTCACTTTGTTGACTCTTCCAGTGCGTGTTCGATATCCTTTACGCGATGGTAGCTGGAGTGACCGTCAAGATCAAAGGGCCATTCCGGTCGGCGCTCCCTGTCACTGAACCATGCTTCAGGTGTATCTTGAAGCGCAGCCAGCGCATCCTCCTGAACTTGCCTGTGCCAAGCCAAAGCCTCCTGTGGGGAGCGATCTCGCCAACGCTCGTAGATGAGGTGGTTCCCATCCGTCCAACTGAGCCCTTTCTCCTCTACCGGTATGGGTTGTTTCTTGATTTTTCTGACCACGTCAGCCTTCCAATGGGTGATATGCGCCAGCGCATCTTTCACTGTCCAAGGGTCTTTGGTCTCGGGTCTGGTTAGCAATCTATTCCAATCCTCATCGGTAAGGTTGTTAACCAGACGATCCAGGCGTTCGAACTCCCGAATAGTGCGCTTGATTACTTCCTCGCGAGTATGACGCATAAAAACGAACCTCCTGCATATTCTAATCCTGCTCGAGCTCTGGCTGCATGTACCGCCTAACGGCTGGCGTTAGCTGCGGTGGGTGGGAGGATGGACTCACCCTTGAAACGGAAAATCCAAAGCCAGACAAATGCCCGAAAACACGGCGACTCCCACTTGTCGGCTGCACGCTGTGTTGGGCGGCAATTTGATTCTATCCATTATCGAGTAGCACGTTCTGAGGACCTTGTGAAAGCGACAATGCCACTGCTTATCAATAAAAGAAACGCGGTAGGTGCCCAGATGGCTCACTCATCGGCACTGGTGTGATCAGATTGAGGACAAGACTCAGGGCTGCAAAGGCGACAATGAACCAGATGAGCCAGCGAGAGACGCGCGACTCATTTAGGTAGCATGACTTCTGCCCTCGCGAGGACAACCGCGGCCATCGCAAGAAGCAACGCGGCTTGGACAAGCGCTGCGATGCGTAAAGCAGGTGGAAATTGACCGGGGAAGCGCCGCCCATGGCAAACGCGCCCCAGGGAGCACCTGCCGCCAAGCGCGATCTGAAAGGCAACGACCGCTAAAGAAATGATTGCATAAGAAAGTGCTGCGATGCGTCTCAATGTCATAGGAACTCCTTACGAGGATACACCATTATCGTCTGCCGCTCAACGCCAACCGTCAGCCACCGGGGCCGCCAACATCGTCAACCGGTCCAGATCCTCCCCGATCGGTGTGCGGAATGTTGGGCAGCGGCGCCCCGAGCCCGACCTGACCGGACGGGCCTGGGCAAACCGGCGACCCCTTCCATTCCAACCGCCTGCCCGTGAACGGCCGTCGAAGGACCGCCCAACGCCAACCGGTCTCCAATCTCTGGTCTCCGCTCTCCGGCAGACCCGCCCAACGTTCCGCGTAACCCGCGTGGCCTCTGCTACGCTTCGGCCACGTCGGGTTCACGCGGTGTTAGCCCGCCCCCTCAGCGGTCATTATGCACAACTAATGCGTTTGGTCGGCCCACTCCCACCAGAGGAGAGTGCCAACAAGTCCAGCGACGCTGGTCAGAATGACAACCACATAACTGACCATTCCAAGGTCTTCACCTTGAACGTACAAAGCGGGCACAGACCAGGGAAAGTATTCTCCCCATCCGGCGGCATTGGTGAGTTGCGCCAGGACCATGGCAAGTATCATCACGCCGATTGGCGGCAAATAACCATGCCATGCGCTTGCCGCGAACGCGATCGGCGTTACGAGTGCGATGGTTAAACATGCGCCTGCAACTACCATAGCCCCGCTTTGTAGAAAAACCTGTGACGATACTTGCGGAAGTTTCAATGCCGTGCCAATCAAGAGAGTAATGAGACAGGTGGTTGCAGTCACTGCGGTTGACCAAATCGCAATCACGATGAATTTACTCAAAACAATGGTGAATCGCGCAGTCGGCAGCGCCAGCAATCTTTTACCGTTCGGTCAGAATACTCACGACCGAACACCCAACTGGCAATGAGACCAAAAGAAAGGCGCCGCCTGCTCCAACAGCCAGTGTAAGAAATCGAAGATACGTTGGCCAGTCGGCGGCGCCCATCGTCAGTTGTGCTTTGGCGCTGATCAGTCCAACGCGGCGCGCCATTTCAGGATCTTTCAGGACGATCATAAAGAATCCGCCGCCTAACGGAACCATCGCAAATCCAAGCGCAGTAAACAATGGCATTTTGGATCGGCGCGCCTTGAGAAATTCGACCCAGATTGCTTGAGCGAGGTTATTCATCTTGCGCCTCCTTCCTCCATGCCGACAAGTCGCAGAAAATAATGCTCCAGGTCTTCTTCTTCGACATTGAGCATGGTCGGCGCATGACCTGCGTTTACAAGTCGAATCGCAATATCATCTGGTCGTTTGATTGCCATATCGTCCTTCATCTCGATTGTCCCATCCGAAATAATATCGGCGGAGAATCCAGCATTCACAAGCACTGCACGCGCCGCCTGATTATCTCGTGTGCGAATGACAAGTTGTCGCCGCCGATTGCGTTCAAGTTCATCCACATCGAGTTCCTGCAACAATCGCCCTTGATGAATAATGCCAATACGTTTCGCCAGCCGCGACACTTCACCCAGATTGTGACTTGACATGAAAACAGTAACGCCCTGTTTTGTCGTTAACTCGATCAAGAGATTGCGGATTTCAACAATCCCTGCTGGGTCCAAGCCATTGGCTGGTTCGTCAAGGATGATGAGTTCCGGATTGTGCAACAGCGCCTTAGCGAGACCGAGACGCTGTGCATTGCCATGCGATAACGTGTTCGTGCGTCGATCCGCATATGCGTGCAAACCCAGTTGTCCGATAACGCGATCAACCGCTTGCGGTTCGGTGCCAGGACGAAGACGCCGCATCGCTTCCAGATTTTCGCGTACGGTGAGTTCTGGATAGGCGTCCGCAGTCTCAACCAAATATCCAACCGAGCGCCAGGGTTTTCTCTCGCCAACGCGAACCCGCGTACTTAGCACATGCGCTTCACCTGATGTTGGTTTGACCATTCCAAGTAACAGGCGAATCGTCGTTGTTTTGCCTGCGCCATTAAGACCCAGGAACGCGTAGATTTCGCCTTTGGCAACGCGCAAAGACAAGTCATCAACGGCGGTGACATTGCCGTATCGTTTCACAAGGTTGTTCGTTTCGATGACCGTGTGCATTTTGTCCTGAACAGCGGTAGTTAATCTAAAGGCTGCCATTTCCATCTTCTATCCTGCTTGGTGATATGCCCTAAACTGGGAAACGGAGAAAAATGAAAAGCCAGGACCAAGGCGTTTTGCTCTGCTGCACGTGAATAAATGGCTTGTCTGGTCGCAACTGTCTGCTCAGGAATTTGGTCCAGCTGAGAATACCATTCTGGATATTCAATCTGGATTGGATGGAGGGCGACATCAACCATATCAAGCAGGTATTCTCCACGTGACGCAACCTCAACGGCTATATGTCCGGTGGTATGTCCCGGCGCAGCAATAACCCGAATACCAGGAACAATCTCGGTTTCTTTATCAAGCGTCTGGAGTTGTCCGGCAAGTGGCGGAAGTTTCTGGCGGGCAATGCTGGCCGCCCACTCGGAAGACTCCTTCAGAGTTGCCTCTGTGGTCCAAAAATCCCATTCATCCCGCCACATATAATACGTGGCCTCTGAAAATGTTACATTCCCCGTGCCATCAACACATCCACCAATATGGTCGGCATGGCCATGTGTAAGAATCACGGTGTCAATGTCTTGTGGCTGAAAGCCTTCCTCGCGTAGTAGTGGCAATAACTGCCCTCCGTATTCGCTGCCCGTTCCAAAACCGGTGTCAACCAGTACGACATTGTTCGGTGTTTTGATAAGCAGACAGGTCCACGTAGAAGGTAAATAGTCAGGTTCATGACCATAGCGTTGGAGGACTTGCAGGAGTTCATCTTCTGGGGCGTTGGCGAATAACATATGGGCATTGCCGACAAAGCCCCCGTCATTGACGACCAAACATTGAAAATCTCCAATTTTAAGACGATAGCTGTCCCCCATTCTCCTACTCCTTAAAATGTTCTCTCGCTTCGCGGTTTGTCATTTGGCCGCCCAACGCGCCCCGCTTGAAACACCGCCGGTGGACGGGCATCCTCAGATTGACGGCGAACGGTGGAGTGCCGCCCGTCGCACGATCGCACATTTTCGCCATCCGCAATACCCGTGTTTAGAGTTCGTCCTGCAACTCCTCATGTGAAATGTCGCAATCGCGCAGTATTTGAGCGAGTAAACCACGTCCAATGGTTTCCCCACGATGCACCGGTACTACCGTGCCGCGCCCATCTGCGTGTCGGAGGAAATGATGACTGCCCTTGATGCGGATCACGTCGAAGCCCAACTTGCGCAAGGCCTTGATGAGTTGCGCACCGGAGACTGAAGAAAACGTACTCATGCCATGACCGCCACGCGTTGTATCCCAATGAATTCATTGGTTATGGGTTCCTGAACCTCCAGGCAGAGCTCGATCGCCTCCTTGATGCGCTTCATCAGGACATCCAACGATTTCGCTTGGGTATGACAACCGCGTAACGCGGGCACGGAGGCTACAAAGTAGCCATCTTCATCCTTCTCGATCATCACGCTGAATTCTCGCATCATGTTTCGCGCCTCCAAAGGTTGTAAGGCTCTATCGCTGTCTACGCTCTATCCTACCACGACTTGCGCCTCTGCGCTAGCGGATTCAAGAAGTTCGGAAGAAGGTGAGGCTCTACCTAAAAGGCGGCGCGTGCCGGCAATTGCCGGACGCGCCGCCCATCTTATCACGGAGAGCGCAGAGAGCGCCGAGGTTCCGATTCCCGCGGCGTTCTCCGCGCCCGCTGCGGTAAAAAATCCGCTCCCTATTCCTTCTCGGCCGCCTCGCGCTTGGCCTCGGCAATGATCGCCTCGGCCGCGTGCGCCGGCACCACTTCATAGTGTGAGACCGACATGGTGAAGACGCCGCGCCCCTGGGTGATCGAACGCAGGTCCGTGGCATAGCGTTGCATCTCAGCCAGCGGCACCTGGGCGGTCACAATGCTGCGCCCCCGCTCCTGAGTCATGCCATGCACACGAGCGCGCTTGGTGTTGATGTCGCCCAGCACATCGCCCATGTACTCGTCCGGCACCGTGATGGCTACGTCCATGATCGGCTCCAGCAGCACAGGGTTGGCCTGCTGAAGCGCGGCCTTGAAGGCTTCGCGGCCGGCCACCTGGAAGGCAATATCCTTCGAGTCCACCGGGTGCATCTTGCCATCGAATACTTCCGCCCGCACATCCACCACCGGATACCCGGCGATGGCGCCCGATTCCAACACCGACTTGATACCCTTTTCGATGGAGGAGAAGAAGGAGTTGGCAATGACGCCGCCGAAGACGCGATCGGTGCTGAACTCGAAACCGGCGCCACGCGCCAGGGGTTTGACCTCCAAGTGTACCTCGCCAAACTGACCGGCCCCGCCCGTCTGCTTCTTGTGGCGATACATGGCGCTGGCGTTCTTGGTGATTGACTCCTGGTACGGCACCTTGGGAATGCTGGTCTCGACGCCAACCCCGAACTTCGATTCCATGCGGCGGATGGCAATATCAATGTGTGTGTCGCCCATGCCTTCGAGGATGGTCTGCTGAGTGGTCAGTTCCTGGCGCCAGCGCAGGGTGGGGTCTTCTTCGCTCAGGCGAGCGAGTGCCGGCCCCAACTTGGCAGAATCGGTCTTGGTTCTGGGCGAAATCGCCACTGAGAAGAGCGGGCTCGGATAGCTCGGCTTCGCCATCTGGATCTGGGCCGACTTTTCGCACAGGGTGTCCGACGTCGTCGTGGCGGTCAACTTGGCCACCGCGCCAATGTCACCGGCAACCACCGCGTCCACATTGGTGTGCTGTTCGCCACGCGGTATGAAAAGCTGCGGAATGCGCTCTTCTGCCTGGCTACGCGGGTTGAACGCCCGTGAATCAGAGTGCATAGTGCCCGAGAAGACACGGAAGAAGGTCACACGGCCGACATAGGGATCGGCGACGGTCTTGAAGACGAGGGCGACCAGGGGGCCAGCGGGGTTTGGCGCCAGCATGATGGTTTCCTCGGTGGACACCTTGACAGCCGCGGTTGCGGCCGCGTCCGCGGGCGAAGGCGCCAATTGCACCAGCGCGTCCATCAAGGCTTGGACGCCCAGGTTGGCGCTGGCCGCGGTACACATCACGGGAATGATGGAGCCAGCGCGGATGCCGAGGCTAAGGCCCAACTGGATTTCCTCGGGCGTCAGTTCTTCGCCTTCGAGGTATTTCATGATCAGGTCGTCGTTGCCTTCGGCGGCGGCTTCGATCAGCTGTGTGCGTGCCTTTTCAACCTCGGCCTTCAGGTTGGCCGGAATATCCTGCACATCACCCTTGGAGCCAACGAAGGCCTTCATCTGCATGAGGTCAACCACGCCCTGGAAGTCATGCTCCTTGCCGATGGGGACCTGCAAGGCCACGATGGCGCCGGCAAAGTGTTCGCGCAACGATTGCAGGGCCTTCTCGAAATTGGCGTTCTCGCGGTCCATCTTGTTGACCACAATCAAACGTGGCAAGTTACGCTCATTGAGGTAACTCCAGGTCAACTCAGTACCCACTTCTGCTCCGGCCACCGCATCCACCATGACAAGGCCGGCATCGGCCACGGCCACGGCCGCGACCACATCGCCTGCAAAATCGGCGTAACCCGGCGTGTCAAGCACGTTGATCTTGCTGCCCTTCCATTCACATGGAATCACCGACGTGTTGATCGAAACGTGGCGCCGCTTCTCTTCATCGTCCCAGTCCGAAACGGTTGTGCCATCTTCAACCCGGCCGAGGCGTGTCGCGACGCCCGTATCAAAGAGCATCGCCTCACTGAGAGACGTTTTGCCGCAACCACTGTGCCCAACCAGGGCGATGTTGCGGATATTCTTCGTCGGAAAAGTCCCCATCAATCCTCCACTGATGCGTCTGTTTTCTGTTATGACCTTAACTGCCCACCCATTTTTGATATCGAACATGGGTCCTGCTGGCAGCGTCGTGTTGAGGTCAGGTGCGTGCATGATATGCCGCCAGCTTGATAGGCTGACGGCAACAACTGAATTTTAACCGAGAATACAAAAAATGTCAATCATGATACGAATCAGGGGCGCTCATGCGGTAACCGGTGCGTTCCGTCATTCGTTATGAGGCTGTCACCCTTGATTCCTGCTTGGCAACCAGCATCAGCTTCCGTGTACAACAGCCCACGCAAGTGGGCTTCGCAATCGTTGCAGCGACTTGCAGTCGCCGGGCGCGTTTGCTCATCGGCGTTTTACGTATCACATGGCACATGGTATAATGGCGCCGTCGCTGTGGTTGGCATAGCTGCCGCCCGGCCTGACCCCGACCCATACGGCCCGACACGTCGGTGGGCCGATTTTTTCGCCAAAATCTATCCCCGTCGGAGGAGAGTCCGAGTTGTTTAGCCCACTCAACTGGCTGTTAGGCCTGTTTTCCCTGGATATCGGGATTGACCTGGGTACCGCCAATACCCTGGTCTGCGTCCGCAACCAGGGTATTGTCATCAACGAACCGTCTGTCGTGGCCATCGAGAAGAAAACCAAGAAAGTCCTGGCTATCGGCGCCGAGGCCAAGGAGATGGTTGGCCGCACGCCGGCCAACATTGTGGCGGTGCGCCCCTTGCGTGACGGCGTGATCTCCGATTTTGATGTCACCGAGCAAATGCTCCATCATTTCATTCGCAAAGTGCATGATCGCTCGCTGCTGCGCATCCCGCGTCCGCGCGTGGTGGTTGGCATCCCCAGCGGTGTCACCGAGGTTGAGAAACGCGCCGTACATGATGCGACCATCAGCGCTGGCGCGCGCGAGGCTTACCTGGTTGAGGAACCGATGGCGGCCGCCATTGGCGCCGGCCTCAAGGTGACCGAAGCCAAAGGCTCGATGATCGTTGACATTGGTGGCGGCACCACCGAAGTGGCAGTCATTGCCCTGGGCGGCATCGTCGTGGCCCGTTCCATTCGCGTGGCCGGTGATGAGATGGACGAAGACATCATCGCGTATGCCCGCCAGAAATACAACATGCTGATCGGTGATCGCACGGCCGAACAAGCCAAGATTCAGGCCGGTTCCGCCTACCCCCTGGAGCAGGAGATCACCCACACGCTGCGCGGCCGTAATCTGATCACCGGACTGCCGGAGGGCATCGAGATCAGCAGCATCGAGATTCGCGAGGCCCTCCGTAACTCGGTCAGCGTCATTGTGGAAGCCGTCAAGTCTGCCCTGGACGACACCCCACCAGAACTGGTGGCCGACTTGATGAGCGGTGGCATTGTGTTGGCGGGTGGCGGCGCCCTGCTGCGTGGCCTGGCTCAACGCCTGAGCGAAGAAACCAAGATGCGCGTCTACGCAGCGGACGACCCCATGACGTGTGTGGCCAAGGGCGCGGAGAAAATCCTGGAATCGCTGGAAGACCTGCGCAAGGTGTTGACCAGTATGCAGCGCGGCAGCACCATTCACTGATCCGCCCAGGAAGTCACCTGAGAAATCCGAACGATAGACGCTGGTGGATCGCATCTATGCCTGAATTGACATGACTCAAGCCAATCGACGCGCCACCCCGCGGCGCCTGTTCATCTTCGTGGGGGTCTGCGCCCTGCTCATGCTCCTCGACCTGAGCGGCCGACTGCTGGCGATCAAAGGGCTGATCTTGCGGCCGGTGCTGCCCGTTCAATCTGGCTTGACCAGTCTGGCAGGAGGAGCCCGGTCGGTCGTCAACCTGGTTCAGGACTTGGGTACCTTACGCCAACGCAATCAGGACTTGCAGGAGTTGGCGGACCGCCTGACCGTGGAGAACGTGCGCTTACGCGACGTTGAAATCGAAGACGAGAACCTGCGCCGCCTGTTGGATTTTCGCCAGAGCAACCCCAACTTCGCAATGCGCGGCGGCCAGATCGTCGGGCGCGTGCTGGGCCGTGATCCCAATTTTCTGAAGTACCTGGTGATTGATCTCGGCAGCGACCAGGGCATCGCGCCGGGCATGCCGGTGATGAGCGATGTGGGGCTGGTCGGGCGCATCGTCGAGGTGAGCGCCAGCAGCGCGAAGGTGCTGCTCATCACCGACCCCGGCAGCGCAGTCAATGCCCTGGTGCAAGGCTCGCGTGTGTTGGGCGTGCTGCAGGGCGTAGACGGCGGCAACCCCCAGATCAAATACTTGACCCAGGATGCGGTCATCAGTCCCGGTGACATCGTGTTGACTTCGGGCCTGGGCGGCAGCCTGCCCAAGGGTTTGGTCATTGGCCAGATTCTCAAGGTGCGGCATCGAGATTACGAGATGTTCCAGGAGGCAGAGGTGCGTCCCACGGTCAACTTTGGGCGCCTCGAACTGGTCCTGGTCATCACTGACTTCACCGCGGCGGACGCAGGCTCAACGTCGCCCTGACTGGTAAACCGTGGATGAACCTATACTTCTTGGTGCCCATGCTGGCCGCAATCGGCCTGCTACAAACCACCTTCGTTCCCTACCTCAGCCTCTTGGGCGCAAAACCCAACCTGATGCTGTTGGTAGTGGTGGCGTGGACACTGATCGCCGGCAGCCGCGAGGGCCTGTGGTGGGCATTCATTGGCGGTCTATGGCTCGACCTGCTAGGCGGCAGCCCGCTCGGCGCCTCAGCGCTGGCGCTGGTGGCTGCTGCCTATCTGATCGGACAGGGCGCAGGTGCCATCTTTCGCGAACGACTGCTGATTCGAGTGCTCAGCGGCCTGGCTGCCGGTCTGGTGTACGGCAGCGTACTGCTCGGTCTGTTGGCCCTGGGCGGCCGCCCGGCCGATTGGCCGGCCACGTTGGTCAGAGTCATCGTGCCCGATGCGCTCTACAATGCCATGCTACTACCGGTGGTGTACGTGCTGGTTCTGGCCGCAAGTCGTCGCGTTGGGTCGCGACGATGGGAAGTGTGAGGCGCGCGCGCCAACCTGGGCGACGGCAATCATCAACGTGAACCAAATACAAGCAGCGATCATTCGCACATTTCTTTATCGCATCGTCATCCTCCTGGCCTTCATCGTGCTGGCGGGCCAACTGTGGCGCTTGCAGATCAACCAGGGCGCTACGTTGCGCGCACGGGCCGATCAAAATCGCTTTCGTGAGGTGTCGGAGCCGGCTCTGCGCGGCGTCATCTATGACAGCCAGGGGCGCACCCTGGCACGCAACCGCCCGACGTTTGCCGTGGCTGTGGTGCCGGCAGATTTGCCTGACGATGAAGACGCACTGACCGCTGAACTTCAGCGCGTGCTTGATCTGTTGACCATGCCGATTCAGGCCGTCATCACGCCGACGGCCACGGTGATGCCGGAGGCCACCGTGCCACCGACGCGGGCGCCGGCGCGGGGCCGTGCCACAGCGACGCCCAACGCGACCGCAACAGAGGTTGCACCCGCACCCGCACCGCTGCGTCTGCCGGTGTCCGCACGGAAGGTGGCAACCCTGCCGCGTGCGGACGTGATCGCCCAGGTGATACAGGCCGTTGAAAATGCGCGCCTGGGCAGCGCCTTTGCACCGGTCACGCTGGTGGTGAACCTGTCCGTTGAGACTGCCTTTGTGATCGAAGAAGCGCGGCACACCTTGCCCGGCGTGGTCGTATTGGCCAGCGCCGAACGAGAATACCTGACCGGCGCGCTGACAGCCGATCTGATCGGCTACATGGGGCCAATTCCGGCCGAGCAAGCCGAGGCGTATCGTGACAGGGGCTATGCAAGCAACGACTGGGTTGGCTACGCGGGCATCGAGCGTTCCTTCGAGACCGAGATGCGGGGCCAGGCCAGCCTGCGTGAGATCGAGGTGGACGTCGCTGGGCGCGAGATTTCCACGATCGGCAAGCCCGCGCCGGCGGTGCCGGGCCATAACCTGGTGTTGACCATTGACATGGACTTGCAGCAGGCCATGGAGGCGGCGTTGCGCCGCGGCCTGGAAGCAGCCCATTCGTCATCCGGCGCGGCTGTGGCCATCAACCCCCAGAATGGCGCCGTGCTCGGCATGGTCAGCCTGCCGACGTACGATAACAACCTGTTTGCCGATGGCATTACAACCGATGAGTACGCGACGCTCAGTGAAGACAAATACCGCCCCCTCCTGAACCATGCCATCAGTGGCATCTACCCGCCTGGCTCGACGTTCAAGACGGTGCCGGCGGCCGGCGCGTTGCAAGAGGGCGTCATCACCTCGCGCACCCGCTTGCAGGACAACGGTATTATGTGGCTGCCCAACAAATTCTACCCTGACGACTTCAGCAAGGCGCAACCATTCTACTGCTGGCTGTACAAGTATGGGGGAGGCCATGGCGCAATCACGGTGGCCGAAGCGCTGGCCGTCTCTTGCGACGTCTTTTTCTATCAGGCCGGCGGCGGCTTGCGTGATTTTCAGGGCCTCAACGCGGACCGCATGGCCGACTACGCGCGTGCCTTTGGCTACGGTGAAGTGACCGGCATTGACCTGCCGGGCGAGCATCCGGGCCTGATCCCGAGCGATCAGTGGAAACGTCTGACCTATGGCGAAGGTTGGGTCACCGGCGACACCTACAACATGTCCATCGGCCAGGGCTTCGTTTTGGCAACCCCGCTGCAAGTGGCGAACGCAACCGCGGCCGTGGCCAATGGCGGCGCCCTCTACCGGCCCCAGTTAGTGGCGAGCATAACGGACGCCGAGGGCGCGGTCGTCATGGAGATGCAGCCGGAAATGATCCGTGCGCTGCCGGTCAAACCGGAACACATGGCTGTGGTGCGCGAAGGCATGTTTGGCGCCGTCAACTGGGCAAATGGCACCGCACCAGGCGCACGCGTGGCGGGGGTTGCAGTGGCCGGCAAGACCGGGACGGCCGAGTTCTGGGACCCGGAGATCGGCTACGATGCCAAAGGTTTCCTGCCGACGCATGCCTGGTTCATGGCCTTTGCCCCCTTCGACAACCCGCAAATTGCGGTCGTTGCCTTTATCTACAATGGCGGCGAAGGGTCCGCCGTGGCGGTGCCGGTGGTTTCAGAGATTTTGCACTACTTTTTCAAGGTGCCGATGCCGCCCGGCAACCCCTATCAGCGGCTGCAAGTGGGAGATTGAGCGCGTTGGATCGTTCATGGTCAGCATATGGCAACCAGTAGCAGCGAACAGTCAGTTCAGATCAGGGGCACCAGCAGCGGGCTGGTCATCACTCTACCCAATGGAGACCTAGTCGCAGTGTTGGCCCAGCTTGCTGAGCGCCTGCAGGCGATGGGGTCTTTTGTCAAGGGCGGGCGCGTGGCGGTGGAGATTGGCGCCCGCGCGTTGAACGAGCCTGACATTGCAGACATCGGTCGCCTGCTGGAAGCCCACCAGGTGAGTTTATGGGCATTGTTGAGCGAGCATCCGCCCACACGACAACTGGCTGCCAATCTCGGCCTGGCCGTTGACCTCGCGCCACCGTTGCGTCATAACGGCAACGGCCAACCGGCGCCGGCGGCGGGACCGCCGCCTGGCGTCGAGCCGTTGCTGCACGCGGGCGAGGATTTCTCCGCGTTGCTCGTGCATGGCACCCTGCGCGGCGGGCAGAGCATCGAACATCCGGGCGCGGTGATCGTGATGGGCGATGTCAACGCTGGCGCGCAGGTGGTGGCCGGCGGTGATGTGGTGATTTGGGGTCGCCTGCGTGGAACCGTTCATGCCGGCGCCGCGGGTAACCGAGCGGCCGTGGTCTGCGCGTTGGTGTTACAGCCCACGCAACTGCGCATCGGCGACACGATTGGCCGCGCGCCCGACCCCATCGGCCAGCGCTGGCGCCTGCATTTGCGGCCTAGCCGGCCGGCCCCCGAAGTCGCACACGTCAGCGATGGCGCGATTGTGGTAGAACCCTGGGATCAAGTGAAGAGTTGGTGAAAGAAATAGCATGGGAGCAACCGTCATAACCATTACCTCCGGCAAGGGAGGCGTCGGCAAGACAACCACCACGGCCAATTTGGGCGTGGCACTCGCACTGCAAGGCATGCGCGTCGCCGTCATTGACGCCGACATCGGTCTGCGCAATCTGGACGTCGTCCTCGGACTGGAGAACCGCATCGTCTACGACCTGGTGGATGTGGTGGAGGGCCGCGCGCGCCTGCGCCAGGCCCTGATTCGCGACAAACGCCTGACCGAACTGTATCTGTTACCGGCCGCACAGACGCGTGACAAGAACGCAGTCTCCGAGAAACAGATGATCGCCCTGACCGACGAGATGCGCGCGGAGTTCGATTTCATCCTGGTTGATTCGCCTGCCGGCATCGAACAGGGCTACCGCAACGCGATAGCGCCGGCCGACCGCGTCATCATCGTCACCACGCCAGAGGTTTCAGCGGTCCGTGACGCCGATCGCATCATCGGCCTGATCGAAGCCGCGCAGAAAGGCCCTGGCGACCTGCTTCTCAACCGCCTGAATCCAACGTTGGTGAAGCGCGGAGACATGTTGAGCGCCGACGATGTGATCGAGATTCTGTCCATCAACCTGCTCGGCATCATTCCTGAAGACCCCAGATCGTCGTGACCACCAATCGGGGACAGCCAGCAGCCCTGAACGGTGATTCCCCGGCCGGATGGCCTATCGCCACATTGCGCGGCGCGTCTTGGGAGAAGACGTACCGCTCATGCCGATGCGCGATCAAACCGGGCTGTTCGGTCGGCTGGCACGTTTCTTTGGGGGAAGT
Source organism: Candidatus Amarolinea dominans (assembly GCF_016704685.1). NCBI lineage: Bacteria > Bacillati > Chloroflexota > Caldilineae > Caldilineales > Candidatus Amarolineaceae > Candidatus Amarolinea > Candidatus Amarolinea dominans. Next base: position 323,393 of record NZ_JADIZS010000001.1, read on the forward strand.
GGGCAGTAGATGTTAGGAGAAACGCCATGAACGTCATCGAACAACTGCGCAGATTCTTCAGCCCCGATCCTCCGAGCCGTGAGGTGGCCAAAGAGCGCCTCAAACTCGTCCTGGTGCATGACCGGCTGTCGCTCTCGCCAGCGCTCATGCAAACCCTGAAGGATGAGTTGATCGCCGTCATCTCCAAATACGTCGCCATTGATCCGGCCGGGGTCGAGGTCACACTGAGTCAGTCGCGTTACGATCAGCGCCTGGTGGCCGACATTCCACTGGCGCCGCTGGCGCCGCTGCCGCCGCCCGATGATCCTGCCGCGCCAACCGCGTCAGGCAGCCGACCGCGCCGCCGATCCAGGCCGGCCAGTCCGGTCCACAGGCAAACCACCTGATGGCGCGCGCCTGGCGCAACTTCGACTGGACGCTGCTCGGCATCACGCTGGTCATGCTGGTGATCGGCGTGGTCATGGTGCGCAGCGCCACGATCAACACACCGGGATTAGAGGACATGGTCCGCCGGCAAATCACCTTCTGCCTGGCCGGGCTGGTCATCCTCTTCGTCGCGGCCAGCGTGGATTACACGCTCGTCGCCACCGCGCCCACGCTGACCTATCTGATTTTGGTTGGCCTGCTGGCGCTTGTAGAGATCGTCGGCATGACGCAGGGCGGCGCACAGCGCTGGGTGGAAATTGGCCTCGCGGTGCAGCCGTCCGAGCTGGCCAAGATCCTGGTGGTGATCATTCTGGCACGCTTCCTGGCCGACCGTGAACAGGCGATGAGACGCATCAGCACCTACCTCGGCGCGGTGCTCCTGCTGGCGCTGCCGCTGGTGCTCATTTACCTGCAGCCGGACCTGGGTACGACGCTCTCCATCGCCTTTGCGGGCGGCGTCATGCTGCTCATCGCCGGGCTGCCGCTCATCTACGCGGCGCTGACTGGCGTGGCCGCCGCGGCCGTGGCGCCGCTGGCCTGGTTGTCCATGCAAGAGTACATGCGCAACCGCATTCTGCTCTTTCTCAACCCGGCGGGCAACCCGGACGACTTCTACAACGTCAACCAGGCGCTCATCAGCATCGGCAACGGCGGCATCCTGGGGCAGGGGCTTTCCCACGGCAGTCAGAGTCAACTGCACTTCTTGCGTGCGCCACACCGACTTCATCTTTTCTGTCATCGCCGAAGAACTGGGCTTTGTGGGCGCGGTCATCGTACTCGTCCTATTCATTCTGCTGCTCCTGCGCCTGCTGCGCATCGCTGACCTGGCCCGCGATAGTTTTGGCCGCCTGCTGGTCATCGGCATGACCTCCATCATCTTCTTCCAGGCCGCGGTCAATATCGGCATGAACCTGAACCTGCTGCCTGTGACCGGCAAACCGCTGCCCTTCATCAGCTACGGAGGCAGCTCGCTGCTCATTTTCATGCTGAGCATCGGCCTGGCCGAAAGCGTAGCCATGCGCTATCGCAAACTGGAGTTTTAGTACGTCACGCAATCATGCCTGATTGACAGGAGACAACGATGTCCACACTTCTTTTGCAGCACGCCGATGTGCTGGTCACTATGGACGCGCAGCGGCGCCAGATCAAAGATGGTGCGCTTTTTGTGCGCGATCAGGCCATCGAGCAGGTGGGGCCGACGGCCAGCCTGCCCGCCAGCGCCGACACCGTCATCAATGCCCGCGGCATGATCGTGCTGCCGGGCCTCGTCAACACCCACCATCACCTCTATCAATCACTCACCGCGCCCTGGCGCAGGACAGCGTTCTCTTCGCCTGGCTGAAGACCTCTATCCCATCTGGGCGCGGCTGACGCCGGAGGCGGTTTACCTGGGCGCCAAGCTGGGCCTGGCCGAGCTGATGCTCAGCGGCTGCACCACCAGCAGCGACCATCATTACCTATGGCCGCACGGCAGCCGCATTGACGACGAAATCGAGGCTGCAGGGGAGCTGGGCATCCGCTTCCACGCCAGCCGCGGCTCCATGTCGCTGGGCGAAAGCCAGGGCGGTCTGCCGCCCGATTCTGTGGTTGAAGATGAGGACGCTATCCTGGCCGACTGTCGCCGCGCCATCGAGACCTTTCACCAGCGTGAGCGCTTCGGCATGGTGCGCATCGTCGTCGCGCCTGCTCACCCCTTCTCCGTCACGCCTGATCTGATGCGCAGAGCGCCGCGCTGGCGCGCAGCTACGGCGTCAGGCTGCACACGCATCTGGCCGAGACGAAGGATGAAGAGGGAGTTCTGCCTGGCACGCTTTGGCCGGCGACCCGTTGCCTATGCCGAAGACCTGGGCTGGACCGGGCGCGATGTCTGGCATGCGCACTGCGTCCACCTGAGCGAGGCTGAGATTGACCTGTTTGTTCGCACCGGCACCGGCGCCGCACACTGTCCCAGCAGCAACATGCGCCTGGGGAGCGGCATTGCGCCCATTCGCCGCCTGCTCGATCGCGGCGCGTCCGTGGGCCTGGGCGTGGATGGCAGCGCCAGCAACGACGGCGCCCATCTCCTGGGCGAGGCACGGCAGGCCATGCTCCTGCAGCGCGTGCTGGGCAATCCGGCCGCGCTGACCGCGCAGGAGGCGCTCGAACTCGCCACCCTGGGCGGCGCGGCCGTCCTCGGTCGTGACGACATCGGTGCGCTCGCCCGGCATGGCCGCGGACTTCATCGGCCTGAACCTGAATCGCCTGGCCTACAGCGGCGCCCTGCACGATCCCCTGGCCGCCGTCCTCTTCGCGCCGCAGCCGGTGGACATCAGCGTCATCAACGGCCGTGTGCGCGTCCAAGAGGGCCAGATCGTGGGCCTGGACGCGGCCGACCTGGTGGCGCGACACAGCGCCGCCAGTCGGAGGCTGGTGAGGGGAGAGTAGAGAGCGGAGATTGGAGATCGGAGATTGGAGATCGGTGACCGACGAGCAATCTGCGTGTAGCGGTTGGAAACCGTAACCGGCACGTGGTGCCAGTTGGCAACTTGTGTTACCGCGCGGCCTTGTGCAAACGATTTGATTTTGGTAGAATACGGGGCAAGTAGTGAAAATGCAGCGATGAAGGGTGGAAGCTGATGAGCATGAAAGCGATCAATCTCGCACAGACAGTCAATTACTTCAGGCAGATCCCGCTCAGCGGCCAAGACCTGCGTTTCTGGTTTGTGGCCCGAGAAGGGTCGCCCCGAGGCTATATGCGCAGTCTGCTCCGAACAGTGAATGAACCGGTGAAACTCCTGTTTGTGGGCCATCGCGGCAGCGGCAAGTCCACCGAGCTGAACAAGCTGGCCGAAGAATTGAGCGACAAGTTCTACACCATTCATATTGACATCCGCGCCATCACCGGTCGCACCACGCCAGAATATGAGGATGTCATGCTGGCAATGAGTACGCAGATTGTTATTTTCTGCATCGAACACAACCTGGTACGTACTCCGCTCGTTGAGCCAGTGCGGCAGGGCTGGGAAAGCCTGCGCGACTGGTGGCTGCAGGTGGTCGCCGGTTTGCCCATCCGCCCCGCATCTGCCGAAACCACGATTTCAGCGCAGGTGAAAACGCTTCTGGGCGACATCGAGCTGAGCGCGCGTCAGTCCTCAGCCGCAAGGGAGCAGCTCAAGTTCCAAATCAACCAACAGATGCCCGATTTAATCCGTCATCTTAATTGGGTGATTGCCGAAGCCGAAAAGAACAGCCAAAAGCACCTGCTCATCGTGGTCGAAGGTCTGGACAAGGTGGATCTGGAAGCGGCGACGCAGATTTTTCGCGACCATGCGCCGACGATTACCTCGCCCATCACGGCGATGATCTACACCTGCCCGCTGGCGCTGCGCTTTTCCGATCACTACAACACGCTGAAACTGAGTTTCAGCGAAGTTCGCTATCTGCCCAACATTGCACCGCGCCACCGTGACAATTCGCCCAACCCGGAAGGGATGGCGACGTTGCGTGACATCGTTCTTCAGCGCCTCGAGGATCGTCTGATCGAGCCGTTGGCGTTTGACTTGATCCTGCAGGCGTGCGGCGGCGTGCCAGTTTGGCTTGTCTTTCTCGTGCGCAGCGCGGCTGTCTACGCGCTAAACCGCAGCGAACAGGCCGTAATCATCCGGGCCGAGGATGCCCGCAGCGCCATCAAGGAGCTGCGCCGTGAAGCCCTGGCCCCCCTCAGCCGCCGCGACCTGACCGTACTGCGAGCGCGGCATGGGGACCGCCGCCTGACCAACGATACCGATGAACAGCGGCTGATCTACAACGGCAGCCTGATCGAATACGACAACGACGTTCAGTGGTGCGATGCCCACCCGGCGTTGTGGAGCTTGTTGGAGCAGGCCGATGATGACAACCCAGATGACAACGGCCTTGACTGACTTCTCAGCTACGGCCACTGCGTCCGAGCTGCATCGCCTGGTCATCCTGCTGAACCTGGCCGAAGGCGCATGGGCGCTGGCGATCTACGAAGATGGCGCCGTGCGCCGGCAGGTGATTGCGGATTTGCGGCCGGCGCTGGCGCCGCTGGCGTTGGTGGAAATCTCCCTGGCAGGCAACTCCGCAAATGTCTTGGACCACATGCAGCAAGCGGCGCAGACCGCGAGACAGCCTGCACCCGTTGTTTCATTTAACGATGTGAGCCACGCCTTTCCGGCCCTCTTTGGCCATCTTGACGTTCAGCGTGAAACTCTGGCGCGCGCACCGCATCGCCTGCTCTTTTGGCTCAGCGAAGGCGAGCGTCGTGAATTGGCCCACAGTGCGCCCAATTTCTATTCACGCCTGAGCGGCGTATTTCGCTTTCCGGGGCGCGTGGGTCCGCAGGCAATGGTCCTTTCGAATCCGCCGCTGCGTGTCACGCCGGGGGAGAGCAGTGGCGCAGGGGCGCGGCGCCGTCCCCGCGTGCCGGTTGTAGATGAACGTGATCGCCAACAGATCATCGCCCGACAGAAGAGCCGGCTCGACGCGCTGCGCGGCCGTCCGCGGCCCGACTGGAAAGCGGTTGGCGATGCCTGGTATGACATGGCCGGGCTACACGAAGAAGAGATGCCGCGACGCTGGGATGTGGCCGCAGCCTCCTATGCCGAAGCCGCGCGTGCGTATACCAACGCCGGGCAAACGGCCTGGCAGGCCGAGGCGCTTTTCCAGGCCGCAGATGCCGCCCGACGCGTCTACGCGACTGAGGCCAGTCTTGACTATGCGCAAAATAGCCTGGCGCTGTACCGCCTCCTGAGCGACGGCAGCAGCACACCGCAGACGATTCTACTGGGCGAGGCCAACGTGCTGAAGGCCATCGGCGACGTGCAGCAATTTCGTGCCGACCGGGAGGGAGCGTTGGCGTCGTACGGGCAGGCGCTGGACCTGTTCCGGCAGGTGGGCGACCGGCTGGGCGAGGCCAACGTGCTGAGGGCCATCGGCGACGCGCAGCAATTTCGTAAAGAAATCGAGGGTGCGTTGGCGTCGTACCGCCAGGCGTTGGAGCTGTATCGCCAGGTGGGCGACCGGCTGGGCGAGGCGAACGTGCTCAAGGCCATCGGCGACGCGCAGCAATTTCGTAAAGAAATCGAGGGGGCGTTGGCGTCGTACCGCCAGGCGCTCGACCTGTATCGCCAGGTGGGCGCCCGGTTGGGCGAGGCCAACACGCTGCAGGTCATCGGGAATCTATCCCGCACAGCGCAGCAGTACGAAGAAGCTAAATCGTTATACGATAATTCTCTTACGCTCTATCAAGCCATCGGCGAGCGGCAAGGCGAGGCCAACAGCTATCTGGAGTTGGCGCGCCTTGCTCTGGTGCAAGGAAACGCCAGGCCAGCGCAGCAGTACGCGCAGCAAGCCATCGAACGCCATACGGCTAACGGAGATCGCTACGGCGCGGCGCTGGACCACGAGACGCTGGCGGCTGCGTGCCGGGCCGCCAATGAACCCGCGGCCGCCATGGATGCCATGCAGCAGGCGGCCGCGTTGTACACCGAGATTGGGTTGACCGGGAAAGCCGCGTCCGTGGGCAGCGCATTAGCCGATCTGCTCGCAGAGCAAGATCGTCTTGAGGAGGCGTTGGCGGTCTCGGCGGCCACGGTGGAGTCGGCGCCGGACGTCGCCATGTAGCGTCGCAACTAATGCGAGCAGAGAGCGGGGGCAAGCCATGTGGTTTGAAAGATTAACCGGTTTTCCTGAAGTGTCACCTCATCAGGTTCGCGAGAAGATCGCGGTGGACGGGAAGATGTTGATTTCGCATGTCAACGGGAGGGCCATGGTCCACGGCCAACTGGAGACCCCGACCCTGGGCGAGCTGCGAGAACGTGTCCATGCGAGTGGGTATCAGAGCGGGAAAATGTCAGTCCGTGAAATCGTGGCTAACGTGCAGCAGTTGCACACAGAGGTCGCGAATGCCGGCGCGCTGTTTCAGGTCGCCTCCCAGTTCAATCTGCTGGAAATGGTCTCTCCAGACGTCACGCCAGAGCGAGGTGTGGGCATCTATGACCATGACCATACCCAGGGGCCAGCGTGCGCGATTGCGGCTGGCGCGGGAACGATCTATCGCAACTACTTTGCCATGGTCAATGGACAAATCGGCCAATCAGCAAGCAACCAAATTGATTGCCTGGCCGATGTTGGTGCTGCGTTGGGCAATACTGCGGGCCGGCTGTGGGAAATGCGCAACGGTTATGCGTTGGCATCGCAGCGGGGTCTGGCTGAAATTACCCATCGCCTGCAAGCCTCAAGCGAGCGTGAGCTTGATGAATTGCGACAACTGTTGCGCATCGGCCTCCAGTGGAATACGCAAGTGACCCTCGATAAGGCCAAACACACCGTCTCTCAAGCCTACTGCTCGGCCCTACCAGTGACCTATTCCACGCATCCCGCGCCTCTGTGGGCGGCGTTTGCCCGGCTCATTCTTGAGGCAGCCTATGAGGCCACGATCTGCGCAGGCATCTTGAATGCGCTCAGCAGTGGCAACAAAAGCGTATTTCTCACCTTGCTTGGCGGTGGAGCATTTGGCAATACAACGGAATGGATCATGAGCGCGATCCAACGCGCCTTGAACCTTAACAGATACGCCGATCTCGATGTGGCCATCGTCAGCTATGGCGCGTCCAATCCCCAGGTCCAGCAACTCTTGCATCAATGGTCATAGGCGCGCGCGACGCAGGCGGGATGGCTTGCCCCTACTCCTGCTCGAACACCGTCCCCAGCGGCCGGCGGTGACGTCTGCAGGGCGCGCAGGCTGCGCACGAGGATGCGGCGCAGGCCGTCCGGCAGGCGACCGAGGCTGCGCTGCAGCCACTCGGCGTTGCCCAGTGTGACCAGCACCAGGGTCAGGATCATCAGCGGGAAGGGCAGTGTGGGGAAGAGCTGCGTGGGCACGTTGGGCATGGCGCTCTGCAGGGTGTTGGCCAGGGTCTGCAGGGTGACGAAGGCGTACGCACCCACGCCGCGCGCAGGGGCCGCCAGCCGCCAAAGATGACAATCGCCAGCGCAATCCAGCCCGTGCCTTCGATGCCGTAGGGCCGCGCCCAGCCTGGCTTGACCAGCAGGGAGAACGCGGCGCCACCCAACCCCACCAACGCGCCGCCCGCCAGGGGTGTAGACGTAGCGCATGCGGGTCACATTGACGCCACGCGCAAACGCGGCCGCGGGCCGTTCACCCAGCCCTTGCAGCTTCAGGCCGGGCTGCGTCTTGTTCATGTAGAACCAAACCAGGAAGATCGCCAGCAGACTCAGATAGACCATCGGGTCCTGATCGAAGAAGATGCGGCCGACGACCGGCAGGCTGACCAGGCCGGGGATGGGCAGGTGCTGCACCTGTGGGCCGGGCACGCGCGTGTACGCGTTGCCCAGCACATAGGCCAGGTCGCGCGTGAGCAGGGTCAGGATGAAGCCGGTGGCAACCTGGGGCTGATGCAGGGTCAGGCTGATGACGGCAATCACCCCGGCCACCAGCGCGCCGACGAGCATGGCCGCGGCCATGCCGAGCAGCAGGCTGCCGCTGACCGTCGCAACAATGAACGCGGTCATGGCCGACAGCAGGATCGAGCCATCGAGCGACAGGTTGATGACGCCCGCCTTTTCGGTGATGGTCTCGCCCAACACAGCGAAGATGATCGGCGGCGCCGCGGCTAACACCGAGGCCAAAAGAATGACGATGTCCATGGTCGTTGTCCCCGTCAAGGCTGCGTTCTACGATTTACGCTTGAAGAGCCGCGCTTGCAGGCCCTGCGTGATGAGCACTGAGAGCACAAGCAGGCCCTGGATGACCCCGCCGAGGGAGGAGTCGAGCTGGCGCTGCAAGGCGAGCTGCAGGCTGCCCATGGCGATGGCGGCAAAAAGACCGAGATGGGCACGCTCCACGCCGCGCTGAGGTTGGCCAGCAGTACGACCAGGATCGCCAGAAAGCCATAGCCGCCGGAAATCAGCGGGAAGAGGTTGTGCCGGGCGCTGGTACCGACGATCAACACCCAGCCGGCCAGGCCAGCGAGCGCGCCGCAGATGGCAAAGGCCAACAGCATGTGGCGATCGGTGGAGACGCCCAGGGTGTAGGCGGCGCGCACGTTCTTGCCGATGGCCTTGAGCCGCAGGCCGAAGTAGGTGCCGCGCAGCGCAACGCCGACCACCGCAATTGCCGCCAGGGCCAGGAGAATTTCCACCGGGCTGACCTGGAAACCGGGAAAGGCCGGCAACCACAACGATGGCGGGAATGGCTCGGTGCCGCTCGTGGAGCCGATGCCAGGGCGCTTCCAGGACCGAGCACGAGGTAGACGGTGAGGCTGCCGGCGATGAAGTTCAACCCCAGGCCGCCAAAGATCTCGTTGACATTGCCGTAGCGCTTGAGCAGGCCCGTCAACACCCCCCACAGCGCGCCGCCCAGCGCCGCGCCCAGCGCGGCCGCGATCAGCGTCAGGGCAGGCGGCAGGCTGGGCTGCAACCAACGCAGGACGCCAGTGGCGAAGATCGCTCCCAGCACCACCTGGCCTTCGATGCCGATGTTCCACAGGCCCGCGGCGAAGGTGACTAAGAGGCCGGCCGCGCACAAGAGCACCGGCGCCCACGCAGTCAGGACATAGGCCAGGCGCGGAGGAGCCAAACGCCCCGTTGATGATCAAGCCAAAGGCATCGAGCGGCGACGCGCCGATGGCGAGCAGGATCAGGGCAGAGAGCGCCAGGGCCGCCAGCATGCCACCGACGCGCAAAGCCCATTCTGCCAGGCTGGTGCCCGGCCGCGAAAGTGTGTCACGCAAAGCCCTTCCCTCCTATCAGTTCCCCCAACTGCTCCACCGTGGTCAGGCGGGAATCGAGCGGTCCCACCACGCCGCCCCAAAAAACACCAGGAGATGATCGCTGCGGTCCAGCAGTTCATCCAGGTCGGCCGAGGCGAAGACGATCGCCATGCCCGCGCGCGTACGTTCCTGCAGCAGCCCCCAAATGTATTCGATGGATTCCATGTCCAGGCCGCGCGTGGGCTGCTCCATCAGCAGCAGGCGCAGGTTGAGCGGCAGCAGGCCAAGCAGGGTGCGCTGCTGATTGCCGCCGGACAGCGCCTCCACCGGGCTGGTCGGCGTCCCCTTGATGTTGAACTGCTTGATGCGTGCCACCGCGGTCTGGCCGGCCTGCACCCAGTTGACCAGGAATGGCTGCTTTCGTTCGGCCAGGGCCACATGCTCGGTCACGGTCAAGCCGGCCACCAGTCCCTCGGCCAGGCGATTGGCCGGCACGTAGGCGACCCCCGCTTGCAAATAGACCCGATACGCACGGTTGGTCATGTCCTGGCTGCCGATGCGGATATGCCCGGCGGTGGGGCGCAGCAGGCCGCCCAGGGCTTGCAGGAGCAGCCGCTGGCCGCTGCCCTCCAGCCCGGCCAGGCCGATCACCTGCCCGGCCAGCAGTTCGAGCGACAGGTCGTTGACCTCCAGGCGCCAGTCGCTGACCGTCACGCGATCCAGCGTCACGATCGGTTCGCCCAGCGGCAGAGCCTCGCGCTTCTTGAAGGTGATGACCTGACCAAACATCATCTGCACCAGCCGCTCCGTGGGGCAGGGCATGGTCGCCTCGCCTGTCAGCTTGCCCCGCGCCATCACCGACACCTGTGTACACAGGTCTTCCACTTCTTCCAGCTTATGCGAGACGAAGATCACCGTCTTGCCCTGCGCCGCCAGCTTGCGCAGCGCGGCGAAGAGCTTGGCCCCTCTGCTGCGCGGAGATGGCGGTGGTCGGCTCGTCCAGGATGACTGCCGCACGCCCAGCCAGAGCAGGCGTGCAATCTCGAGCTGCTGGCGTTCACCGATGCTCAGGCTGGCGACCTGGGCGTCGGGATCAATCTTGAAATCGAACTGGATGCAGAGGTCTTGCAGAGCCTGGCGCGCGCTGGCCCGGTCGGGCAAGATGCCGCCGGGGCTGCCAACGAGCAGGTTGTCGAGCACGCGCAGGGCCGGGAAATCGAGCGGGTCCTGGTGCAGCATGCCCACACCCAGGCGCACCGCCTCGGCGGGGGAAGTCAGAGCCACCGGCCGGCCGTCGAGCACGATCTCACCGCTGTCTGCAAAGATGAAGGGGGTTGGAGTGAGAGTTCAACCTTGCCTGGGCGAAGGCCAGGCAAGGTTGGAAAAAAGCACTTACTTGCTGGGGCCTTCCATGCCCTGGAGCAGCTGCGACAGGTACCACACCTGGAGGTCGGTGGCTGCCTCGCCATCCTTCAGGAAGGCCGAGCCGTCCTGGAAGTTGAGCGGCCCCTTGAACAGGGCGATGGAGCCATCGGCCAGGCCCTTGATGAACTTGTCCACGTTGGCTGCCGCGTCCGCGCTCAGCGCCTGGCCCTTGATGAAGCCAACCGCGCTGGTGTCTGCGTTGTTGATGTTGGCCCAGTCCGGCGCGTTCCAGTCCCAATACTGCGCCCATTTGCCATCTGCGGCCATCTGTACGGCCTTGAGGTAGGACGGCCCCCAGTTGAAGTACGGCACGCCCAGGCAGATCGCTTCAGCTTCTTTGCAGGCGTCCTCGTAGTCGTAGGGTATGGTCCAGACCTTCTTGCCGGCCTGCGCCATCTTGCCGCCCTCGACCAGCGCCTCCGTGGTGTCAATGCCGGAGAGGACCACATCGTAGCCGTTGTTGTAGAAGTCGTCTGCCACCTTGGTGGGGTCGAGCGTCTGGCCAGGGATGTTGAACCAGAAGCCGATCCAGGTCACCTTGAAGCTGAGCGCCGCGGCGTCCTTCTTGGCGAATTCGGTCCAACAGTAGCGGGCGCCCAGGTACGCCGAAGCGGTCAGGCGCCGCGTCTCGTCGTTGATCAGGGGCCAAGATAGCCGATCTTGCCGGTCTGCGAAGTCAGCGCGGCCGCACAGCCTGCGATCATCTTGCCGTACCCATGCGACCCATGAAATTGCTCAGGTTCTTGGGCGCCTTGAAGTCCTCGCCATCTTTCCAGGCATGGTCACCGGAGACGTTGACAATCGGCAGGTCCGGATGCTTGATGGCGGCTTCGAGGGTGCCGTCCTTGAAATCGTCTGAGGTGGTGAAGACGATCTTGACGCCCTGTCCCACCAGGTCATCCACCAACTGCGGCACGGTGACGCCGGGCTTGGCGCCGGGATTGACGTTGTCTACGTAAACCATCTTGGCGCCGGGGATTTTCGATTCGATGTACTTACCGGCCTGGTAGTGGGCCTCGCTCCAACCATGATCGTTATACGGGCCAACCAGAATCAGGCCAAATTTGAACTCGGTGGCGGCCGGCGCCTTCGTTGGCTCGACTGCAGCCGTGGGTGCGGCCGGTGTGGCAGCCGGCGTGCAGGCGGTCAGCAGAAGCGCGGAGATCAGGAACAGGGCCATCAGATTCACAAGACGTTTGGAAATCATACACTCTCCTCCTCAAGTTGCTGTAAAATGTTCGGGCAAATGGCGTTGCGTGCAGGCAAGCGCCTGGACAAAGATCGCGGAGGGCACAAGAAATGCAGGGGAGTAGACTCCAGATGCAGAGAGATTATAACATAGGGCAGATGATTCTCAAATTTCGATTTGGAGAGCGTCAATTGATATAATCAAGATAGGAGGATTGAATCATGAACATGCAAGAACGATTGGCGGCGGCGCGCGGGGATGTAGAGGCTGACCTGGTGTTGCGCGGCGGACGCCTGATCAATGTGTTCTCCGGCGCCATCGAGGAGACCGATATTGTGATCGCCGGCGAGAATATAGTGGGCTTTGGCAGTGGCTACCCGGCGCGCGAGGTGCATGACCTGGATGGCGCGTTCGTGGCGCCCGGCCTGATTGATGCGCACGTCCACATCGAAAGCTCGCTGTGTACCGTGCCTCAGTTCGCCCGCGCGGTCGTGCCACATGGCACCACCACCGTGATCACCGACCCGCATGAGATTGCCAACGTCCTGGGCCTGGACGGTATCCGCTACATGCTGGAAACGGCCAAATACGGCCCCTTGACGGTTTACGTCAATGTGCCATCGTGCGTGCCGGCCACGGCCATGGAAACCACCGGCGCCCGCCTGGAGGCGGAAGACATTGCCGACCTGCGTCACAACCCCTGGGTGCTTGGCCTGGCCGAGGTGATGAACTATCCCGGTGTCATCAGCGGCGATGAAGGCGTGCTGGCCAAGCTGGCCGCGTTTCATGGCCGGCCGGTGGATGGACACGCGCCGGGAGTCAGCGGCCGTGCGCTCAACGCCTATGCCAGCGCCGGCATCGGCTCCGATCATGAGTGTACCACGGTGGCGGAGGCGCTGGAGAAACTGCGCCGCGGCCTGTTCATCCTGATTCGTGAGGCCACCAACGCGCACAACCTGCAGACGCTGCTGCCGCTGATTACCCCTGCCACCAGCCGGCGCATCTGCCTGTGTACCGATGACCGCCAGCCGGCCGATCTGCTCGACCTGGGCGGCATTGACTACATGATACGCCGCGCGCTGCAAGCCGGCATCCCGCCGGTCACCGCCTTCCAGATGGCAACCCTCAACCCTTGCGAGTGGTTTGGCCTGCACGACCGCGGCGCGGTGGCGCCCGGCCGGCGTGGCTGACCTGATCGTCTTCGAGTCACTGGCCGATTTCAGGGTCAAGCGCGTCTACCGCGCCGGGCAGGTGGTGGCCGAAGATGGGCGTATGCTGCCCTGGTCCGGCAGCGCCATGCAGCGCCAGCCTCGCGTGCGCAGCTCCATGAATGTGGATTGGGACACCCTCGACTTTGCCATTCCGGCCGCCGGCCGCGCCGTGCGCGTCATTGGCGCCATCGAAGATCAACTGATCACCGAGCACCTGATCGAGCCGCCCACGCTGCGCGACGGGCTGGCCGTGGCGGATCCGGCGCGTGATCTGCTCAAGATGGCGGTAATCGAGCGGCATCAGCACAGCGGGCATGTGGGCAAGGGTTTCATCAAACGCTTTGGCTTGACCCGCGGCGCGCTGGCCGGCACCGTCGCGCATGATCATCACAACCTGGTGGTGATCGGCGCAGACGACCGCAGCATGATGACCGCGGCGCGCGCGGTGGGTTCGATGCGCGGCGGCCTGGTGGTGGCCGAAGGCGACAAAGTCCTGGCGCAACTACCGCTGTCGGTGGCCGGCCTGATGTCGGATCAGCCGATCGAGGCGGTGCGCGGTGGCTATGATGATTTACTGCAGGCCGCGCACACGCTGGGCGCGTCCATGCACGATCCGTTCATGGCAATGAGCTTCTCCGCCCTGGAGGTGATCCCGCACCTCAAGCTGACCGACCTCGGCCTTGTGGATGTGGACGAGTTCAAACTGGTGCCGCTGTGGGTGGAGTGAAGAGTCGCCGGCAGTCAGGAAAATGTCCCTGACCCCATCCGTTTCGATTGCTGCACGAAAGGAGTCCGTGGTCATGTTACGCCGGTGTTCTACTTTCTCTTTTCTATCTTCTACTTTCTCTTTTCTATCTTCTACTTTCTCTTTTCTATCTACTACTTTCTCTCCCCTCTCCTCCCGACATTCTGCTCGCGGCCGGCTCGCGCCGCGCCTGTCGTCGTTGGTTCATCTGCTGGTGATATTCAGCGTTATAGTATTGGGCGTGCTCGCAGTCGCCTGCGGACCTGCCGGTGACTCGTCGAGACGCCCTCCTCTACTACCGATGCAACCCCAGTCGTCGCTGCCTTCCGCAGTTGCACCGACACCTGACCCAACCGACGCCGCGATCTGCGCCAGGTATCCCACGCCACCCTATCCAATCAGTCTGACGCCTTGTCCTGAATACTTGACGCCGCCAGCCGAGCCTATCGAAATTTTCACCCCTGCACCGCGCCCAACCCCTATCGTGCCTATCGTCATCGTTGGACCACAGATGAGCACGGCTAGAGGTAATACCTTCAGGCCGGTATTCATTTCCAAAGACTACACAGGGTCAGGCGAGTTGTGCGATATGCGCCCGTCTCCTGATGGACAGAAGGTTGCTTTGCATCTGTGCAACACTGAAGGCATGTCACTGGTAATCATCGCTCCTGTGAATGGGGGCAGAGCCGTGGGAGAGGCGAGAGGTGGTTGGTTCCGCGGCTGGTTTCCAGATTCCAATCAATGGCTATTGATGGGCGACCATTTGGAGGTACTGAACAGTGACACAGGCGAGGCCCGCAGGATCACGCCCGAAGGTGAAACCGTGACCGACGCTGCCGTGTCGCCAGACGGGAAAGCCGTTGCCTACACGATCATTCAGGGTGACAGGCTGAAGATTATCGACACAGCTGGCAACCTACTTCGCGAGATACTCGCCCCTTCATCCAAACCTGGTGATAGACCAGAAGGTATCACTTGGTCCTCTGACGGACTGCTCATCGCTTATGTCTGGGATCAAACTGTCATTCAGTTTAACAGCTTTGGCCCCCTCTGGGTGGCAGAAACTCAAACAGGTGAGCAGCGGCAACTCAGCCCTGATAAAATGTTTGACGGTTTCCCCATTTGGGATGCACAGAGTCATCAGGTCCTTGTTGTCCGACGGGAGAATATGGAAGACCGGTCAGCGGACTTCGATCTGAGCAAATTAATCAGCAACCTGTGGATTGTAGACGCGGACACGCAAGAATGGCGTCAGTTGACTGACCTCAATGGTCAAGGGGCTTGGTCGCCGATTTGGACGCCGGATGGCTCAGCGGTGGTGTTCATGTCGAATATGGGTAACCAACTTAACAGCTGGCTAATCAACGTCGACGACCGTAGCTTACAGCAATTGACCTTCGACAGTCCAATAATGCCTCGCACCCTGAGCGTGATACCGTAGGGGGTCTCCGAAAATGAAACACACGTCTCGCCTCGCAGTTTTCTGTTTGTTGGTCGTTGCTGTGATCGTTATCTCTGTGCAATCGCCGCAGGTGGCTCAGTCTCAAGGAGGTGAACCTCGCTTCTCCTTTCCGAGCGCGCGACGTTTTGCTATCACGTCTTACTTTGACCATACTCATCCTGATGTACTCTATAACACCATCGACGACGAGATAGCGACTTATACCACTGAACGAGGGTTGCGTTCCAATAACTGCTTTGATTGTTTCTGGTCAGGGACCGTACAGGTTTGCGGATATTACACGGTTCTTCAAGACGCAGCCAACTGTGGCGCGGCTGGCGGACGACGTATCTACTACGATATGCACCCGGCCATTGATTACGGCTTTCCCTTGAACACCGCAATCGCCGCCACTGCGCCCGGTACAGCTTATCGGCGCACAATCCTCGGCTCCGCTGTTGTGATTGACCATGGGAGTGATTATTGGACCAAGTACGGTCACGTCGATCCCAATTCTCGGATTGCTGACGGTACTCAGGTCATACGTGGGCAACAGATTGCGCTCAGTAGCAACACGGGTACAGGGGCCGCCCATCTGCACTTCGAAGCCCGATACAGCGGCGAAAATAGCACCGTATTCGATCCTTACGGCTGGCGGGGGACTTGGTTCACTGACCCCTGGAACCAACCACCTGGGCATACCGAATCTTGATGGCGCAGCGGCGACCCCATTCCAATGGGCTACCGTGATCAAAACCACAACACTCAAGGCCCTTATCAACTCACCGGCGTGATGGAGAGCAAATGGTACGATCTGAACGGCTTGCCGGGTTCGCCCATTGGTAATCGAGGTAGCAACAATTGTCCTGGCAGCTACGGCGACTGCCAGTTTTTCGAGAGAGGGTATCTCCGCTGGGATTACATCAACAATGTGACCCTCTATTACGACTACGCCTCAACCGTGGTCAGTCAAGTGTTCTATTTTCAGACGAGTAACTGGAATACAACTCTCTCCATCCAGAATATCAGCGGCGTTTCGGCTCAGGTCAGCGTTATCTTTGTGGAAAATGGCCGTGTGATTGACTCGCACACGTATTTAGCCTTGCCCAGCAGCTCCACCTGGATACTGAGCGCACAACATGCACTTCAAGATGTGACCAGTAGCTTTGCAGGCGCCGCTGAAGTGTATTCCAACCAAGCGTTTCAGATCACTGTGGCCCATCAACCTGCATTCAGCAATACGTTCGTGTCAACGATTATGAACAATTACTGATTGAGTAGTTGGCATGGGCATATGGGACATCGGACGCGGGCCAGGAATCGCTCGACACAATGTCCCACCTTTCTGTCAGGCATTTAGACGGGAAGCGGGGATGAGAGAGTGGGTACGATGCGACCAACCCGACGCTGCGGTTCAGCTACACCCACTACGCGGGAACGTCATCGCCGTACTGGGTGAAACAGGAGCAGAAGGAGAGCGGATCGAACTACCTGGAGAGTCGCACCTTCTACGATGGGATGGGCCGCGTGGTGCAGACACAGGCCGAGGCGGCGGACAGCAGCCAGAGCATCCTCGTCAACACGCAGTACCAGCCGTTGGGAGTGTTGCGAGCGAGCGTACACTACACCGTCACGGGCAGTCTGGGTGGGTATCGGACGCCGGACTGGAATCAGACCAAGACGCAAACGACCTACGATGCGCTGGGCCGCGTGACGCAGGTGACGCAGCCGGACGGGACGATGGTCAAGAGCTTCTACCAGAACCGGCAGACGGCGATGCTGGATGCGCTGAATCGGCAGACGATCTCGGAGACCGATGCGGTGGGGCGGCTGTACCGGGTGCAGCAGTACTTGGCCACGGTCAATGGGCAGCCCGACTGGGGCGCGACGGTGTATGCGCGCTCCGTCTACACCTACACGGTGAGCGACCAGCTCGAGCAGATGAAAGGGCCGGATGAGGCATTGACCGCGATGACTTACGATCTGTTGGGCCGCAAGACGAGCATGAACGATCCGGACATGGGCGCGTGGCAGTATCGCTACGATGCGGCGGGCAACCTGGTGAAACAGCGCGATGCGCGCTACCAGGCGATCTGCTTCTACTACGACGGCCACAATCGGCTGGTGGGCAAGACCTATCATGCGGGCATCAGCAACCTGGACACCCTGACGTGCAGCGGGGCTTATGCCGTCAGCTTCAGCTACGACAGCACGGCGAACGGCAACCTGGGCAAGGGCCGACGCACGGGCATGAACGATCCATCGGGCAGCAGCGCCTGGGCCTATGATCTGCGCGGCCGGGTGATCACCGAGACCCAGGTGATCAGCGGTACAGGGGGCGGCGCCTTCGTGACGGCCTGGTGGTATGACTCAGCCGACCGGCCGCTGTGGCAAAAGTATCCTGGCGGCAACGCGGGCCAGGTGGGCGAGCAGGTGAATTTCACCTACACCACCCAGGGGTTGCTGCGCCAGGTGCGGAGCAACGGCAGCACTTACTATGTGGGCGAGACGCTCTACAACGCGTTGGGCCAGGTGACGGAACGCTGGCTGGGCAGCACGACGGGAGTGGTGCAGCAGCTCTACACCTACACCGCGGCCGAGAACTTCCGGCTGGTGACGCTGAAGACCGGCAACGCGTCCCCCTACACCAACCTGCAGAACATCAGCTACACCTACGATGACGCCGGCAACGTGTTGAGCATCATTGACATCGCAGCCTACAACGGCCCTCCGCCAACGCCGCCGGCCACCCAGACGCAGAGCTTCAGCTACGATGCGCTGCACCGTCTGAGCACCGCGCAGGCCAGTGGCGCCACGGGGTACGGCGGTTACAGCCAGAAGAACTACGGCTACAACGCCATCGGCAACCTGACCCACTTCGAGAGCACGACGCAGAATCAGTACTATCAAGACGCGGCGCACAAGCATGCGGTGACGCACATCGGCGGCACGGCGCCCGGCAACCAGAAGTACTGGTACGACGCCAACGGCAACGCCACGCGGCGCATCAGCGGCAGCCAGGACATCACGCTGAGTTACGATGCTGAGAACCGGCTGACGGGCATGTCCGGCGGTGTCACGGCGAGTTACGTCTACGACGGGGACGGGGCGCGGGTCAAGGAGACGGCCGGCGGCGCAACGACGGTCTACATCGGGAACACCTTCGAGTGGACGGGCAGCACGGCCACGATGAAGAAGTATTACTACGCCGGCGCAGTGCGGGTCGCCATGCGCACGGGGACCAGCACGCTCAACTACCTGCTGAGCGACCACCTCGGCTCGCAGGCGTTGACGCTGACCAGCACCGGCGCCCGGCTGAACACCAATACCGAGCTGCGCTACATGCCTTACGGCGCTGCACGCTATACCGCTGGCACAACGCCGACCAGCTACAACTTCACGGGTCAGCGCAAGGATAGCAGCAGCGGTTTGCTGTTCTACAACGCACGGTGGTATGATCCGACGGTCGGGCGGTTTCTGCAGGCGGATACCATCATCCAAAGCAACGCCCGGGATGCCAAGCCCATTCTCCCATTGCTAGTGTCCTATGCCGAGCAGGGTCTGGTGGCGAATTGGAACGAATTCCAGCGAAGCGGTCGTCAAGCCATCACGACACATGATTCGCAGTTGCTTAACCGTTACACTTACGCCCGCAACAACCCTCTGTCCTATCGAGATGATACGGGTCACGTGATCTGGTGGGTGGTCGGCGGCATCGGTGGGGCTGTTGGTGGCTTCGGCGCCTATGCCCTGACGCATCAGGATAACTTCGACTGGGGGCAGGCTGCGTTGTGGACGGGCGGCGGCGCGGTGGTTGGCGCGACGTTCGGCGCGGGTGCGCAGTGGGTGGCCGGTGCGTTGACGGCGGAAGCTGCGGCGGCGACGGGAACCGCAGCCACCACAGCAGGCGTAGCTGCAAGCTCACCAACAGGACAGCGCACGATTCTCTGGCTGGAGAATCAACTGCCCCGAGTGCAGCACATCATGGCGCAGAAGCACGCCTGGGACAAGCTCGTGAACCTCGGTGGCAATCTGCAGCAAGATTATCAGGCTGTGCAACCGTATCTGAGTCAGGTTGTTCAAACTGGGGAACGTACGATCATGGAAGGGGGTAGCGTGCAGTATCGCGCGTTTATCAACGGCCAAGAGGTAATCGTAAGGGGAATTGAACTCGCAAATGGGGCTTTCCAAATCGCGGACGCGTTTGTCAAGACAGTGACGAGGTGAACATGAATGTAAGCATTGAACTACTTAGAGAAGCGGGCAAGTGTCGTGATGAACGACGTTATACTGAAGCAAATCGTCTGTATTTGCAGCATCTTGAGATTCACGGCCTCGCCTCCGATATCTTAGAAGCACTGGCACAAGTCGAGTTCTCAATGAGCATCGTGTCGCCTGATGCCGAGAACACTCACGGAAGAAAGGCTATTGAATGGATCAGCCAAGCGATCACCTTAAGGCCCAACGAGCCGGAGTATCTTTTTTTGTATGGGGTACTGTTAGAGCATGCACTCCTGGATTATCAAGCAGCTGCCGATGCTTATCGGCACGCTCTGCGGTCAGAGCCCCTCTTTGTACCAGCACTAGATAGACTCGCAGCGCTCTGTGGCGTTCCAGAGGATGTCGTATCGTTGGAAGAAGGGATTCTCTGCCGCGAGCAAGCGATCCGGATTAGTCCGACTCGCTCGGGGTGGCTTCGCTTGGGGCAGTTGTATGAGTGGGCTGGTCGTGAAGCAGACGGCGAGCAGGCTGCGGTCAGAGGACTGACCGCAGCACTAGAAACCGATACCATTAGATACTGATCCCTCGCAGCCAGCGCGTACCGGAGCAACCGCTATTGCTATGACACCAACGGCAACCAGACGGTGCGCCGGATAGGCAACAAGCTGCATCTGCTGACCTACGACGCGGAGAATCGCCTGACCGACCTGAGCGGCGGTGTCACGGCGAGTTACGTCTACGACGGGGACGGCAACCGGGTCAAGGAGACCATCGGCCCGACTTTCGGCCACGAATTGCACGAATCGAAACGAAAGGATCCTGAAATTCGTGCAAATTAGTGAAATTCGTGGCTGCTTCTGCTCTGCAACGGCAACATGACCGGGCGCACGGTGGGCGGCGTGACCTACACCCTGGTCTATGATGCGGAGAAGGTGAGAAGGGGAGAGGCGGTGATTGGCAGCAACACGACGGTGTACGTGGGGGGCGATCTACGAGAAGATGACGAGCGGCATCAGCACAGCGGGCATGTGGGCAAAGGCTTCATCAAACGCTTTGGCTTGACTCGCGGCGCGCTGGCCGGCGCCGTCGCGCACGATCATCATAACCTGGTGGTGATCGGCGCAGACGACCACAGCATGATGACCGCGGCGCGCGCGGTGGGTTCGATGCGCGGCGGCCTGGTGGTGGCGGAAGGCGACAAAGTCCTGGCGCAACTACCACTGTCGGTGGCCGGCCTGATGTCGGACCAGCCGATCGAAGCGGTGCGCGGGAGCTATGATGATTTGCTTGCGGCCAGACGCGGCCTGAGCCTGTCGAAGGGCGCTGGCCGCGTCGCTTCGACAAGCTCAGGCCGCGTTTCAGGGGATGCCCGTTCAGCCTCAGCAGTTCCAAATGTAGCACACATTCAACCACAAAGAGCACAGAGAACACAAAGAAACGGCAGATCAGACGCAAATCGGCAACCTCTCTGCGTTCTTTGTGATCTCTGTGGTTAAAAACCAGGCTACATTTGGAACTGCTGGTTCAGCCTGGCCCTGACCAGCCCCATGCCGCGGACACGCGTTGGATGTCCACGATAGTGATCTCACCGTCGTGATCTCCGTCAAACACCCGACTGTAGTTCCACTGGCCCTGGCCAGCCAGCCAGTGATCCGCGATCATGGTAATGTCCAGGGTTGTCACCATCGAATCGCAGTTCAGATCGGCCCAGTAGCAATCGGTGCGCACCGCGGCCATGTGGGCGAATGACCCCAGGGAGGCCTTGGTCATGTTGGTCAAGAAGGTCTGGTCGTAGTACAAGGTGCGATCGTTCGCCGTGTGGTAGTAGGCATTGAAGTCGGCCGCGATGATCCCGTCTGACCAATAGTTCTCGATCACTAAAAATGCAGGAATGCCCACGTTCCAAAATGACGCGTGATCGCTGGCGCCTGTGCCGTTGCTGTAGATCGCCGGCGTCAGGTTGATGCCGTACGCGCTGACGACATCCGCGTAGACCTGCGCCAACGCCATGCTGCCCGCCACACCGCTATTGGCATGTAGGTCCATGTTCGGCCCGCCCGTATTATCCCACGCGATCATGTCCATGTTCAGCACGCCGCGCACATCCTCGTTCTGCACCATCTGGGCATAGGCCGCGCTGCCGTACAATCCTTGCTCCTCGCCGGTGAACAGGATGAAGCGCAGGGTGGCGTCGAAGTGATAGGGCGTGAGAATCTCCGCGGCTTGCAGCACCGCAATGGAGCCGCTGCCGTTATCGTCCGCGCCGGGCGCCAAACCGCTGGACGGCATGTCATCCAGGTGGGCGCAGATGATGTAAATGCCTGCGCCCGGACTCAGGCCTGGCTTTTCCGCAATCACATTGGGTGGGCGCGACGCGTTCCAGGTGTGAGTGCTGACGGTCAGGCCCAACCGCTGCAGGCGTTCGATCATGTAGTTGACCGCCTGCGTGACCGGCGTGCCGCTGGTCGTGTAGCGCGTGGTAATGACATACGGTTGGCCGTTGATCAGGGCCGGCGTCTGCCCGCTCAACTCGTTGGCGTAGGTCAGCAGGCGCGCTAGATTGACCTGGTCCATGATCTCCTGCACCAGGGGCAGCGGCGTGACGGTGATCGGCGCCGGTACAGTAGCACGCGGCAACAGGCGGATCGGTGAGTCCAGCAGCCAGGCGTGGTGGCTGGCGTGGACCTCCGCGCCGGTCGGCAGTCGCCACAGAGCGCGACTTTCATCCGCGTAGAGCAAACGGCCGCCAGCAGACAGGTCGTCATGCGCGGCTGGCCCCGCCATGTCCACCATCATGTAGCGCGCCGTGTCGGCGTCGGCGTCCAGGATTTCGGTGGCAAAACCGTGAGCGGATAGCCAGGCCAGGCCAGATTCAGCGGCGCGGGCCAGGATGTACGGCTGCGGCAGGGATTCACGCGCCAGCGCCGTCAAGGGCGCGTGCGCCAACTGCACCGCGTCAGTGTCCGGCGCCAGCAGCCAGATGCGTACCAGCACCTGCGGGGGGGAAGCAGAAGCTGCCAGTCCCGCGCGTGCGCCAACGGTCAACAGTAGAACAACAACCAACCAGCGAACGATGGATAGCTTCGAAGACATGAAATGACCTCGCAAATTTCTTAGTCAGCACAAGAGTAGAATCCTCGCATGGGGACCATGCCCACAGTCAGTATACCCGATTCTCGGCCGCTTGTCATCTTGCCCCAAGCCCAATCCAAAGACCCTCCGCGTTGACAGGCCAACGCTTGGCGGCGGCAACGACACCCAGCAGGGTGCGCGCCTTGCAGACGCGCACCCTGCGAGTGTGTGAGTCAAACGGAAGACACGCTACATCCTGACGCGCCGTGGAATGGAATCATAGGCGAATTCTAAACGAACCTGGATTGTGCGCCCCTGTCCAGGAATCCATACCCGATTTGCCACACGGCATTACACCAGAGGAGAATTCCATGAACCATATTCCGAACCGTCGTTTCCGTCGTTTCCTTCGTTTCCTTGCCATGCCCCTGTTGATCGCGGCGCTGCTCACCAGCGTGCTGAGCATCCGTTTCGACGCGCCCGCGCGGGCGGCAGTTGACCCGCAAACGGAAGCGCCGCCAGCCAGTCAGCCAAACCAACCCTCGGTGGCCGTAGACACCGCCTTTAGCTATCAGGGTCAGCTCCGCAGCTTGGGAACGCCTGTCACCGCGGCCTGCGACTTTCAGTTCGGTCTGTGGGACACCCTGGCAGGCGGCACGCAAGTTGGCTCCACGCTCACCCTGCTGGCCGTACAGGTCACCGGCGGACTTTTTACGGTCGAGCTTGATTTTGGCGATCAGTTCAGCGGCGAGAAGCGCTGGCTGGAAACAGCCGTCTTCTGCCCTGGTGATGCCGGTTACACCGTACTGGCGCCCCGCACCTCGTTGACTGGCTTCCCCTATGCGCTCAGCCTGCGTCCCGGCGCAATCGTGCAGGGCGATGGCAATGTCCTCAACGGGGTCAGCCAGACCGGTTACGGGGTGACGGGCAGCACGCAGACCGGTTACGCCGGCGTGTACGGCGCCAGTAACAGCTACGGCGTGTACGGCCTGGTGAACAACGCCGATCCTGGCGCGGGCGTTTTTGGGCGCAATGACGGCGGCGGCTACGGTGTGTTCGGGCAGAACAGCGGCGCCGGTTCGGGCGCGTTTGGCCTGAGCAGCAGCGGCACGGGCGTCGCGGGCACAAGCAGCAGCGGGGTCGGCATGGCTGGCACGAGTAACAGCAGTTACGGGGTGACGGGCAGCACGCAGACCGGTTACGCCGGCGTGTACGGCGCCAGTAACAGCTACGGCGTGTACGGCCTGGTGAACAACGCCGATCCTGGCGCGGGCGTTTTTGGGCGCAATGACGGCGGCGGCTACGGTGTGTTCGGCCAGAACAGCGGCGCCGGTTCGGGCGCGTTTGGCCTGAGCAGCAGCGGCACGGGCGTCGCGGGCACAAGCAGCAGCGGGGTCGGCATGGCTGGCACGAGTAACAGCAGTTACGGGGTGACCGGCAGCACGCAGACCGGTTACGCGGGCGTGTACGGCGCCAGCAGCGCGGGCTACGGCGTTTATGGCTTGATCAGCGGCGCGGCGCCGCGCGCCGGCCTGTTTGGGCGCACCCTGTCCGGCGATGGCTACGGCGTTTTTGGGCAAGGCGACAGCGGCGCAGGCGTCTTTGGTCTTTCCGCCACGGGCGTGGGCGTCTACGGCATCAGCACCGGCGGCGGCTATGCCGGCCGTTTCGACGGCCGCGTGCGCGTCAACGTGCTGGAGATTGCCGGCGGCAGCGACCTGGCCGAACGTTTTCAGCAGAGCGGCACGGCTGCGGCTGCACCGGGCACGGTGATGGTCATTGACGAAGGGAACGCGGGCCATCTCAAGGTCAGCGATGCCGCGTACGACACAAAGGTGGCCGGCATCGTCAGCGGCGCGGGTGATGTGCAGGCCGGGTTGACCCTGGAGCAGGAAGGCGTCCTGGAAGGCGACCTGACGGTGGCAATTGCGGGCCGCGTCTACGCACAGTGCGAGGCCCATTCCGGCTCGATCCAGCCCGGAGACCTCCTGACCACCTCCTCGGTGGCGGGTCACTGCATGAAGGCGACCGAGCGCACGCTGGCGGCGGGCGCGATCATTGGCAAGGCCATGACCGGTCTGAAGTCCGGCCAGGGCCTTGTGCTGGTCCTGGTGAGCTTACAGTAACGGGAGGACGCAAACACCATGGACATCAAATTCCGATTGCTGGCCTTGCAGAAACTGGCCGGCTGCGCGCTGATCGTTTTGGTCAGCGTGGGCTTGATTGGGATCGCGGCGCTGCACCCCGCGCACGCGCAAGACGCCGCGCCGCCCGTACTGGATGACGCGTGCAGCAAACAGGCGCCCAACCCGCTGCCGTTTCATGTGCAACCCCTCTCCATCGCCTCTGGCTACCATCGCGGCGCGGCGGTCGGTGCGGCGGCCCCGACACACAAGATCCCAGGAGCGCCCTGGCGCAGCGCCCCCGGGCAGCAGCCTGCCTTTCAGACTGAGGTGAAGATCGCGGACGCCATCTGGCTGCAGCTCCGTTTTGGCCGGTCAGCGCTCGGCCGCCACAGCTACATCCTCTTGACCGCGCAGGCGGACGGAGGCCAGCAGCCGCTCGCTGCGTCCAGCCTGGCCGAATGGCAGAATCAATCGGCCTTGTTCAACGGCGAAAGCGTCACCGTGGCTCTGTACGTGGCGCCGGGCGATGAAGGCGTTTTCTTCGAGCTGACCGAAGCTGTGGTGGGCGAGCCAACGTCCGCTGCCGCCAACAGCGCCGCGCCGGGCGGCCCTACGCCCGAATCGGTCTGCGGAGCCGATGATCGCGTATCGTCTACCGATCCGGCTGTGGGTCGCCTCGCGCCGATAGGCTGCACCGGTTGGATCGCGTCGAACGGTTCCTTTCTGACGGCAGGACACTGCAATCGTCCCACCATGACGATTCTGGAGTTCAACGTGCCGCAGTCCCTGGCGAATGGCACGACCGTGCAGGCGGCGCCGCAGGATCAATATCCCGTCGTGGCCGGTTCGATCGTGTCAATGGAAGGCACGGGAGATAACGATTGGGCCGTGTTCAATGTCGGCCGCAACGCCAACACCAATCTCCTGCCGGTGCAGGCCCAGAACGCCTTCTATCGCCTGTCAACGGACCTGACGCCGGCTACGATTCGGATCACCGGTTATGGCGTGGATGGCCCTGCCCCTTGCTTCGGCGATCGGCGGCAGCCTGGCTGCACGATTCCAACACCGACGCCCGTGCCGCTCAACTCCAATAATCAGACTCAACAAACGAATGCCGGCCCCAGCCAGGGATTGACGGGAACGCACTGGGAATACGAGGTAGACACGCAGGGCGGCAACTCCGGCAGCCCGATCATTCAGGATGGCACGAACTGGACCGTCGGTATTCATACTCATGGTTCTGGGGCCATGTGCCCCTCGGCCTACAACGGCGGCACCGCTTTCAACAATGCAGGATTGGCCGCGGCCATCACCACCTTCCCCGGCCCCAACGCGATCTACGTGGATCAAAATCATCCCGTCAATATCCTCCTGCAGGCGGGCACGCCGTTCCGACCCTACAAGTCGGCAGCAACAGGCTATGCGCAAACGGCTGACAACGGCATTCTGAGCATCGTCGCCGGCTCCTACAACGAAACGCTCACCCTCAACCGCCCGATGAGCGTGGTGGCCCCGGTTGGCACAGTCATCATCGGGGCGCCATGACCTGGCGCGGAGATCAAGCAGCGATGCGAATCGAAAAAGGAGGCATCATGATGAGCAAGCGCGGGCAACGCGTCATGGTCCTGGCGTTGATGGTGATGCTGCTGAGCGCGGGGCCAGTCCTGGCGCAAACAGGCGGGACGTATGACCTGACCTGGGGCAATATCGGACCCGGCGGCGCCAGCAGCGGCGGAGATTACACGATGGAGGCATCGGCCGGTCAGCCGGACACCGGCGCGGCCAGCGGCGGTGCGTACACGCTGATGGGTGGATTTTGGCCGCCGGCCGCGGCCTGCTCGCTGCCAGGAGACATCAACCAGGATGGCAGCGTAACCGTGCTCGACATTCAGGCCGTGGCCGTGGAATGGGGCACGCCGACCCCTGCTTTTCCCTACGATCAAGACAACGACGGCGACGTGGACATCCAGGATGTCATGCTGGTCGCAGCACACCTGGGTGAAAGCTGTTAGCGGCGCACCGTCTGCATCGCCCTGGATGAGCTGGGCCAACGCATACGAGGAGGCAATCATGTCAGAATGTCGGGGGGCCGTGCAAGGACATGGATAAACGCACCATGTTGTGATTTGACGGTTCGCTGTGTCTCAGGTATACTGTGCCTTGTTCTTGAAAAAGTAGACCCGGTTTGTTAAACGCTGTCCGGACTCGTGTTCCGAACAGCGTTTTTTTGTTGGGCTACACTGACCCGACGTGTCCCTGCGGTCGCTCACATCGGTACGATATTGACCGCTACTTTAGGAGTATTATGAGTTTCTCACAGTTTGGACTCGACTCACGTCTGCAACAAGGCGTGGCTTTGTTGGAGTTCCATCAACCAACCCCGATTCAGGTCGCCGCCATCCCCGTGGCCTTGACCGGACAAGATATTTTAGGCTCGGCCGAAACCGGCACCGGTAAGACGGCCGCCTATTTGTTGCCGCTGCTGCAAAGGCTGCTGACCACGGCTACCCACAGCCGACACCCACGTGGCCTGATCCTGGTGCCGACGCGCGAGCTGGCCCTGCAGGTTGCCGAGCAGGCAACGCAATTGAGCACCCGCACCAACCTGCGCATGGCAACCATTTACGGAGGCGTTTCGCTCATAAGCCAGGAAAAAACCCTGCTGTATGGCGCCGACGTCATCATCGCGACGCCTGGGCGTTTGCTCGATCATGTCGGGCGACGCAACATCGTCTTTAGCGCCCTGGAAGTGCTCGTCCTGGACGAAGCCGACCGCATGTTGGACGTGGGATTCCTACCCGACCTGCGACGCATCGTGCGCCTGCTGCCGCGCACGCGGCAAACTATGCTGTTTTCGGCCACGTTACAACCGATTTTACGACTCGCGGCGGAGATGACGCAGCAGCCGGTCCGCATCGAAGTAGAAAAGGTGGTCACGCCCGCAGCGATCCAGCAGACCTTGCTGACGATGCCCGAGCATCTCAAGTCGCGGGCTGTGCAGCAACTGCTGCGTCAGGACGACATGCAAAGCGTGCTGATTTTTGCTCGCACCAAACACCGGGCTGATCGCCTGGTCAGTGACCTGGGACGCGCCGGAATCTCAGCGGCGGTCATCCACAGTAACCGCTCGCAAAGCCAGCGCATTGCTGCCCTGGAAGCCTTCCGTGAGCAGCGGACGCGTGTGTTGGTCGCAACCGACATTGCTGCGCGTGGCATTGACGTCGAGGGCATTTCGCATGTCGTGAACTACGATATGCCGATGCAGGCTGGCGATTACGTCCACCGCATTGGCCGCACAGGTCGCGCCCATGCCAGCGGAACGGCCTACACCTTCGTGACTGCCGCAGATGAGGGCATGGTCCACAAGATCGAGGCCGTATTGAAGCAGAAGATTCAGCGGCGCCGGCTGGAAGGCATTGACTATGACACGCCGGCGCTGAGGATGCCTGATGCCGAAGCAATTCGTCGCTACGTCGAGGCAAATCGTCACGGTGGAGCGAGCCGGTACGCCACGGCTCATTGAAGCAAGGGTGTCCCCGTGATTGAGGATCGGGTGTATCCGTGCCCGCGCAGTGAGCTGTTGTCACAACGATTCATTCGTGCGTAGGATGGCGCGATAGGACGGCTTGGCTTCGAACCAGGCCGTCCAGGTCTCGGCCGGCACAGTCAGCGGATGCCACTGATAGTTCCACGGTTGGGTGGGGCGCCGGCCGAGCCAGTGCAGGCGCCGGGAGTGCAGCACGCCCGCCCACATGACTTGGCTTTCGTCGTTCAGGATGGTCAGATGTTGGCCGTCGCCCAGTTGTACAATCCCTGCGTGCAGCCAACCTTCTGTGCGGCTGCCGCAGAAGCGCTCATCCTGAAAGATATGCCACGGCATCTCCTCCATGCCCTGCTCCCAATACTCGCTAATCCAACCAGTCTGTGGCGGCGCCAAGCTCAGCGTGGTCATCGCACATCACCTCCAGGGTGCAGATTCGTTGCGGTCCCGAGCATGGCCCGAACCGCCTGACCGATGGCTATTTTGCCACAAATGGCACAGATTCGCACAAATTCCCTTGTTCCCTTTCGTGTCAATTCGTGTCATCCCTGGCGGGGGTTCCGGCCTGCCACGAATTTTCACGAGTCGAATCATGCTGTGTCCGGCTGCAGGAATTCCAAATGTGGTCGCTGAAGACATCTGGACTGGAATGGAGGCTTTAGCCGGTTATTGGGCACCTGAGAACCCTGTGGCAGACCGGCTGAAGCCTCGATTCCGGGTACATTTGGAGGCTTTAGCCGGTTATCGGGCACTTGAGAACCCTGTGGCAGACCGGCTGAAGCCTCGATTCCGGGTACATTTGGATTTGCTGTACTCGCGTACTGGCGCTTGCCAAATGCCAGAAACTGCGGTAAAGTCCGTCCAGTAAGCGAGGAGTGACCATCATGAGTATCGCCAAAATTGCAGATCTACCTACCGTGCAGCCGTCCTATCCGCTGCCTGCCGGCGTCATGGTTCCCCGCAAAGCACCCAAAGCCGAAATCTACTATCCCGAATCGGATGGAAAACCTATGGGCGAGACCGACTGGCACATGACCGTGATCATGTATCTGCGCGAGGCGCTGCGCTATGTCTTTCGCGCCGACGAGCGGGTCTACATTGCTGCGGACATGCTCTTCTACTACGTGGAAGGCAGGCCGCGCGTCTTCAAGGTGCCCGATGTGTTCGTGGTGAAAGGCGTTGCCCGACATTCACGACGCATCTACAAGCTGTGGGAAGAGCAGGCTGCGCCATGCGTCATCTTCGAGATCTCGTCACGCGACACCCGCGAAGAAGATGTGGGATCGAAGCAGGTGTTGTACGAGCAATTGGGGGTCAAGGAGTATTTTCTTTTCGATCCGCTGGGGGAGTACCTGGACCCACGCTTGCAGGGGCTTCGCCTGAGCGGGCGTTTTTACACGCCGATTCCATCAGCTGCGGACGGCGCCCTGATCAGCGACGAGCTGGGGCTGATCCTGCGCCCAGAAGAAGAGATGCTGCGCCTCGTGGACCCATCCACGGGCCGCGCGATTCCGACCACCGCCGAAGCGATGGCCCAAGCCCAGGCCGAGGCGCTGCGAGCACAGGCTGAGGCGCGGCGGGCACAGGCTGAGGCGCGGCGGGCGCAAACTGAAGCCCAGCGGGCGCAAACTGAAGCCCAGCGGGCGCAAACTGAAGCCCAGCGAGCGCAAACTGAAGCCCAGCGGGCGCAGATCGAAGCCCAGCGGGCTGATCGGGCGGAAGCTCCGTCCCGTAGGGACACCTGACCTTAGCGACGGATTGCGCTCGGGGCGGCCTCATTCAATCGTCCCTACGGGACGACGGGTGTGGGGGGGCATCGCTCGCTCAAGTCAAGGTGCCCCTACGGGGCGCCGCATTTCCAAATGTAGCTTTCCAACGCCCACAATCCCTCTTGCTGCCCACCTATCTCGGGGATTTTGGGCCAAAACCGCCCGAACGAGGAGCGCAGGCCCATTTACGGGCAGCCATTCCGTTCACATTTTGGAATTCCTGGACTAAAAGACAGACCGATGAAAGACACAGCGCGAACCTCCAAAGAGAAGGAGCAGGACGACATCGTCCTGCTCCTTTGTCAGGGGGGGCAGCGGGCGCGGTGAGCGCCGCGTGCTTCCTGGGGCGCTGAAAATGAGTGGGTTTACACCTTGTAGTTCGTCAGCGCCTTCATGTAATTGGCTCGCTCGAACGCGCCCGGCTCCGCGACCGAACGCTGGCTCAGGCTGCCCTTCATCTGTTCGATGGATTCATACTCGTGCTCTTCCATCCACCAGGTAACGCTCTTCAGCAGCCAGTCAATCTTGGCAATGCTCGACTTCAGCAGCAGTGAGCAGACGTTAGTCACATCTGCACCGGCCATGATCGCCTGCAACACATTTTCCGGCGTGTGAATGCCGCTGGTGATCGCCATGGAAGCCTTGATGCGACCATACAGGATCGCGGCCCAGCGAATGGGCACCCGCGATTCGTCCGGTGTGCTGAGCACGATGTGCGGCACCACTTCCAGGGCTTCGACATCGAGTTCAGGCTGGTAGAAGCGGTTGAACATCACCAGGGCGTTGGCGCCGGCCTCGTCCAGGCGGCGGGCAAAGTTGGGGAAGGCGCTGAAGAACGGACTGAGCTTCATGGCCACCGGTATCCTGACTGTGGCCTTGACCGCCTTGAGCACATCAACATAATCCTGCTCCACGGCCTGCGCACTCATCTCAGGGTTGGTCGCCAGGAAGTAGAGATTCAACTCCAGTCCGTCCGCGCCCGCCTGTTCCATCAGGCGGGCGTAGTCAATCCAACCGCCCAGGCTGACGCCATTCAGGCTGGCGATGATCGGAATGTTGACGGCCTGTTTGGCCCGGAAGAGATGTTCCAGGTATTCGTTGGGCCCGAGGTTGAACTCGTGCGCGGTGGGGAAGTAGCTGAGCGCCTCGGCGTAGGAGTTACTGCCGTAGGAGATGAAATGATCGAGCGCAAGCGACTCATGTACGATCTGTTCTTCGAACAGAGAGTACATGACCACGGCGCCGGCGCCCATGTCTTCCATGTGGCGGATACTGTCAATGCTCCTCGACAGCGGTGACGCCGAAGGCACGATGGGATTGCGCAGTTTCAGCCCCATGTAAGTAGTTGAGAGGTCCATAAGTGCGTCCTTTCTGTAATCGTGTGTCTGGCCGGATGCAGCGCCCGCCCGGGGCAGCCGCCACATCCGGCCACAAGTTCCTTGCGTCAGGCGTTTCCGGTGCTGTCACCTTCATACTTGATCGAGGCCATCTGCTCGTACAAGCGCCAGCGATCCGTCACATCGCGCTGGGCCTGCTGCATGAGCTGGCGCGCCTCAACCGGTTTGGAGGCGGTGAGCATATTATAGCGCGTTTCCTTGTAGGCGTAATCCTGGAAGGAGATCGAGGGCGCCTTCGAGTCCAGGCGCAGGGGATTGTGTCCTGCGGCCGCGTCGGCCGGGTTGTAACGGAAGAGCGGCCAATGACCACTGGCAACCGCCGCCTTCTGCTGATCACTGCCCACCCGCATATCGTAGCCGTGCGCGATGCAGTGGCTGTAGGCGATGATCAGGCTGGGGCCGTCATACGCTTCGGCCTCCAGGAAAGCCTTGATCGTCTGCGCATCATTGGCGCCCATGGCCACACGCGCCACGTAGATGTAGCCGTAGGTCATGGCGATCATGCCCAGGTCCTTCTTCGGCGTCCCCTTGCCAGCCGCAGCGAACTTCGCCACCGCCGCGCGTGGCGTGGACTTGGAGCTTTGCCCGCCGGTGTTCGAGTAGACTTCGGTGTCGAGCACCAACACGTTGACATTTTGACCAGAGGCCAGAACATGATCGAGACCGCCGTAGCCGATGTCGTAGGCCCAACCATCGCCGCCCACAATCCACAGGGAGCGTTTGACCAGGTTCTCAGACAGACTCAACAACAGGACAGCCTGCGGCAGGTCTGAGCCGGCCAGGATGGACTTGAGCTGTACCACCCGCGCCCGCTGCGCCCGGATGCCGTTCTCCTGGCTCTGATCGGCCGTCAACAGCTCATCCGCCAACGTAGGGCCGATCAGGTCGCGCAGTTGCTCCACCAACTCGCGTGCAAACTGCGCCTGTTTGTCCAGCGACAGCCGCATGCCCAGGCCAAACTCGGCGTTGTCCTCGAACAGGCTGTTCGACCATGCCGGACCGCGCCCGTCTGCATTTTGCGACCAGGGCGTCGTCGGCAGGTTGCCGCCATAGATGGACGAGCAGCCGGTGGCATTGGCCACCACCAGGTGATCGCCGAACAACTGGGTGAGCAGCTTGATGTAGGGCGTCTCACCGCAGCCGGCGCAGGCGCCCGAATACTCGAAGAGCGGCTGCAACAACTGCGATCCCTTGACCGAGTCTACTTTGACCAGGTCGCGGTCAATCTCCGGCAGATCGAGGAAGAATTCGTAGTTGACACGCTCCGCATCACGCAGCGGCAACTGCGCCTCCATGTTGATGGCCTTGAAGCGCGGCTCCTTCTTGTTCTTGGCCGGGCAGATGTAGACACAGGCGCCGCAGCCGGTGCAGTCATCCGGCGCCACCTGGATCGTGCAGAGCATGTCCGGGAACTCCTTGCCGATCGCCTTGTGGGTCTTGAAGGTGTCCGGTGCGCCGGCGGCCTGTTCCTGCGGGTAGAACTTCATGCGAATGGCCGCGTGCGGGCAAACCAGGGCGCACTTGCCGCACTGAATACAGACATCCTCATCCCACGCCGGGATTTCTTGCGCAATACTGCGCTTTTCCCACTGCGAGGTGCCCGTGGGATAGGTGCCATCCGCAGGCATCAAGGAGACCGGCACGCTGTCCCCCTTGCCCGCCATCAGCATGGCTGTCAAGCCCTGGACAAATGCCGGCGCTGCGGCTGATACCGCTGGCGGCCGGGCCACGGTGCTGGTCACCTGCGCAGGCACCGTCACCTGGTACAAATGCTCCAGCGTGTAGTCCACCGCGGCGAAGTTCTGCTGCACAACGGCCTCGCCCTTCTTCTGGTAGCTGTTGCGAATGGCGTTCTTGATGGCTGCAATCGCCTCGTCGTGCGGCAGCACGCCGGAGATGTCGAAGAAGCAGGTTTGCATGATGGTGTTGATGCGCACACCCATGCCGGTCTCACGGGCCACCTGGTAGGCATCAATGACGTAGAACTTCAGGTGCTTGTCAATGATGGTCCGCTGCACTTCACGCGGCAGATTGTCCCACACATCCTCCGGGCCGAACGGGCTGTTGAGCAGGAAGGTCGCGCCGGGAGCGGCCTTTTCCAGCACATCGTAGCGCTCCAGGAAGTTGAACTGATGGCAGGCCACGAAATTGGCGCTGGAAACCAGGAACGGCATGTGAATCGGATCCGGGCCAAAGCGCAGGTGCGAGACCGTCACCGTGCCCGATTTCTTGGAATCATAGACGAAATAGCCCTGCGCATAATTGTTGGTCTCGGTGCCGATGATCTTGATACTGTTGTGGTTGGCGCCCACGGTGCCGTCAGCGCCCAGGCCATAGAAGAGGCAGCGCACCACACTGGCCGGCTCAAGATCAAAGGTTGGGTCAACGACCAGGCTGGTGTGGGTCACATCGTCCGTAATGCCCACGGTGAAATGATTCTTGGGCGCCGCCTTGTCCATCTCATCATAAACGGCCTTGACCTGGGCCGGCGTAAATTCCTTGCTGCCCAAGCCATATCGTCCGCCGATCACCTTGACGAAGCGGCCCGTTTCGAACAGGGCTGTGATCACATCCTGGTACAACGGTTCGCCCGCGCTGCCCGGCTCCTTGGTGCGATCGAGCACCGCAATCGTCTTGACCGTCGGCGGCAGTGCAGCCACCAGATCAAGCGCGCTGAAGGGCCGGAACAGGCGCACCTTGACCACGCCCACCCTGGCTCCACGTGCGTTCAGGTAGTTGGCCGTGGTCTCGGCCGTCTCGCCGCCTGACCCCATCACCACGATGACCTTCTCCGCATCGGGCGCGCCCGCATAGTCGAACAGATGGTACTGGCGGCCGGTCAGCTTGGCAAAACGATCCATCTGTTTCTGCACGATGGCCGGCGTAGCCTGGATGAACGGGTTGACCGTCTCGCGACCCTGGAAGTAGACATCGGGGTTCTGCGCGGTGCCGCGCATGAAGGGATGGTCAGGGTTGAGACCACGCGCCCGGTGCGCCGCGACCAGGGAATCATCAATCATCGCCCGAATGTCGTCGGTGTCGAGCTTTTCGATCTTGGTGACTTCATGGCTGGTGCGGAAGCCATCGAAGAAATGAATGAACGGCACCCTGGCTTCCAGCGTGGCGGCATGGGCAATCAGCGCCATGTCCATCACCTCTTGCGCGGCGCCGCTGCACAACAGCGCCCAGCCGGTAGCACGCGTCGCCATCACATCGCTGTGATCGCCAAAATGGAAAGGCCCTGCGCGGCCAACGAGCGCGCGGCCACATGGAACACCGTCGAGGTCAACTCGCCGGCGATCTTGTACATGTTGGGGATCATCAGCAGCAGACCCTGAGAAGCCGTGAAGGTGGTGGTCAGCGAGCCTGTCTGCAAAGCCCCATGCACGGCGCCGGCCGCCCCGCCTTCGCTCTGCATCTCGACGACCAGAGGCACGGTGCCCCAGATATTCTTTTCCTCCTGGGCTGACCAGGTGTCGGCCCATTCTCCCATCACGCTGGACGGGGTGATGGGATAGATGGCAATGACCTCGCTGGTCTTGTGCGCAATGAAGGCTGCAGCTTCATTGCCATCAATCGTCGTTATCTCGCGCATGATTTGTCTCCTCAGAAAATCAGTTTGTGTGTAAGCGCCCTTGCTTGCCGTGGGGTGTGTCTATTTCGATACTCTTTAACTTGAACTGGCTCGATTGAGCCAGGCGTGGGGTTTCGTTTGCCTACCTTCGTGTCTGTCCGGTGACCGCGCGTCCTTGCGCAACCACAGAATGCCCCTTTGTTATAGTATTCAGCCAGACGTGCCGCAATGACGCTAGTCATGTCTAAGGCAAATCGGGAGGGCTAGAATGAAATGCACCAGGCAAGGGAAGAAGAAGAAAGGCAGAAGAGCCAATGACGATTTTACGCCTGCCGCTGCCCGGCGGCCAGACAACCATCATCAATCAACGGCCAGAATCAACCACCATCATGCTGGACGCGCAAACGATGTTTACGTTCGACGCGGCCGGCCGTTTGCATGGGGCCTTCGTGCAAGGAAGCACCTTTCGCCGCAGCCTGGCCAATGCGATCCTGGAAAAACGCCCGGGCCCGCCCGCGGGACTATCGTCGCGCCAGCGTCGCTTTCTGACCCCTGCTGAGGTGCAGGCGCTGGAGCAGCGCGCGTATGACACCGCCGCGGAAGTGCTGGCGCATATCCAGGATCAGGGCGATGCTTCTGCAGGCCAGGCGCCGGCTGCAATCCTGGCCGCCCTGGCACGCGTCGCCTCCTGCAATTATGACAAGTTAGAAGATGAACGCGAGGTCTACGAACGTCTCTACAAGCCGGTGACGATCCTGCCGCCCGACCAATACCTGGCGCTCTATCTGCAAGCCACCGAGGGGCTGCGCCTACGATGCATGCAGCTTCTGCGGCTTCTACCGTGATCGGCGCTTCCACGTCAAGACGCTGGCGGAGTTCCGGGCGCACATGGACGCCGTACGCGCCTTCTTCGGCGAGGCCCTGACCCTGCGACGCTCCATTTTCTTGGGCGATGCCAATGCGCTGATGATTCCGCAGGCCGCTTTGTTGCCCCTGCTGGATGCGGTTAACACGGAATTCGTGATCGCGCCGCCGGGCTTGACAGGATCGGCCGCGCCTGGAAAGAGGCCCATCCGCAGCATTTGCAGGGCATCTATTCCTTTGTAGATGCCTTTTCGACCCGGCGTAAGACCGTGGAGGACTGGCGCGCCCTGGCCGCGCGCGGCCTGCGGCGCGCCTATATCGGGCTGGAGACAGGCGATCCTACGCTGCTGCGCTTCCTGGGCAAGCCCAACACGCCTGCCGAAGCGCAAACCCTGATTGCCCACTTGAAAGAGGCCGGCGTGGCGGTAGGCATCATCGTGTTGGTCGGCGCCGGCGGCCAGACCTACCAAGAGGCGCACATCACCGCGACCACCCGGCTGATCAACGCGTTGCCGCTCGACGCGCACGATCTCATCTACTTTTCAGAGTTGATGGACTATCCGACTGCAACCTACGAGGCGCAAGCGACCACGGCCGGCCTGCGCCTGTTGGCGGCCAGCGAGATTGAGGAACAAAGTCGGCGTCTGCGCGCGGGCTTGCGCTTCTGGCGCCAGCCCGGCGCGCCCAAAGTGTCCCTGTACGACATCCGCGAGTTCATCTACTAACCTGAAAATAGGCCTGTAACGCAACCCGCCGGATTGCAGCGCCCCACGCCACGGAGGCAAGCCGGCGGCTTGCGCCATTTCATCCACGGTTGTGCGCCCCGCGCATGGGCGACTGACTTGAAAACAGCCCTGTAACGCAATCCGCCGGATTGCAGCGCCCCGCGCCACGGAGGCAAGCCAGCGGCTTGCGCTACATTTTCATCCACGGTTGTGCGCCCCGCGCATGGGCGACTGACTTGAAAACAGCCCTGTAACGCAATCCGCCGGATTGCAGCGCCCGCCACGGAGGCGGTTCGCGGCTTTTCATCCACGGTTGTGCCCCGCCGGGCGCTGACGAAAACAGCCCTGTAACGCAATCCGCCGGATTGCAGCGCCCCCCGCCACGGAGGCAAGCCAGCGGCTTGCGCTACATTTTCATCCACGGTTGTGCGCCCCGCGCATGGGCGACTGACTTGAAAACAGCCCTGTAACGCAATCCGCCGGATTGCAGCGCCCCGCGCCACGGAGGCAAGCCAGCGGCTTGCGCGCCATTTTCATCCACGGTTGTGCGCCCCGCGCATGGGCGACTGACTTGAAAACAGCCCTGTAACGCAATCCGCCGGATTGCAGCGCCCCGCGCCACGGAGGCAAGCCAGCGGCTTGCGCTACATTTCATCCACGGTTGTGCCCCCGGGGCATGGGCGACTGACTTGAAAACAGCCCTGTAACGCAATCCGCCGGATTGCAGCGCCCGCCGCCACGGGGCAAGCCAGGGCTTGCGCTACATTTTCATCCCGGTTGTGCGCCGCGGGGACGGAGACTCGAAAACAGCCCTGTAACGCAATCCGCCGGATTGCGGCGCCCCACGGGGGGAAGCCAGCGGCTTGCGCTACATTTCATCCACGGTTGTGCGCCCGCATGGGCGACTGACTTGAAAACAGCCTGTAACGCAATCCGCCGGATTGCAGCGCCCGCGCCACGGAGGCAAGCCAGCGGCTTGCGCCTATTTCATCCACGGTTGGCGCCCGCTGGGCCACTGACTTGAAAATAGCCCTGTAACGCAATCCGCCGGATTGCAGCGCCCCGCGCCACGGAGGCAAGCCAGCGGCTTGCGCTACATTTTCATCCACGGTTGTGCCCCCGGGGCATGGGCAACTGATGGATTACTGTCCCAGGAAGGGAAGATACGCCGAGTGACACGCCTCACTGCCGGTGGAAACCACGTTGGAATAGGTCATATCATGACCCTGCCGATCCACGGGCAAGACCCGAAAGAAGCAAAAGTCGTCAAGCAACTCAGTGATATCGGTGCTCGTCTCGAAACTGGTCTTGATCTGCGTGCCCACCAGAGAAATGACGACCCGCGGCGTCACGCCGCCGTAGATGCGGTAGGAGGCCACTTCCGTGGCGCCGTTCCAACTGGCGTACAGGGTAGTTCGACCGACCGCTGTGACGGCGGCCAGGGTGGGCGGCCAGGTGGGATACCCTTTCCAGGGGAAACGGTAAGACCGGTAGCTCTGATGCCCCACGGCCATGGTGAGTTCAAAAGCCTTGATGCCACTTGGTGTCACTTCGGTCAACGTCGGCAGCCCGCTGCCCCAGCCGATCACAGTATTGCCGTTGGGCCGGCGCTGAGCATTACCCATGCTGTCGCCGTAGGTGTCCGGCGTGTTGCGATATTCCCAGACCAACGTGGCCGTCAGGTGTTCTTCATCCAACACATACTCCAGGGCGCGGGAGTATTCGGGATTCAGGTGGTTGCCATTGTCGTACAGGGTGTAGTGCCCATTGGGCTGCACGCGGATGTCGTGTTGATGGGAAAAGCCGCGGCTGTCGTTGATGAAGGTGAACTGATTGCGCTTGCCGCCCCAGCGCCACATCACGGCTCCGGTCTGGCGGTTGATCTTGGTGATTTCGTCCACATGGCGGCCGGAAATCAAGATGTTGCCGTCCAGGTCGCTGGTCACGGTGTTGCCGTGAACGTAATCAATCACCGGGGTCGTCAGGCTGACGTTGGTGTCGGTGATGGCGAAGTGGTCCCAACTGCGCCATTCGAACAGGATGTTGCGGCCCAGGTCCAGCTCCTGCACGACCAGGCCATACACCGTGGCGGTAGGAAAGCCGCCGGGCACAATCTGACTCATGTCAATTTGCTGCGGATCGTAAACAAGGTAGCGCTGGTTGCCGTTTGGCATCAGCTCGAAGTCATGCTGGTCGGTCCAGCGGAGCTTGGCATAATAGTAGCCAACGGTGGCATAGGCGTGATCCAGGATGTGGAAGCGCCCCACGCTGCGGTCGTAGAAGGTCAACTGGCCGTTGGGCCACTTCCTGAAGTCGGTGCCGGCCTGGTTGGGCGGTAGTTTCCGGTAATAGACAGGCTCGCCCTGGTTGTCTACCATCATCACATAGGGAGCGGCCGTTGGCAAACCGGGGCCGGTGAAATCGGTGATAAAGACAAAACCATCAGCCGCGGCCTCGGAGGCCGGCACGGTCACCGTGATGGCCGGAAAGTCGGCCGGCACGGTCACATAGCGGGGCGTCGCGTCCGGGTTCTGTTCGATGGCCGACCGCGGCGCGGGCGCGGCGATCAGGTCAGGGTCTGCGGCGATGACGGTTTCATCTGGCGGCCTGTGTGCGGCCAGCGGCGGCATGGCGGAGATGGTGAATTGGAACGAAACACCCTGGATGGCGCGGCCGGCCTGCGTCTGCAAGCCAGGATGCACCGTCACCGCCACCGTTTCACCGGGCGTAAAGGGCTGCGCCGGCTCGAAAATGACGGTCTGGCGATCGTCGGCCAGAATCGTGCGCCCAGGGTGCGCGCCGCTCTGCGCGCCAGTCACCTGGAACAGCCCGGCGCGCAACAGGCTGGCGCGCTCGATCTCCTCGCCCTGCCGAATGGCGATGGCCGCGTTGGCCGAGACAAACTGAGCTGCGGGCTGAGGCGAGATGTAAACCAGGGTCAATGGCTCCTGACCAGGAGAGGCCAGGGCTGAGAACAGCGTCAGGCCGGCGGTCAAGCCGAGGGCCAGCGCCAGCAACAGTTTCAGATTCGGGTTCATAATGTTCCTCTTGTTGAAAGAATCGGTGACTGCTCACCCTGCAAGTTGATTTGGACAGGATGAACAGGATGTACAGGATTCTTGCTCTGGGGTGTGCAAAACTACCGCCACGAGAGTTCGAATATCCTGTCAGTCCGTAACTGCTCACCCTGCAAGTTGATTTGGACAGGATGAACAGGATGTACAGGATTCTTGCTCTGTGGTGTGCAAAACTACCGCCACGAGAGTTCGAATATCCTGTCAATCCTGTGAATCCTGTCTGAATTTCCTATCTGAATTCCAGGCAGACCCAGCAGTTACAAAAATCGAGCGCGGGTGTTACCACTCCTGCCACAGGAGGCGCACCTGGGCGCCGGCGTGGACGCGGGCGGCAGATCGGCGGTCGTCGCCGTCGCGGCAGGCGGGGTCACAGACGCAGGAGCGGGCGAGCCGGCGGCCGGCGTCTGCGTCACGCAGCCGGCGAGCAGCCCTATCAGCACGAGGGCGATACCGCAGGCGTTACGCACCTTCGCCAACAGCTTGTTGGAATACACAGAAGCGCACCATCCCTTGGTTTGGTTCATGTACCAGTCAACGTTTTCTCGATACGGCGGTCGGGCACGAGCCACATGATAGCCACCAGGACGAATAGCCCGAAAGCCAACCAGGAGCTGGCAAGCGCCAGCGGAATGGCCGCGGCATAGGCGACCACCGACACCTTACCCTTGACGTCTCGACCGAGCGCGGTTGCCAGCACGGAATCCGTGCCATGCGCGGCGATGAGGGCGCGGGCCAGGATGTAATAGGCGATGGAAGCAACAGAAGGACCACACCATACAAAGCCACGGGCAGGGGGCAAACTGGTTTTCGCCCATCCGCGGTGACGAAGGGAATCAGCGACAGCCAGAACAGCAGGTGCAAGTTCGCCCACAGAACCGCCCCCGTCCACATGCCTGATCGCCTGCAACAGGTGGTGATGGTTGTTCCAGTAGATACCGACAAAAACAAAACTGAGGACATAGCTCAGAACCACGGGAATGAGTGGAATCAGCGCATTCGGCGTCGCGTCGTGCGGCACCTTCAATTCCAACACCATGATCGTGATGATAATGGCAAGCACCCCATCGCTGAAGGCTTCCATCCGGCCCTTCGTCATCTTGATTCTCCTTGTCAATCGTATCGTGAAGTACGCTGGTAACAATTCAGCCTGCGGCCGGGCCGGTTAAGCCGGCGCCG
Organism: Candidatus Amarolinea dominans; assembly: GCF_016704685.1. Classification (NCBI taxonomy): domain Bacteria; kingdom Bacillati; phylum Chloroflexota; class Caldilineae; order Caldilineales; family Candidatus Amarolineaceae; genus Candidatus Amarolinea; species Candidatus Amarolinea dominans. The sequence goes on from NZ_JADIZS010000001.1 coordinate 364,107, forward strand.
GCCACCGGCAGCCTCCGGCAGCCGACCTCGTCACGGTTGCCGCGGTTTCAACTGCCCGCGCCGCGGCTGCCTAGCAGCCGACCCGCCAGCGATTCGCCACAAACTGAATATCCGCCACATTCACAACACTGTCGTGGTTGAAGTCGTAGGCCGGCACATTCAGGCCAAAGGCGCTGGTGACCAGCTGCACGTCAATGACATCCACCGTGCCGCTGGCGTTGACGTCAATCACGCAGCGCACCTGGGCCTGGTACGGCGTCGCGTCGCCAGCCGTTCCGCTGAACTTGATCCAGCCGAGGTTCTCGCTCCAGGCGTAACCCCTGAAGTTGCCCACACCATCCACCACGGCGCCGTAGTTGGCATTCAGCGCCACGTCGTCCAGGAAGAAGTTCGTGATCGCGGGGCCGAAGACCTCCGAATGGAACTGCAGCACATGCGCGGCGTCGTCGGCATACGCGCTGACGTCCACCGTGACCTGGCGGTAGCCAGGCGTAGTGCAGGCCGGGTCGGCAGCCGTCGTCACCCACCGCTGGGCGCCGTCCACCTTGACCTCGAGGTAGTCGGCCGCGCTGCCGGAACAGGAAGAGTTCTTTACCCAGAAGCTCAAGGTCGCCGGCCCACCGGATGGGATGGTCACGCTCTGCGACACGCTGCCGGCTTCATAGACACTAATCCCGCCGAACCACGCGAACCAGAGGCCGGTGTGCGAAGCGCTGCTGCAGCCAGGGCCGCACAGGGGCGTGCCGAAGTTGGTTGACGCCTCAGACCAGAAGGGGTTGGGCGTGCCCAACTCGAAGCTGCCGTCCCGCACCACGTCGGCGGAGGGCGCCTCTAGCAGATCGCGCAGCTCCTGGGCGCTGCGCTGGACCGGGCTGGGCGGACCCAGGCGGGTGGGGGGGCCGGTGACTTGGGGCGTTGCCTCGGCGTTGTTCGCTGGCGCCACGGACGCGTCGTCTGTGCTGCCGATCTCCAACGGCTGCCAGGCCGGGTCGAACTTGATCCAGCCGGAGGTGCTGCTCCAGGCGTAGCCGGAGAGCGCGCCGGTGGTCGGGTTGCGGTTCACGCCGTAGTTGGTGGCCGAGGTGTTGGCGTAGGTCCATGCCCCGCCGCTCGTGTGCGTGCCCAGGCGGATCCAGCCGGCGTTCTCGGCCCAGGCGTAGCCCTCCAGATGGTCGGGATAGACCGCGACGCCGTCGGTGAACGCGCCGTTCGGGGCGGTCGGCGCAAAGTTGATCCAGCCGGCGTTGGTGCTCCAGGCCCATTTCTTGGGCGGGACGCCCAACACCACGTTGTCGCTGAAGTCGAGCTGGTAGGCGCCCGTGGCGCCGGGGTCGTAGGTCGTGATGACCGCCCAATAGGTTTTGCCTGGCGTGAGCGTCACGTTATCGGCCAGGGTAATGGCGCTCAGCAAGCCCGCGCCATCGTCGTCGTCGGTGATCACGCCGTTGACGCTGGGGGTCGCGGCATTGAACGGATGGCACGATACGATCAGGAAGGTGTCGCCGATGGTCGTGCCCGCGGCGTTGACCTCGATCTGGATGGGACTGTTGTTGGTGACGTGGAAGGCGTGGGCTTCGTAACGGAAGCCGCCAGCGGACGGAGTCCATGCCGAAGCACAGTTGACGGTGACAACCGGGCTGTTCTGGGGACGGGTGAAGGTGGGGTCGCTGCCGTCCAGGGTTCCATTCACCGTCGGTCCCACCAGGGGGCCAACGACCTGAGAGGGCATCCCGGCTGCAGGACCTTTCCCACCTGGGTCTTGGGCTGTGACGTTACCGACGGCCGTGGCCAGCAGCACCAGCAGCACGAGTAAAGCGGAGACTAATGGACGTGGTCGCTTTTCGTAGTTCATTGCAAAACCTCATTCATTGTCCGCCACGCACCGGCCACACGTAGACGATTCCCCCCTTTTCGGCGCCGACCGGGGCGCCGTCGGACAGGGCCACGACCACGACGCCCGACGTGTGGTAGTCAACAGTGGTGCTCGTCCAGTAGAGATTCACCTGGACGCCGGTGAAGGGGTGGCCTGCGGGCAAGGCAGGATTACTCTGCGTCAGATCAATCAAGCTATGCATCTCGTTTGCATTCGGCAGCCGCCAGCCGCCGGCGATGGAACCGTCGCTGAGACCGCAAGAACCGCTGGCCAGCGCGTTGGCGTCGGTCAGGGCCGTCGCCCAAAGTCTGGTCCCAAAGCAATTGGCGTTCTTCAGCCAAATCAACGCCGTCAGGTTGTCCGTTACCGTCCCATCGCCATTGTCCGTAAACCGCACCCCGGTCCACGCCGGCGTGTTGTAGGCAGTTCCAAAAATCGCCACAACCGCAGGCTCGATCCCTGCCTGGTACTGCCCGTCCTGGCCGGTGCCCGCACACGGGATCAAGGCGCCGGCGGCGTCCCAGCACTGAGTCTGTCCCGTCTTGGCTACGCGCTTCGCCAGCGCCCGCGGCTGCGCCTGCGCCATGATTTGATCCAGCGTGTGCATCGTCCCCGTCCCCGGCCCGCTCGCCGGCTCCGTGAACCCGTTCTGCTTCGCAAAGTAGTTGCCCGTCGTCAGCCGCTGGTAGATCTGCTCCAACGTGTACGAACTCATCGTTCCCGGCGGGGCCGGCGGATCCACCGGTCCGTTCCCGGCCGCATTCAGCAGGCCCACGCCTGCCACGGCCAGCACGACCATCACAATCAAAACCGTCATCAATCTGCTGCGCATAAGCGTTCCTCCTAACCTTGAACACGAACCTTGGGAGCATACCAGCCATCTTCACACGCCAAACACCTTCAGCACCTCATCGCCATAGTGATTGATGACCTTCACCGCGATCTTGCCCGATTTGGGCGGGGCGAACGGCCGGCTGACGGTGCTGTAGAGCACGCTCCAGGCCGCCTCGTCTATCTCCGCGCGCAAGGCGCGCTTGAGTTTGTCATACGGTTCTTCCGCGCCGGTGAAGTAGGCGTGGCGCACGAAAAAGCTCTCGCCGTTGTAGTCGGTGTCAATGAACCAGCACGCGATGTCGTCGGTGGATGCGCTGCGAATCTGCCCGGTGGTCGGGTCGTAGACATCCACGCCTTTGATTTCGACGACGATCTGGTTCGTCGTCGCGACTTCAGTCGCAGAACGACTGAAGTCGTCACTACGAACCCTTCGGATCTCAACGTCCGGCTCGCCAAAAACCATGAATAGGTTCCCCGCGCCGGTCTTCTTGAGCAACTCGTCGCCCATCGCCAGGTCGGGGTTCATCTTGGCCGGCAAGACGGTCAGCTTGCCGTAACGTTTGACCTCTTCGGAGACGTGCGGGTCGAAGGCGAAACCACAGACGACGAGCATATCGAAGCCGACACCCTGCACCGCTTCTTTGGCCGCTTCCTTGATCTGCTCCGGGCCGACCGTGCCGTGCTCCGGGCCGATGGAGACGGCCACGCGGCGCGGCTTACCCGCGGCGTCGGTGTATTCACCGCTGGCGTGCAGCCAGGCGCTGGGGTACGGGTCGAGCCGGTCGAAGGTCAGGCGTTCGCCCTTGCGCGTGTTCTGCACACCGGCTTTCTTGAGGTTGTCCAGGATCATCGTCGCGAAGTCCTGCTGCTGGCGGGCTTCCTGTTCGCTCAGCGCGCCGTCCGCGAACTCATCCGCGGTCGAGAGCACGCGGTGCGGCGACAGGCTCTCCACCGAGAACGGGCCGCACACGCGCACGCGCTTGTTGTCCTCGTAGGGCTGATCGTAGAGGGTTTCGCTCTCGGTGTGGCGGGCAATGGCGGCATCAATCTCCGCGCGCGTCATGCCTTCGTGGATGTCCGGGTTGTTGGCGATGGACTTGAGCGTGACGTGCGGCACGCGCTTGTAGACGAAACCCTTCTTGATGTCGCCTGCGGTCCTGTAATCGGGTGGCATCTGGCCGGTCAGCTCCGATTCCTTCTTGCTGCCGTCGGGCGAGTCAGCCAGCAGGTAGTACGGGTATTTGGCGGCCATCAGCCGCGTACGCGCCAGCGCCAGGGCCACGCGGCTGGTGTCGCAGGTGATCCAGCGCCGGCCCCACTGCTCGGCGACGTAGGCCGTGGTGCCGCTGCCGCAGGTGGGATCGAGCACCAGGTCGCCGGGGTCGGTGGTCATGAGAAGGCAACGCTCGATTATCTTTGTGCCGGTCTGTACGACATAAACCTTGTCGCCTCCAACGCTACTTCCAACATCGTTCCATATGTTTGTAATCGGAAAAGCAGGAAAGTCGCTCAAGTAACGAACGTAATTCAGCGTATTCCCACTCAGCTCAATTCTTCTTGCATTGACGAGGCGCTGGAACCCGTCTTGTCCGGTCTTCCAGTAGCCACTTATAGGACGAATTGTCTTGCCTTGAAACGTAACCGGAAAATCTCCTGGTGGTCTTTGACTACGCATGTCACTGAGGCGGTAATGCCTTGCATTGGAGAGATCGAGACTACTGCTTAGTGCAGTTGTCAATCGCAGTCGCCGGCCATCTGCAAGCTCGATCTTGTCGTATGCCGACGCGCCTTCGCCATCTATCGCCTTGTCAATGAAAAGTTGGCGGTATTTGACTTTCTGTCTGTCTTTGGCATACAAGATTATATAGTCACACGTTCCAGCCAATAGTTCCGTTGTCGCACTACTCGTTTTTGAGAAAGTTATCAGCGAAACAAAATTCTCACTCCCAAACACCTCATCCAGCACGCAGCGCACCAGGTGTACATTCTCATCCCCGATCTGCACGAAGACGCTGCCGGTCTCGGTCAGCAGATCACGAGCCACCACCAGCCGGTCGCGCAGGTAGGCCAGGTAGGAGTGGATGCCCAGCTTCCACGTATCGCGGAACGCGCGCACCTGTTCGGGCTGGCGCGTGGCGTCCTCGGCCTTGCCGTCCTTCACGTCGCGCTTGCGCGTGCTCACCTGCCAGTTAGAGCCGAACTTGATGCCGTAGGGCGGGTCGAGGTAGATCATCTGCACCTTGCCGCGCAGCCCTTCCTTCTCCGCCAGGCTCGCCATCACCAGCAGCGAATCGCCCAGAATCAGGCGGTTGGCCCAGTTCTGCTCGTGCTGGTAGAACTCGACCTTCTGATCGAACTCCTCCGGGCCGCCGTTGAAATCGGCAAACAGGTTCAACTGGTAGCTGGCCGCGGCCTCGCGCAGCGCGGAGCCGGGCTTCGCCGCCTGCGCCAGCAGGTCGTTGATGATGGACTGCGGGTGAATCTTTTCCTGGATGTAGATCGGCACGGCGGGCACGGCCAGATCCTGCGCGTCCTGTTCATCCTTCCCGCGCCAGACCAACTGCGGGTCCAGGGACGGGTCGCGCGGATAGCGCAGACTCTTCGGCGCCTGTTCGTCGTCCACCACAAAGTCGCGCAGCTCCTCCGTGGGAATGTTGACGCGTTTGTCCGCGTGTTTAAGCGCGGTGATGGTGGTGGAAGTCGTTTGTTTAGACATGCTTTCGCCCCCTCCAGCAGCTCGTCAGCCTGGCCGCTCACGAGCAACCCTCCGCGGGGGCGGCCCGCTGCGCGGTTGTTCGGCCCAACCCACGGACCCACCAAGCCCCCAGCCCCACCCCCCCCGCCCCGAGGTGGCGGAGAAGGGAGTTGGCCGGTTCCCGGGCGCACCCCCGCCGGGGGGGGGGGGGTCACCGGCGGGTGGGGGGTCGCTGTATCACAACCCGCCGGGTTGTGGGCGCAATCCGGCGGATTGCGGTACAATGGCCCGTATCGTGTTCTGCATTCAAGTTCCTCTGTACCACAACCCGCCGGGTTGTGGGGGGCGCAATCCGGCGGATTGCGGTACAATGGCCCGTATCGTGTTCTGCATTCAAGTTCCTCTGTATCACAACCCGCCGGGTTGTGGGGGGGGCAATCCGGCGGATTGCGGCACAATGCGCTGTTTCGCCGCAGCCTGTATCACAATCCGCTGGATTGTGATACGCGGCAATACGTCCACGGCCATGCCTGCCATTCCGAGATCAGGCCGGCTTTGACCGGGTTATTCACCACATAGGCGATAATGCGATCCAACTCCGCCGCGTTGCGCACGTAATGGTCATAACTCTCGTGCAGCCAAAACACGCCGGTGCGACCTAACAGTTGATTCGCGCGCCCGGCTGTATAGCCTTTCATGGTATGCATAATTTGCGCCAGCGGGTAATACGCGTCTGCCGTCTTCAGCAATGGCGTGAAGACAACATGAGCGTGGTTCGACATGATACAGTAGGCGAGCAAATCGTAGCGTGTCCCGTCAAAGTAGTGCATGTTATCGGCCACCAACTGCGCAATCTTCGGGTTGCGCAGCCAGTCAGGCCCTTTTCCCAGATCCAAAGCGGCGTCCCATTTCCCAAAGAAACGTCGCTCCTCCTCATATAGGCGTTCGGTGCGCTCTGGGCAATCAGGTGTTCGTTCTAATTCGGCCCGCGCCTGCTCGGCTTCCGCGTAGAGCGCCGCCAGCACGTCTGCCGGAATAGACCCCGCTAGTCGAAACGTGACAAATAGAGTCGCGCCGGGCGGCTGGATGTGCGGCAGATTACGACGATAGACTGACCCAGGTGCAAGATTGGACATAACGCTCCCTCTGTATCACAACTCTCCCTGTCCCTGTATCACAATCCGCTGGATTGTGAGGAACGCAATCCGGCGGATTGCGCTACAATGGCCCGTATCGTGTTCTCCGCATCCCACGGGTCCGCGACTTCGATGAAGTCCCAACGCCCAAACCCGCCGTGGTGGTTGACCGCGGGCACCCACAGCGTGCGCGCGGTGCTCACCTTGGCCGCCTTGTCCTTCTTCTTCTCGCCGGTCACTTCGATCAGCAAGTTCAGCAGGTCATCCGGGCCGTGGCCGTCGTCAATGCACGCGATGAAGTCGGGGATGTACTGGTGCTCCTCGCCGTCGAGGGCATAGGGGATGGTGAACCCCAGGTTGTGGTTCTTGACATAGCGCCGCACCTCGTCCATCTCTTCCAGCGCTGCGGCCAGCTTCTGTTCCCACGAAGTCGTGTCGGCCACCACGTGCGAGATGTGGCACTTGTCCTCACGCGTCGCGTAGACCGGCCGCGTCGTGTCGAAGTCCACATAGCGGGTGGAACCGAGCGTATCGTACGGGCGCAGGATGGGCTTGATCGCGGCCGTGCCGTCCGTAGACGCGACAATCGCCTGATAGATGCGATCCGCGGCGTCGTGCGCCAGCGAAATCAGCAAGAGCAGTTGCGGGAAGGTGTGGTCTTTCAGGGTGACACATTCGGCCAGCCAGCGTTTGGCAATAGCCAGCAGTTGGGGAAAGAGCCACATCTTCACCTCGCCGTCGAACTTGTGCTCTTCGGGTCGGTCGCTCCGCATTTCGCCATCCTGGCGGAAGTACTTCTCCAGCGTGAGCTTCGCCAGCAAGAAGGCCACTTCGTTGGGGCGACGGCGCTTCAGATCGTCCAGCGTGTGGATGCTGGCTTCGCCGACGATCGGCGCGTTCTCGGTGCGGGTCGGAATGTCAGCCGTCGAAAGCGCCAGGTGCGATGCCGCGCTGAAGGTGGCCGTCAGCCGTTCGCCGGCCAACTCGTAGCGGTAGCCGAGCACGCGCGGGAACGTGATTTCGCACGCGCTGCGACTTTCCAGCGCCCGCACGCGGGTCGGCATCGGGCCAGGCTTGGGGTCCACTTTGCTGCCCGACGTCGGGATGAACGAAAAGGGCACGCCGTACACTTCCGCGTATTCGGCATCGAAGTGCCCGGCTTCGTTGGCGGCATAGCTCACGCGCCGCAGCGCGCGACCCACCACCTGCTCGCACAGCAACTGCGTGCCGAACGCGCGCACACCAAGGATGTGAGTGACGGTTTGCGCGTCCCAGCCTTCAGTCAGCATGGAAACGCTGACCACACACTTCACGTGTTCGCCGAGCTTGCCCGCCTTGCCCACGGTGTTCATCACTTCACGCAGCAGGTCTTCATCGGTCAGGCTTTCGGCGTCACGACCGGGAAAACGGATGCGATACTCGGCCTTGAATTCTTCGATCTCGCGCGCGGCGATCTTCTTGAAGTCGTCGCTCATCGCTTCGCCCGATTCAAGCTGCTGGCTGTCCACCAGAATCGTATTCGGTCGTTGCAGCCAGCCGCCGCTGCCATCGTCGTTGCGGAAGATCGGCAGTTGCCCTGCCTGGACGACGGTCTTGTCGCCGATGGACTTCTCCCAGCCAGCGATGGTGTCAAAGACCAGCTTGGAGACGTTCGTGTTGTTGCAGACGACGATGAAAACGGGCGGGGTGATGCCGCGCGCGCGGGCTTCGGCGTTCTGCTCCCACAGGCGGTAATACTTCTCATAGTTGCTGTAGAGGCTGTGCAAGGCCCCTTGCAGCTCGAGCGGCGGCTTCGGTTCGCCGCTCAGCGCATCGGTCTTGCGCCCCTTCTTCGGCAGGTCCTCGCGGATGCGCAGCCACAGGTCGCGGTAGGTGGGCTGTTCGCCGGTCATCGAGTCATCGGCCACCGGCACACGCGGCACCTTCACGATACCGGCCTCGATGGCGTCAATCAGCGAAAAATCGGAAACCACCCACGGGAAGAGCGTCCCCTCGGCATAGCCGGAGCCGCGCAAAAAGAAGGGGGTCGCCGACAGATCATAGATCACCTTCACGCCGAGCTTCGCCTTCACGGCCTCAAGGCCGGAGATCCAGACGCGGGCTTCTTCATCACGTTTCCGGGCTTCTTGCCTCTCCTCGCCGGTCAGCTTCTCCTCTTCGCCGTCCGGCTTACGGCGGTAACAGTGATGGGCTTCATCGTTCATGACGATGATATTCTTCTTGGTTCCCAGCTCGCGACATACCCGTCGCACCATCTGGTCAGGGCTTTCCTGATTGACGCCGGTCGTGGTTTGTCCGGCGAGTTCTTTGGTCAGCCTCGCGGCATCCGACTTTTCGTGCAGTTGGAACGCGTGAAAGTTGGTGATGATGATCCTGGCCTGGCCCAGGCGCTCCATCTCGTGTGCTGGCACAATGTCGCGCTGGCGGTAGTAGTTTTGAGGATCATTCGGCAGAAGCACGCGCAGCCGGTCACGGATGGTGATGCCGGGGGCGACGATCAGAAAGGTGTTGGCAAAGCGCGCGTCCTGCGGATAGGCGGCCTTATTCAGCGTATGCCAGGCGATCAGCATGCCCATCACCACCGTCTTACCAGAGCCGGTCGCCATCTTCAAGGCCAGGCGCGGCAGACCGGGGTTCGACGTGTCGTTGGCTGCGCGCAGCGCGTTCTCGATCCAGGCATCGCCGTACTTCCTGGCTACCTCCGTCAGGTAAATGATGGTCTCCAGGGCCTCGATCTGGCAGAAGAAGAGCTTCTTTTCGCGGTCGGGGGCAATCCAGTAGGCCAGCAGCCGGGCCGTGGTCGGGGTCACGCCCACATAGCCCCCTTCCCGCCACAGGCCCACACGGCGGCGAATATCGTTGATGAGCTTGTTCTCCTGGATGCGCTCCTGCGTCCACTCGGTGTCGAAGGTGAGCTGCGCGCCCTTTTTCTTCGGGCGGGCGATGGGCACAAAGTACGAGCTGGTACGGCGGCCCTCAACCAACTCGTTGGTGATGCCTTCGTCGCTAAAGCGGAAATGGCGGGTCGGCTCGGTATAAGGCGAGTTGATGACCGGATTTTCGATGACGACTTGGCTCATGCAGGCACGTCCCTGGTCAGGTCCGGCATGTTGACCGCCTTTTTGATGAGAGTAGAACTTGCCGGCGGCCGCGGTCACCGGTGTGATATGAGCTAAATAGGGCAGATGGCTTCGCGCACATAATGCAGTTTACCGGGTCATCAGCAAGCGCGGTTGGTCCACCTTTCCTTGTGATTTGATTGTAGCGTAGCTAGATAGCTGTGTCAAAGATGCATCAAAACCGCGGCGCAGGGAGTACGATATTCGTTCGCGCCCTGTCAATGTCGTATGGCCCTGTTGCCCCAGTCAATCTGCTTGCGCTGAACGCCGACGCCGGTGTGCGTCCGCATCTGGGTGATGAGGGCAAGCGCAGCCGGCTCATCGAAACCGCGCCAGCGCAGCAGGGCATAGGCCACCATGCCGGTGCGGTGAATCCCGGCCGCGCAGTGAATCAGGATCGAGCGGCCGTCATCGAGCATCTGCGAGAGTCTGGGCAGCGCCGCCAGGATCGAGGCCGCGGCTTCGGCCTGCGGCGGCTTTCCATTTTCCAGGGGCAGCCAAAGCCATTCGATGCCGGCTTCTGCGACCCATTGCCCGATGAGGTCGGCATGTTCCCTGGCGGCCTGCAGGGTCAGCACGCAGTCGCAGCCAAACAGCTTCATGGCGGCCACCGCGCGTGCGCCGGGCCGGTGCCACAGCGTCAGGCGGCCATTGCCAATGGCGACCCAATGGCAGGTGAAATTTACAGGGCGTTCCGTGTGGTCCATGAGCGCTCACCTTTCGATTGCCAGATTATACCCCACTCTGGCGATCCGCAAAAGCATAATGTCCTGTAGCGAATGGCTTGGCGGAAGCAGACCTTGACAGGGCCAAAGGATGAATGTTATACTGCCTCCACATCCAGAAAAGTACAAAGGACAACGTATCATTGTCGTCAACATGCGTGACTACGCATGGCTTGTTCCCTTCGTGGAGTCGGAGAACGAGATATTCTTGAAGACAATCATTCCGAGCCGCAAGGCGACCAGGGAGAATCATGAGTGTCAAGGAAATAGAAATTGCTATTACCCGACTACCAACCACAGATTTTGCCGAATTGATGGCGTGGCTCGATCATTACCACGCCGAGGTGTGGGACAAGCAGATCGAGAAAGACCTGGAAGCAGGTCGTCTCGATGCGCTGCTGGCTGAAGTTGACAGAGAGTACGAGGCAGGACTGGGCCAGCCACTGTGAAACACATGACCCTGC